>NZ_JBEXMW010000008.1:505529-507028 GCF_040610775.1 Nonomuraea sp. NPDC003709 | reverse complement strand
AATCCAAGCAATTTCCGTCATAAATGACGGGGATATGCATGTGTATCTCATGCACTGGCTTTTAACACACTGTTGAGTTCTCAAGAAACGGACGCTTACATCTTCGCTCAAGTCTCTCGACCTTCGCTCGGAGGCGTGCCTCGCGTTTTCCTAAAATTTACCGAGCTTTTTGATTTCCGTCAAATCCGGAGATTTGCTGGAAACTGCTCAGACTTGCTTAGGATGGTGCACCCCGGTTGTCCCGGGGCAACCCTCGTAACTTACCGTGTCATCCAGAGCCTGTCGAATCAACCGATTTTTCGGTGATCTCCGTGCGCCAGACGACGACCCGAACTCCGAGCGCGCCGAAGCGGCTCTGCCGAGTGGCTCGTCATTTCAAAGGGCTTGCGCGGGGGCCCGTCCGCCTGATCGGCGTCCGGCTCACTCCCGGCGCGAACTAAAAGACTAGGTCGCAATCCGCGACACGTCAAATCGCCTCGCCGGGGGGCGTGGCGCGGACGATCCCGACCGCGCGGCGCGAGCCATGTCCCGGCCCTCACGGTGGCACAACGCGACGGTCTCTTGATGTCACAGTTCCAGGGTGGCTCGGGCGATCGCTTCGGCGCACCGGGCCAGCAGGCTGCGCAGTTGCTCCCGCTCCTCCGCGCTGAACTCACCCGCGATCGCGCGTTCGATCACCACGGCGCGCTCGTCCGCCGCCTTCAGCGCCGCACGCCCTGTCTCGCTCAGCCGGGTCTCCAGGACGTTTCGATGCCATGGGTGCGGGGAGCGTTCGATGAGGCCGCGTTCCTCCAGGTTCTTGAGCACGACGGTCATGGCCTGGGGCGTGACCAGGCATGCCCTGGCCAGCGCCGCGCCCGAGATACCGGGGTTGTCGGCCAGGGCGAACAGCGTCGCGTACTGGGGCACGGTCAGCCCTGCCGGCCGGACGGCGGCCTGTTTGGCCGCGATCAGGGTCTGCTCCGCACGCTTGATGTCCAGACCGAGGCGTTCGTCCGCAGGCATCCCCATGTCGTAAACAGTACAACATTGATGGTTATCAAAGCTTTGATAACCTGACGTGTATCTACGCTTTGGAGGAGAGACGTGATCATTCCCGACAGCCACTTGGACCTGCTGAAGCGCCCGCTGTTCGCCCATCTGGCGACGATCGGGGCCGACGGGACGCCCAACGTGAACCCGGTGTGGACGATCTGGGACGGGGAGCACTTGCGCTTCACGACCACGATGGATCGCTTCAAGTACCGGAACGTCAAGCAGCATCCGCAGGTGGCGGTCTCCATCAACGACCCTGAGCAGCCGTATCGCTATCTGGAGATCCGCGGCGTGGTCGAGCGGCTGGAGCTCGACCCTTCGGGGGACTTCTTCGACGTGCTGGCCAACCGGTACGGCCTGGAGTATGAGCGGCCGGTTGGGGATGCCGAGCGGCGGGTGGTGATCGTTGTGAAGCCGACACGCGTCACCCGGCAGTGATTGCGCGTCGGCCCTGGCGACGCTCG
>NZ_JBEXMW010000008.1:195659-505431 GCF_040610775.1 Nonomuraea sp. NPDC003709 | reverse complement strand
CGGGGGATCCGCTCGGGGGATCCGCTCGGGGGATCCGCTCGGGGGATCCGCTCGGGGGATCCGCTCGGGGGATCCGCTCGGGGGATCCGCTCGGGGGATCCGCTCGGGGAGCGAGATCACTGTGGCTCGGGGCGTGGGTGGCGGGGGACGGCCTTTCATAGGCATCCACAGGCGTCGTCGCAGGTTCCTGGTGTCCGTGCCGGTGCCCGTGGTCGTGGGGTAGCGCGGGGTGGCCCGGACTGGTGGCGGTGGCGGTGGCGGTGGCCGTGCCGGTGGTGGTAACGGCCGTGGCTGTGAGATGGCCGGGCTGTTGGGCTCGTGAGTCGGCCGCACTACATAAGGGGCGAACGCGAATACTCCCGACCTTCCCCCCGCGTATCCTGCCCCGGTGACCACTGCCGCCACGCTAGCTCCCCCCGCCCGTCCCGCCGAACGCCTCCGTACAGCCACCCCATGGTGGATGTCCTTGCTCGCCGGCATCGCGGCATTCACAGGTACGGGGTCCGCCACTCTGAACGGCGACGAGCTGGCCACCATCAGCGCCGCTTCGCGTTCGCTGTCCGGGATGTGGGAGCTGGCCCGGCACATCGACGGTCATTTCCTCCCGTACTACCTGTTCATGCACCTCTGGATGAAGGCAGGTACGGCGGAGTTGTGGCTGCGGCTGCCGTCGGCGGTGGGGATCGGTGTGGCCGCCTGGTTCCTGGTCGATCTGGGGCGGCGGTTGCACAGCACGCGGGCCGGGGTGATCGCGGCCGCTGTCTTCGCGATCCTGCCTTCGGTGTCCTATTTCGGGGCGTTCGCCAGGTCCTATGCGTTCGCTGCGGCGGCTGTGGCGTTCTCGTTCTGGGCGCTGCACCGGGCCGTGGAGCGCTCCGAGGTCAGGCGGTGGGTGGTGTACGGGGTCGCGGTGGCCCTCGTGTGCTCCACCCACCTGTTCGCGGTGCTGGTGCTGCCCGCCCAACTGCTGCTGGTGCGCCGGGGCCGGGTGGTGCCGATGCTGGCGGCGATGGCCGTCGGGTGTGTGCCCGCCGCGGTGCTGGGGCTGGTGGGGTTCGGGGAGCGGAAGGCGATCAGCTGGATCCCGCAGCGGGGGCCGGAGGTGTGGCTGAAGTTCCCGAAGATGGCGGCGGGGGCGACCGGGCTGGGCGTGATGTTGTTCGCCCTGGCGCTGGCCGGTGCGGTGCTGCTGTGGAAGGCGGCGCCACGTGGGGTCGAGGAACCCGGCGGAACCGGAGCCGGGGCCGGAGAAATCGGCAGGGTCAGGGCTGGGGAAACCGGCAGGGTCAGGGCCGAGGAAACCGGCGGAGCCGGAGTGACCGGGGGCAGGGTGTGGGTGTTCGTGGTGGTCGGGTGGCTGGTGTTGCCTCCGGTGCTGCTGCTCGCCGTGTCGCAGCTCGTGACCCCCGTCTACGTGGACCGGTACCTGTTCGTGACCGCCCCCGCGCTGGCGCTGCTGGCGGGGCTCGCCGTGGCGGCCCTGCCCCGGTTCCAGGTGGTGGCCGCGGTCGTGGTGGTGCTGCTCGGGTGCGCGCTGTCCGTTCAGGAGCACGTCACGGTACGCGAGGAGAACGGCCGTTTCGAGAACATCCCCTGGGCCTTGCGCGTGATCAAGGCCGAGCCCGACGACGCGATCGTGTACGGCCAGAGCCAGCTCCGCATGGGATTCGAGTACTACGCGGACTCTTTGATGCCGGTCGACGTGCTCAAGACCGGGGAAGCGCCCTTGCCCGACGGGTTCGGGTATCCGGAGCGGCCCGACGCGGCGACCGCGCTGGACGGGCGTGAGCGGGTGTGGGTGGTGTGGCGCGGGAGCAAGCAGTCGGGTCTCGACGGTGACGCGGTCCCGCGGGTCGCCGAGGTGGTGAAGGCGGGGTTCAAGCTGAGCCTGGCCAAGCACTCCGCCGATCTGCCGGGGCTGACGGTGGCGCTGTTCGTCCGCCGCTGACCCACCGCACGGAGTCCGCCGCTGACCCACCTCACGAAGACCTCACGGAGTACGCGGTCGCGTACCACATGGAAGCGGGCCCCTCCCCGGACGGGGAAGAGCCCGCGAAGGTCACGCGAAGGTCAGCCGACCTCGACGCCGCCGATCGACTTCTTGCCGCGCCGGAGCACCATGAAGCGCCCGTGCAGCAGGTCCTCGGAGCCGGGAACGTACGCCTCGTCGGTGATCTTGACGTTGTTGAGGTACGCCCCGCCCTCCTTCACCGCCCGCCTGGCCGCCGACTTCGACTCCACCAGGCCGCTGTCGGCCAGGAGGTCCACGAACGGCGTCCCGAGCGCGGGGACCGTGGCCTTCGGCACCTCGGCCAGCGCCGCCCCCAGCGTGGAGGCGGGCAGGTCCTCCAGCTCGCCCTGTCCGAAGAGCGCCTTCGAGGCCGCCACGACCGCGTCGAGCTCCTGCTTGCCGTGGAGCAGCTCGGTGAGGTCCTCGGCGAGCGTCCGCTGCGCCTCGCGGGCGAAGGGGCGTTCGGCGACGGCCTTCTCCAGGGCCTCGATCTCCTCGCGGGTCTTGAAGGTGAAGACCTTGAGGTAGTGGATCACGTCACGGTCGTCGGAGTTGAGGAAGTACTGGTAGAAGGCGTAGGGCGAGGTCATCTCCGGGTCGAGCCAGAGAGCGCCGCCCGCCGTCTTGCCGAACTTGGTGCCGTCGGCCTTCGTGATCAGCGGCAGGGTGAGCGCGTGGACGTGCCCGCCCTCGATGCGGCGGATGAGGTCGGCGCCCGCCGTGATGTTGCCCCACTGGTCGCTGCCGCCGATCTGCAGCGTGCAGTTGTGGCGGCGGAACAGCTCCAGGTAGTCGTTGGCCTGCAGGATCTGGTAGCTGAACTCGGTGTAGCTCAGCCCTTCCCCCTGCAGCCGCGCGGAGACCGACTCCCTGGCGAGCATGCGGTTGACCGGGAAGTGCTTGCCGATGTCGCGCAGGAAGTCGATGGCGCTCAGCTCGCCGGTCCAGTCAAGGTTGCTGACCAGCTGGGCGGCGTTCGGCTGGACCTCGAAGTCGAGGAAACGCCCGACCTGGCCGCGCAGGCGCTCCACCCACTCCGCGACGACCTCGGAGGCGTTGAGCGAGCGCTCGGTGTTGCGCCCGCTCGGGTCGCCGATCAGGCCGGTGGCGCCGCCGACCAGGCCGATTGGGCGGTGCCCGGCGAGCTGGAGGCGGCGCAGCGTGAGCAGCGGCACGAAGTGGCCGACGTGCAAGGAGGCGGCGGTGGGGTCAAAACCGGAATAGACCGTGATCGGGCCCTTGGCCATGGACGCGCGCAGGGCGTCGAGGTCGGTGGACTGGGCGATAAGCCCTCGCCACGCGAGGTCATCGAGAATGTCGGTCACGGTGCCGGCTTTCCGTAGAGACGTTGGACGTTGAATAGTGCAAGCGTGCCCGATCGCCCGGGTTCGCCGCCACTTGGATACGCTCTGTCTCCATGTGGAGGGTCCGTCGCGAGCTGGCTGTTTTCAAGATTTTAGGGGCTCTTGCGTGTGCTGGGCTCGCCGTCTACTGGTGGGTCGCCGGCGATGTCCGCGGTGTGATCCTGGCCGTGCCGGCAGCCGTGCTGGTAGGCGGGATGGGGCTGCGTGATCTGGTCGCCCCCGTACGGCTGGCGGCCGATCAGAGCGGGATCACCGTGGTGCACGGGTTCGCGGGCAAACGGCATGTGCCCTGGGAGGCGATCCGGGACGTCAAGGTCGACGTGAGCAGGCGGTGGGGGCGGCGGAGCGAGGTCCTGGAGATCGACACCGGCGACAACCTGCACATTTTCAGCCGTCACGACCTCGATGCCCCTCCCACCGAGGTGGCCGCGGCGTTGCGGCGGCGGGGCACGTGAGCGCGGTAGGGCGACACGGTCGGGTCGCCGTCGATCCAGAACCGCCACGGCGTGTCCTTGGCGGTCGAGATGCCGGTACGCGGGCCTGACCTGATCGACTCCGCCTCCACCGGGCGGCCCTCCAGCATGGCCGCGGCTCCATGCGGGACTCCGGTCAGCCGGCGATCGGCCGCGAAGGAGGCCTCCGCGATCGCGTCGAGGCCGTTGTGCTCGCGGAGCAGGCCGAGGGCGACGGCCAGCCTTGCCGGGCCGCGCGCGAGGTCCCGGTCGGGAATCACCCGGCCGCTCGTAGCCATGCCGTTGCCCGTGGAGGTGCGCCGGGCGCGGGCCTCGTCGATGCCCGCCACCACCTCGCCCCCGCGCAGTAGCACGGCCGAGCCGAAGCCCTCGGGCAGGCAGACCAGGTTCGCGCAGAAGTGCATGCCGTACGTGAAGTACACGTACAGGTGCCCCGGCGGGCCGAACATGACCGCGTTACGCGGTGTCTTGCCCCGATAGGTGTGCGCCGCCGGATCCTCGCCGGGGCCGCCGTACGCCTCGACCTCGGTCAGGCGCACGGCGACGGGGCCGTGCACGAGCACGCGCCCGAGCAGCTCGGGCGCGACCTCGTGCGACGGCCGGTCGAAGAAACCCCGCGGCAGCGCGGCGGAGCTCAGATCCCCGCTGCCCATGCCGCCTGTGCGTCGACCGCCTCCCGCAGCGCGACGAGCTGGTCGCGGACGCGGTCGGGCGCGGTGCCGCCGTGGGCCTTACGCGCGGCCAGGGCGCCGGGCACGTTGAGCACGTCGCGGACGTCGGGCGTCAGGTGCGCCGACACCTTGATCAGCTCCTCGTCCGTGAGGTCGCCCAGGTCCTTGTCGTTGACCTGGCACCACACCACCAGGTGGCCGACCGCCTCGTGGGCCTCGCGGAACGGGACCCCGCGGCGGACGAGCAGCTCGGCCAGGTCGGTGGCCAGCGCGAACCCGTCGGGCGCCGAGGACTCCATGCGGGCGGTGTTGACCCGCATGGTCGCGACCAGCCCGGCCACCGCCGGCAGGACCAGGAGCAGCGTGTCGACCGCGTCGAAGACGGGCTCCTTGTCCTCCTGAAGGTCGCGGTTGTAGGTCAGCGGCAGGCCCTTGAGCGTGGTCAGCAGCGACATCAGGTTGCCGATGAGGCGCCCGGACTTGCCGCGGGCCAGCTCGGCGACGTCGGGGTTCTTCTTCTGGGGCATGATCGACGAGCCGGTGGAGTAGGCGTCGTCCATCTCGATCCAGCGGAACTCCTGCGAGGCCCACAGGACGATCTCCTCGCCCAGCCGCGACAGGTGCACGCCGATCATGGCCGCGTCGAACAGGAACTCCGCCGCGAAGTCACGGTCGGAGACGGCGTCCATCGAGTTGGGCGCGGCGGCCGCGAAGCCGAGCTCCTCGGCCACGGCCTGCGGGTCGAGCGGCAGCGACGAGCCCGCCAGCGCGCCGGCGCCGAGCGGGGAGATCGCGGCGCGCTTGTCCCAGTCGGTGAGCCGGTCGATATCGCGGGCGAAGGCGTGCACGTGGGCCAGGAGCTGGTGCCCGAACGACACCGGCTGCGCGTGCTGCAGGTGCGTCATGCCGGGCGCGGCCGTCTCGGCGTGTTGCTCCGCCTGGGCCATGAGCGCCGTCTCCAGCTCGACCAGGCGGGAGACGACCGTGCGGGCGTGATCGCGCAGGTAGAGGCGCAGGTCGGTGGCGATCTGGTCGTTGCGCGAGCGCCCCGCGCGGAGCTTGCCGCCCAGCGAGCCGAGCCGCTCCAGCAGGCCCCGCTCCAGCGCCGTGTGCACGTCCTCGTCGGCGACCGTCGGCCGGAACTCGCCCGCCTTGCAGGCGCGCTCCAGGTCGTCGAGCGCGCCGATCATGCGCTCGAGCTCCTCGTCGCTCAGCAGCTCCGCCCTGTGCAGCACGCGGGCGTGCGCCCTGGACGCGGCCAGGTCGTACGGCACGAGCCGCCAGTCGAAGTGCACGCTCACCGACAGCCGGGCCAGCGCGTCGGACGGGCCGCTCTCGAAGCGCCCACCCCACAGCCGCATCGGCTTGCCATCACTCACCGTTGTCTCCTTCGTGACCATGTCCATGGTCGCACCCGCTTCGGGACTCGTTGGCATCGTTCCTCGTTCTCTCGCCCCGAGCTCCTGTGCTCCGGCGCGACCATAGTGCACGTCAGCCCTTCTTGGCGTCCCGTGCGGCGGCGATCTTAGTAGGGAGGGAGAACAGCTGGACGAACCCTTTGGCCAGCGACTGGTCGAACGTGTCGCCGGTGTCGTAGGTGGCCAGCGAGAAATCGTACAGAGAATCCTCCGAGCGGCGGCCGGTGACTGTGGCCAGGCCGCCGTGCAGCGTCATGCGGATGTCGCCGGAGACGTGCTTCTGCGCCTCGGCGATGAGCGCGTCGAGGGCGCTCTTGAGCGGCGAGAACCACAGGCCGTCGTAGACGAGCTCGCCCCACCGCTGGTCCACGCCGCGCTTGAAGCGGGCGAGGTCGCGTTCGACGGTGACGTTCTCCAGCTCCATGTGCGCGGTGATGAGGGCGACGGCGCCGGGCGCCTCGTACACCTCGCGCGACTTGATGCCGACCAGGCGGTCCTCGACCAGGTCGATCCGGCCGACGCCGTGCGCGCCCGCGCGCCGGTTCAGCTCGTCGATGACCTGGTACGGCGTCAGCGCCCGCCCGTCGATCTTGACCGGGACACCTTGCTCGAACGTGATGACGACCTCGTCGGCCTCGCGCGGCCGGGCCGGGTCGTCGGTGTAGGAGTAGACGTCCTCGGTGGGGCCGTTCCAGATGTCCTCGAGGAAGCCGGTCTCGACGGCGCGGCCCCAGAGGTTCTGGTCGATGGAGAACGGGTTCTTCTTCGACGTCTCGATGGGCAGGCCCCTGGCCTCGGCGTACTCGATGGCCTTGTCGCGCGTCCAGGCGAAGTCGCGGGCGGGCGCGACGACCCTGAGGTCGGGGGCGAGGGCGGCCAGGCCGGCCTCGAAGCGGACCTGGTCGTTGCCCTTGCCGGTGCAGCCGTGCGAGACGATCGTGCCGCCGAACCGCTTGGCCGCCGAGACCAGGTGCTTGACGATCAGCGGGCGTGACAGCGAGGAGACCAGCGGGTACCGGTCCATGTAGAGGGCGTTGGCCTGCAGCGCGGGTACGCAGAAGTCGGCGGCGAACTCCTCCTTGGCGTCCACCACGACCGACTCGACCGCGCCGCAGTCGACGGCCCGCTGCTGGATCGCCTCCATGTCCTCGCCGCCCTGGCCGAGGTCCACGGCGACGCAGACGACCTCGGCGCCCATCTTCTCGGCGAGGTACGGGATGGCGACCGAGGTGTCCAGGCCGCCGGAATACGCGAGCACTACCCTTTCGGACATTACATATCTCCGGAGATCAGATCTTGGCCACGTGGCGGGCTAGCCGCGCCGGTCGGCCACTCTCAGCAGCGCGTCCGCGACGGCCTGGCCGCCCGCCGGATCGCGGCTGATCACGAGGATCGTGTCGTCGCCCGCGACCGTGCCGAGGATCGACTCCCAGTCGGCGTGGTCGATGGCGGAGGCCAGGAACTGGGCCGCGCCCGGCGGGGTCCGTACGATGACCAGGTTGGCCGACGCCTCGGCGCCGACCAGCAGTTCCTCGGCGATTCGGTGCAGTCGGGCGGCCGGGCTCTCGCCGGTGCCCAGCCGGGTGAGCGGGATCCGGGCCCCGCCCTCGCCGGGCAGGGCGTAGACCAGGGATCCGTCGTCGGCGCGCAGCTTGAGCGCGCCGAGCTCGTCGAGGTCACGCGAGAGCGTGGCCTGGGTGACCTCGACGCCGCTCTCGGCCAGCAGCTTGGCCAGCTCCGGCTGGGAGCGCACGGCCTGCCGCTGCAGCAGGTCGGTGATCTTGGCCTGCCGCGCCGCCTTGGTCATGGGAATCATCATCGATGGGACACCAGCCAGTGGAGGAGCGCCTTCTGGGCGTGCAGCCGGTTCTCCGCCTGGTCCCACACCGCGCTCTGCGGGCCCTCGAGGACCTTGGCGGTGATCTCGTAGTCGCGGTAGGCGGGCAGGCAGTGCAGCACGATCGCGTCGGGCGCGGCGTGCTCCAGCAGCTCGGAGTTCACCTGGTACGGCATGAGCGCGGCGACCCGCTCCTCCTTGCCGTCCTGGCCCATCGACACCCACGTGTCGGTCGCGATCACGTGCGCGCCCTGGGCGGCGGCCACCGGGTCGGACAGCGCGATCACCGAGCCGCCCGTCCTGGCGGCGATGGCGGCGGCCTGGTCGAGGATGACCGCGTCGGGCTGGTAGCCGGCCGGGGCCGCGATCCGCACGTGCATGCCGGCGGTGGCCCCGCCGAGCAGATAGGAGTGGGCCATGTTGTTGGCGCCGTCGCCCAGGTAGGTGAGCGTGACCCCGGCGGTCCGGCCCAGCCTCTCCTGGACGGTCTGCAGGTCGGCCAGGATCTGGCAGGGGTGGAACTCGTCGGTGAGCGCGTTGACGACCGGCACCCGGGAGTGGGCGGCCATCTCGTCGATGAGCTCCTGCCCGGTGGTCCGCCACACGATGGCGGCGACCTGCCGGTCGAGCACCCGGGCGATGTCGGCGGTGGGCTCGCCGCGGCCCATGAGGACCGAGACGTTGTCCACGACCAGCGGCAGGCCGCCGAGCTCGCCGATGCCGGTGTGGAAGGAGACGCGCGTGCGGGCCGACGGCTTGTCGAACAGGACCGCGACCGTCTGCGGGCCCTCGAACGGGCGGTAGCCGAACCGGTCCTTCTTCATGGCCGCGGCGAGATCGAGCACCTCCGCCTGCTCGGCGGGCGTGAGGTCGTCGTCCCTCAGGAAGTGTCTGGTCACTTGGCCGCCTCCGCGAGGATCGCCGGGTACGTGGCCAGGAACTTGTCGATCTCCTCGGCCGTGACCACCAGCGGCGGCGCGATGCGTACGGCGTCCGGCTGGAGGGCGTTGACCAGGAAGCCGGCGCTCTGGGCGGCGCTCTGGACCTCGGCCGAGCGGGGCTCGCTCAGCACGGTGGCCAGCCAGAGGCCCCGCCCGCGCACCCCCTTCAGCAGCGGGTGCCGCATCGACTCCAGGCCGGAGCGCAGCCGCGCGGAGGCCGACTTGACGTGGTCGAGATCGAGGTTGTCGAGCACGGCCAGGGCCGCGGCGCAGGCGACCGGGTTGCCGCCGAACGTGGAGCCGTGGTCGCCCTTGGCGAACAGCTTGCCCGCGTCGCCGAACCCGATGCACGCGCCGATCGGCAGCCCGCCGCCCAGGCCCTTGGCCAGGGTCAGGATGTCGGGCGTGACGCCGTCGGCCTGGTGCGCGAACCAGTGGCCGGTGCGGCCGATCGCGGACTGGATCTCGTCGGCGACCAGGAGCGCGCCCGTGGAGTCGCAGATCTCGCGGGCCGCCTCGAAGTAGCCCTCGGGCGGCGGCACGACGCCGGCCTCGCCCTGGGTGGGCTCCAGGAAGACCGCGATGCAGTCGCCGGTCACGGCCTCCTTGAGCGCGGTGGCGTCGCCGTACGGGACGAAGCGGACATCGACCGGGAACGGGCCGAACTGGTCGCGGATCGACGGCTTGCCGGTCAGCGACAGCGCGCCGATCGTGCGGCCGTGGAAGCCGTTCTCGGCGGCGACGAAGTAGGAGCGGCCCTCGCGCTTGCCGTACTTGACGGCGAGCTTGTAGGCGGCCTCGTTGGCCTCGGTGCCGGAGTTGGCGAAGAAGACCTTGCCCGGGGCGTTGAGCAGGGTGAGGAGCTTCTCGGCGAGCAGCACCTCGGGCTCGTGCAGGAACAGGTTGCTGGTGTGCGCGATCGTGGCGACCTGCTTGGAGACGGCCTCGACCAGGGCGGGGTGGGCGTGACCGAGCGAGCTGGTCGCGATGCCGCCGATGAAGTCAAGGTATTCGTTGCCGTCCACGTCCCAGACGCGAGTGCCCTCGCCTCGTGCCAGCGCCACCGGCGGCACGCCGTAGTTGGGCATGAAGGCATTTTCGAACCTCTTGTACAGGCTCATCAGGGCACCACCATCGTTCCGATTCCCTCATTGGTGAATATTTCCAGCAGCAGTGAGTGCGGCACGCGGCCGTCGAGCACGTGAGCCTGCGGGACGCCGCCCTGGACCGCGGTCAGGCAGGCCTCCATCTTGGGGACCATGCCGCTGGACAGCGTCGGCATCAGCGTTTCGAGCTCCTCGGCGTCGAGCTGGTCGATCACGTCGGTGTCGTCGGGCCAGTTGGCGTACAGGCCCTCGACGTCGGTGAGGACGATCAGCTTCTGCGCCTCGAGCGCCACGGCCAGCGCGGCCGCGGCGGTGTCGGCGTTCACGTTGTAGATCTGCCCGTCGTCCCCGCGCGCCACGCTGGAGACGATCGGGATGCGGCCGTTGTCGATCAGGGCCCGCACCGCGCCCGGGTCGACCTTGATGATCTCGCCGACCTGGCCGATGTCCACGGGCTCGCCGTCCACGATCGCGTGCTTGCGCACGGCCGTGAACAGGTGGGCGTCCTCGCCGGACATGCCGACGGCGAACGGGCCGTGCCGGTTGACCAGGCCCACGATGTCGCGGTTGACCTGGCCGACCAGGACCATCCTGACGACCTCCATGGCCTCCGGCGTGGTGACCCGCAGCCCGGCGGTGAACGTCGACTCGATGCCCAGCCTGGCGAGCGCGCTGCTGATCTGCGGGCCGCCGCCGTGCACGACGACCGGGCGCAGGCCCGCGTGCTGCAGGAAGACGACGTCCTCGGCGAAGCCCGCCTTGAGCGACTCGTCGGTCATGGCGTTGCCGCCGTACTTGATGACGATGGTCGCGCCGTGGAAGCGGGTCAGCCAGGGCAGCGCCTCGATCAGCGACTCGGCCTTGGCCTGCGCGCTGAGGGACCTCACGAGGAGTACGCCGAGTTCTCGTGGACGTATTCGGCCGTCAGGTCCGTGGTGTGCACCGTCGCGGTGTGCGGGCCGGCCGACAGGTCGATCGTGATCGTCACGTCCCTGGGGCGCATGTCCACCTTGGAGCGGTCGTCGCCGACCGCGCCGCCGCGGCAGATCCAGATGCCGTTGATGGCCACGTTCAGGCGGTCGGGCTCGAACACCGCGTCGGTGGTGCCGACGGCGGCCAGGACGCGGCCCCAGTTGGGGTCCTCGCCGTGGATGGCGCACTTGAGCAGGTTGGAACGCGAGACCGCGCGGCCGACCTTGACCGCGTCGGCCTCCGAGTCGGCGCCGACGACCTCGATGGCGATGGCCTTGGAGGCGCCCTCGGCGTCGACCAGGAGCTGCCTGGCCAGGTCGGCGCAGACCTCGTGGACCTTCTGCTCGAACTCGGCGAGGTCCGGCTTGACGCCGGCGGCGCCGCTGGACAGCAGGAGCACGGTGTCGTTGGTGGACATGCAGCCGTCGGTGTCGAGGCGGTCGAACGTCCTGGCCGTGGCCTTGCGCAGCGCGGCGTCGAGCTCCTCGCCGGTGAGGTCGGCGTCCGTGGTGATCACGCACAGCATCGTGGCCAGGGAGGGGGCGAGCATGCCCGCGCCCTTGGCCATGCCGCCGACCATGTATCCGCTGCCCCGCCGGAACGAGATCTTGGAGACGGTGTCCGTGGTGCGGATGGCGTCGGCGGCGGCCAGGCCGCCGTCGCGGGAGAGCTGGCCGGCGGCGGTCTCGACGCCCGCCAGCAGCGCGTCCATCGGCAGCCGCTCGCCGATCAGGCCCGTGGAGCAGACCGCGACCTCGCCCGCGGAGTCCTGGAGCACCTCGGCCACCTTCTCGGCGGTGGCGTGGGTGTCCTGGAAGCCCTCGGGGCCGGTGCAGGCGTTGGCGCCGCCGGAGTTGAGCACGACCGCTCGCAGCCGCCCGCCGGACAGAACCTGCTGAGACCACAGCACGGGGGCGGCCTTCACGCGGTTGGCGGTGAAGACGCCCGCGGCGGCCCTGCTGGGCCCGTCGTTGACGACGAGGGCCAGGTCGCGGGCGCCGCCGGACTTGATCCCGGCGGCGATGCCCGCGGCCCGAAAACCGAGTGGTGCAGTTACGCTCAAGGTGCGACTCCTGTCAGGGGAAGGCCGAGCTCTTCTGGGAGGCCGAGTGCGAGGTTCACGCTCTGGACGGCACCTCCGGCTGTGCCCTTGGTGAGGTTGTCGATGGCGATGACGGCGACCACGCGGCCCGCGCGTTCGTCGAGCGTCACCTGCAGGGCGGCGGTGTTGGCGCCGTAGGTCATGGAGGTGGCCGGCCACGTGCCCTCGGGCAGGAGCTTGACGAACGGCTCCTCCTTCAGCGCGACCTCGTACGCCGTCCGCAGCGCCTCCTTGGTGAGGCCGGGCGCGGCCGGGGCGCTGCAGGTGGCGAGGATGCCGCGGCTCATGGGCGCCAGCGTCGGGGTGAACGAGACGCGGACCGGGGCGCCGGCGACGGCCGACAAGCCCTGCTCCATCTCGGGAGTGTGCCGGTGGACGCCGCCCACGCCGTACGCGCTGACCGAGCCCATGACCTCGCTGCCGAGCAGGTTGGGCTTGAGCGACTTGCCGGCGCCGCTGGTGCCGCTGGCGGCCACCACGACCACGTCCGGCTCGGCCAGGCCCGCGGCGAACGCGGGCGACAGGGCCAGCAGGACGGAGGTCGGGTAGCAGCCCGGGACCGCGATGCGGGTGGCCGACCGCAGGACCTCCCGCTGGCCGGGCAGCTCGGGCAGGCCGTAGGGCCAGGACCCGGCGTGCTCGCCGCCGTAGAACTCCTGCCAGGCGGCCGGGTCGGTGAGCCGGTGGTCGGCGCCGCAGTCGACGACGATCGTCTCCGCGCCGAGCTGGGCGGCGACGGCGGCCGAGTGGCCGTGCGGCAGTGCGAGGAAGACGACGTCATGCCCGGCCAGCCTGTCGGCGACGGTGTCCTCGATGATCCGGTCGGCCAGTTGCGGCAGGTGAGGCTGGTGGGCGCCGAGGCGGCTGCCCGCACTGGACGCCGCGGTGAGCGCGCCGATCTCGAACTCGGGGTGCCCGAGCAGGAGGCGGAGCAACTCTCCTCCCGCGTAGCCGCTGGCCCCCGCGACCGCTGCCCTCATTCCGCCCTCTCTCCTGCATATTCATGCATCATTGCTCATGACCTTACTGTGAAGATAATGCACTTCACGGGATGGACATGCAAGCTGAAGGCGTCCAGATGACCACATGGTGAGACGGTGAGTGTTCCCAGTGGGCTGCAGGTGAATGCCAAGCCGGGGCGGCGACGATGGGGCACATGAGCGACTTCATGCCCGATATCCAGTTCGTCACCCCTGGCGGGAGGGATCCGGGGCGGCTCGGGCGGATCGTCCTCGTGCTGCTCTGGCTGACGGTGTGCCTGGCGCCGGTGGCGTTCGCGATCGGCGATCTGGAGCTGGCCACAGGGCGGGCCGGCACGCCCGGGACGCTGCGGGTGGCCTCGTGCGAGGCGCTGGGCCAGGGTCGCTACGACTGCCAGGGGATCTTCACTCCGGACTCCGGCGGGAGCGCCGTGGCGGTGGACGCCTCGCCGGACTCCGAGGCGGGCGACATGACGCGGGCCCAGCTCACGCCGGAAGGCGACCGCGCGGTCCCGGCCGGGACGAAGGGGGTCCTGGCGGCCTTGACGTTGCCGGCGGTCGGGTTCGGAGGGCTGGGGTTCCTGCCGTACGTGATCATGTACTGGGCGGGCGCGCGCAGGGGACGGCGGGCCGCCGTGGCCGGGGGTTTCCTGGTCACGGCGGCCGGAATGGCGCTGACGGTGATCGGGATGGTGGCGGCCTACTCCTGAGCGGTCAGCGCAGGAAGGCGGCGGCCACGCCCGCGTCCACCGGGATGTGCAGGCCCGTGGTGTGGGTGAGGTCGTTGCCGGTGAGGGCGAAGACGGCGGCGGCCACGTGCTCGGGCAGGACCTCGCGCTTGAGCAGGGTCCGCTGGGCGTAGAACTCGCCGAGCTTCTCCTCCTCCACGCCGTAGACGGCCGCGCGGTTGGCGCCCCAGCCGGAGGCGAAGATGCCGGAGCCGCGTACGACGCCGTCGGGGTTGATCCCGTTGACGCGGATGCCGTGCGTGCCCAGCTCGGCCGCCAGCAGCCGGACCTGGTGCGCCTGGTCGGCCTTGGCCGCGCCGTAGGCGACGTTGTTCGGGCCGGCGAAGACGGCGTTCTTGGAGGAGATGTAGACGATGTCGCCGCCCAGCCCCTGGTCGATCAGGACCCGGGCCGTCTCGCGCGCCACCAGGAACGATCCCCTGGCCATCACGTCGTGCTGCAGGTCCCAGTCGTCGAGGGTGGTCTCCAGCAGCGCGCGGGACAGCGACAGGCCGGCGTTGTTGACGACCAGGTCCACGCCGCCGAAGGCCAGCACGCCCGCGCGTACCGCCGCGGCGACCTGCTCCTCCGAGGTGACGTCCACGGCGACCGCCACCGCGACGTCGGACACCCGGTACGCGGCCGCGCCGATCTCGGCGGCGACCTTCTCCGCGGCGGCCACGTCGCGGTCGGCGACCACCACGCAGGCGCCCTCGGCGGCCAGGCGGCGGGCGGTGGCCGCGCCGATGCCCGAGCCGCCGCCGGTCACCAGCGCGACGCGGGTGGCCAGGGGCTTCGGCTTGGGCATGCGGCGGAGCTTGGCCTCCTCCAGCTCCCAGTACTCGATCCGGAACTTCTCCGACTCGGGGATGGGCGCGTACGTGGAGACGGACTCGGCCCCGCGCATGACGTTGATGGCGTTGACGTAGAACTCGCCGGCCACGCGGGCGGTCTGCTTGTCCTTGCCGAACGAGAACATGCCGACGCCCGGCACCAGCACGATCGCCGGGTCCGCGCCGCGCATGGGCGGCGAGTCCGGGGTGGCGTTGCGGTCGTAGTAGGCGGTGTAGTCGGCGCGGTAGGCGGTGTGCAGCTCGCGCAGCCGTTCGACGGCCTGCTCCAGGGACGCGTCCGGCGGCAGGTCGAGCACCAGCGGCGCGACCTTGGTCCGCAGGAAGTGGTCGGGGCAGGACGTGCCCAGCGCTGCCAGGCGCGGGTGCTCGGCGCGGGAGACGAAGTCCAGCACCTCGGGCGTGTCGGTGTAGTGGCCGACGACGCGGAGGTCGGTGGAGGCCAGGCCGCGGATGTGCGGGAACAGCGCGGCGGCCCGCGCGTGCCGCTCGGCCTCCGGCAGCGTCTCGTAGATCGCCGAGCCGAACGGGTCGGGGCGTCCGTGCTCGGCCAGGTACGCCTCCGCGGCGCGGATGATCTCCAGCGAGCGGGACTCGCACTCCTGGGCCGTGGCGCCCCAGGCGGTGATGCCGTGGCCGCCGAGGATGCAGCCGATGGCCTGCGGGTTGGCCTCCTTGATGGCGGCGATGTCCAGGCCGAGCTGGAAGCCGGGCCGCCGCCACGGCACCCACACGACGCGGTCGCCGAAGACGCGCCTGGTCAGCTCCTCGCCGTCGGCCGCGGTCGCGAGCGCGATCCCGGCGTCGGGGTGCAGGTGGTCGACGTGCGCGGCCTCGACCAGGCCGTGCATGGCGGTGTCGATCGACGGCGCGGCGCCGCCCTTGCCGTGCAGGCAGTAGTCGAACGCGGCGACCATCTCGTCCTCGCGCTCCACGCCCGGGTAGACGTTCACGAGCGCGCGCAGGCGGTCCAGGCGGAGCACGGCGAGCCCGGACTCCTTCAGCGTGCCCAGGTCGCCGCCCGAGCCCTTGACCCAGAGGAGTTCGACGTCCTCGCCGGTGACCGGGTCGGGCGCCGCGCCCTTGGCCGAGGTGTTGCCGCCCGCGTAGTTGGTGTTGCGCGGGTCGGCGCCCAGCCGGTGCGAGCGCTCCAGCAGTTCCTTAACGACTTCCATGGTTGGTCAGGCCCCCCAGCCGGCCTGGTTGCCGCCGACACGCTCGGCGGCGATCTTCTCGAAATATCCGGACTTGGCGTACGCGGTCATCGGGTCGGGCGCCAGCCCCGACTCCTCCCGCAGGTCGGCGAGCAGCGGCCGCACGTCGGTGTTGTAGGCGTCCATGAACACGGCGTTCGCGCCCAGCACGTCGCCCTCGGACTGGGCGGCGGCCAGCGCCTCCCGGTCCACCAGCAGCGCCTTGGCGGTGGCCTCCTGGACGTTCATGACCGAGCGGATCTGACCCGGGATCTTGGGCTCGATGTTGTGGCACTGGTCGAGCATGAACGCCACGCCGGCCTCGGGGTAGAGCCCGCCGCCGCGGACCACCTCGAACATGATGCGGAACAGCTGGAACGGGTCCGCCGCCCCCACCATCAGGTCGTCGTCGGCGTAGAAGCGCGAGTTGAAGTCGAACCCGCCGAGCTTGCCCTCGCGCAGCAGGAACGCCACGATGAACTCGATGTTGGTGCCCGGCGCATGGTGGCCGGTGTCCACCACGACCTGCGCCTTGGGGCCGAGCTTGACGCAGTGGGCGTACGCGGTGCCCCAGTCGGGCACGTCGGTGGCGTAGAAGGCGGGCTCGAAGAGCTTGTACTCCAGCAGGAAGCGCTGGCCCTCGCCGAGCCGGTCGTACACCTCGGCCAGGGACTCGGCCAGGCGGTCCTGGCGGGCCCTGATGTCGTCCTGGCCCGGGTAGTTGATGCCGTCCGAGAACCACAGCTTGAGCGTGTCGGAGCCGGTGGCGTCCATGATGTCCACGCACTCGATCAGGTGGTCGGTGGCCTTGCGGCGCACCCGCGCGTCCGGGTTGGTGACGCTGCCCAGCATGTAGTCGTCGTCCTGGAAGACGTTGGAGTTGATGGCTCCGATGCCCACGCCCAGCTCGCGGGCGTGCCTGGCCAGGTCGGCGTAGTCGTCCACCTTGTCCCACGGGATGTGCAGGGCGACCGTGGGGGCGATCCCGGTGTAGGCGTGCACCTGGGCGGCGTCGGCGAGCTTCTCGTACGGGTCGCGCGGCACCCCCTTCTGTGCGAAAACCTTGAACCGCGTGCCGCTGTTGCCGTAGGCCCAGGACGGCGTCTCGATGTGCTGCGCCCGCAGCGCGGCCTTGATGTCAGTCATTACTCCCCGATCAATCCAGGTGGAACACTTCGTCCAGCGGGTGCATGCCCTCGTCGGGCCGCCCGTCGAGGCTCTCGAAGAACGGCGCCATCTCGGCCTGCCAGCGGGCGTTGACCTCGGTCTCGGCCATGGCCTTCCTGGCTGCCTCGAAATCCTCGGTCTCCAGGTAGCCGACGAGGAGGCCGTCGTCTTTGAGGAAGAGCGAGTAGTTGTGCCAGCCGGTACGCGCGAGCGCCTCTCGCATCTCCGGCCAGACGTCTCGGTGGCGTTCGCGGTACTCCGCCAGCCGCTCTGGGCGGACTTTCAGCAGGAAGCAGACACGTTGCACTGACACTCCCTTCAAAACGTTTTAATCCTTCGTGCAGGAAACTATGATTCCTGGTGCTCGCTGTCAATGCGCTCCCACCCACGGAACCCGCGGGGTGATCGCGCGGCTACACTGACACGTTTTAATCCCCCGGCCTTGCCCGCCGCCCGGCTGGGGCGGGGCGGCGGGGAGTGGCGCGGGGTGGTCAGGTGGGGAGTTTGTCGCCGACGAGGGCCAGGTTCTGGATGGCCGCCAGCCCGTACAGTGCCGTGGTGTTGGTGGAGACCCAGGCCGCCTCGTCCGTCGGGTTGAGGGTCGTCGTGACCTTCTCCGACTTCCACGGCAGGTCCGGCGCGTAGCCGTCCCCCGTGGCGAACTCCGTCCACGCCCGGGTGGCGAGGTCGTCGCGCCGGAGCCGGACCGACGCGTACGCCGTGAGCCGGGAGTGCCCCTGCTTGAGGATGAGGTTGCCGAAGTTCGCGCCCGTCTCGGCGGCCTGCTCGGCCTTGGTGGCGTTGAACAGGCGGCAGTACTGGAGCCAGGCCCGCTCGAAGTCCGGCATGTCCACCAGGTCGATGAGCTCGGCGCAGATCTCGACCTGGCCGAACATGGCCGACAGATGGGACACCGCGACCTTGCGGGCGGCCGGGGCGAACTCGCCGGTGCTGAGGTTGTAGAGGCCCTCGCCGGTGACGAAGCCGTTGGGCATGGCGGCGATGGTGCGCATGGTGGCCTTGAGCTTCTTCTCGGCCACCGGGTCCCCGCCGCGTTCCCACTCGGTCAGCCAGGCGGCGGCCAGGCCGCTCCAGTCGGTGCCCAGGCCGATCGCGAGGGCCGACGGATCCGGCGTGTACGGCTCCGTGCGGATCTTGCGGAGCGGGTCGATGGCCAGGAACGTCTTGTCGGAGTCCACCAGGGCCCGCATGAGGTCGCCGGTGCGCTCGTCGGCGGTCAGGAAGTAGAAGATGCGCCGGTAGACCGCGGTCGAGATGCGCTGCTGCTTGGCGCTGCACCCCCAGTGCTGCACGTTGTGCCGGCTGCCGAGCCCGGCCCAGGGCCCGAGGTGGTAGACGTCCACCTCGCCGGTGTGCCGGGTCATCGCCTCGGCGAAGCGGAACACGTCGGCGCGCCCCGAGCGCAGGTACGCGTACCAGAGCCACAGGTCGGGCGACAGCTCCGAGTTGTCCCAGGCGTAACCGCCGACGTCGTAGCGCCACACGTGCCGGTCCTCGTCGAACGTGTGCATGATGTCGCCGTAGTCCCAGAACCCGTACCAGTGCCGCTGCTCGACCTGCTTGCGGTAGTAGTCGAAGAGGAAGTCGAGGCGGTCCTCGATGGTCTTCCTGCCGGGCGTCGACCGGTCGACGGGGCTGAACAGGCCGCCGAAGACCTTGGCGGAGGCCAGGTGCGCGGGTGGCGCGACGATCAGCGGCGGCGTCCGGACGGCGTCGGCCATCGCCCCGAACCGGGCGGCGTCGGGGGTGGCGGCCAGCGCCCAGAAGGTCAGCTCGCTCGTACGCGCGATCCCGAGCGGCGTGCCGAAGCCGGGCTCGTAGTCCTCGTACGTGATGTTGAGGCCCTCGATCTGCTCCGGGTAGGTGTCCTGGCCCATGCCGTCGTGGTAGAAGCGGGTGTCCATCGGCCCGGCCTCCGGCGACCAGAGCCAGACGGTGACCTCGGCCTCCTCCGAGGCGGCCCCGCGGATGTCGAGCTGGGTGGGATGCCGCTGCCAGAAGTCCCGCAGGCCGAACGCGAACCCGCCGCTCGTCCCGCCCACGTACCCGAGCCCGGAGGCCCGCCGGCCCTGGTCGACGGCGACCCAGCCGTACCCCTTCTTGGTGCGCTTCTTGAGCGTGAAGCCCTCGGAGGACAGCTGGGCGAGGGAGTAGTCGCCCCAGTCGGGGATGAGCTGGACGCGGCTGCTGACACGCGTGTCCCAGGTGGCGATGTCCGGCAGCCGCCGGCCCTCCACCTGCGCCTTCCGCACGGCCGCGCCGGGGTCGCGGCGCAGCCCCGTGATGCCCTTGACGGCCTCGGTGAGCAGGCCGTGCCCGTCGCCGACGAACCGGATGTGCCGGTTGTACGGCTCGTCCCGCATCGGGACGCGGAAGCGCACGCCGAGCCCGGCGACGAAGTCGTGCTGCCCGTCGCGGTCGAACACGAACGTGTGGGTCATCCGCACGCTCTCCGCGCCCGCGTAGAAGTAGAGCCGGATCGTGAACGGCAGCCACGAACGGCCCTTCTTGGAGGTGTGGCGGCCCTCGATCCGGACGACCGCGCGCACCGGGCCGGACTGCTCGACCTCCACCTTCGAGATGTCGCTCAGGTAGGAGTCGACCTCGACCGTGCGGTCGTCATCGTCGTCGATCTTGCCCTGGCGGAGGTTGACGAGCTGCCCCTTGCGGGCGATCTCGGTCTCGCCGCGCCAGATCTGGCTGATCAGCTCACTGCCGCTCTTGCGGACGCGGGCGCGGATCACGCCGGTGTCCACGTCCACGTACTGCTTCTCGTCCTTGACGGTGACCGGCTTGGCGGGGGCGGCGGCGGTGCCGGGCCGCAGCGTGTACGTCTCGGCCGCGGGCGTCGCGGGGCCGACCGCGTGGGCCGTCCACTTCAGCGACCCGTCCGGCCAGTACGCCAGCGGCCACGTCTGCACCGGCACGGCGGTGCCGTCGGCCGCGGTGAGCGCGAACGCCTGCTCCTTGGCCACGGCGCCCTTCGGCCACGGGACGCCCCAGGTGGTGCCGGGCGCCTCGGCGGGCTTGTCCTCCAGCCAGCGCAGGGGGACGTCCGGGACGGCCAGCGCCGCCAGCGCGGGTGACTCCAGGGCCGAGGCCAGCGGGACGGCGGCTCCGGCGACGGCTAACCCCTTCAGGGCGTCGCGGCGTGAGATCTGCTCGGACACAGGTGCACCTCCAGGCGGGGAGGGGCGCGCTCGCACGCGCCCCTCAGGGGGGTTGGTCGGTGGTACCGCTCCCGGGTGGGAAGCGCTTTCCAGAGCCATATGGCGGAACGCCCGCAGGCGCCCCGCCGTCAGGCGGAGATCACGCGGACGTCGCCCGCCGCCACCGTGACCGGGTCGCCGCCGGGCGGGGTCACGACGGCGTCCTCGGCCGTGTGGTTGACGGCGAACAGGAAGGAGCGGCCGTCCGCGTGCGAGCGCCGTACGACCTCGACCCCGGCGGGGGCGGCCGCGACGGGTTCGACGCCCGCCTCCGTCGCGACGGCGGCGATGACCTCGGCCAGTCCGTCGTCGTCGAGTCTGGTCGTGAGGTAGTGCGCGAACCCGTCGCCCCACTCGTTGCGGGTCCAGGCGGGCTCTCCGGTGGCGTAGGTGTCGAGGACCTTCGCGCCGGCGGCGTGCGCCACCTCGCTCCAGGCGGTCCCCGACGCGCCCGAGGTCAGCGCGATCGGGCCGTCGAGGGGGAAGAACTCCTCCACGCTCACCCCGAGCAGGTCGCGCCACGCCCCGGGGTAGCCGCCGAGCCGCACCCGGTCGTGCTCGTCCACGATCCCGCTGTACGGGCCCACGAGCGCGACCCCGCCCCGCTCCACGAACCGCGCCAGGTTGGCCGCCCCCGCGTCGCTCACCAGGTAGAGCGCGGGGACCAGCACCAGGCGGTAGCCGGTCAGGTCGCCCTCGGGGTGGGCCAGGTCGCAGGTGACGCCGGCCCGCCAGAGCGCGGCGTGCCAGCGCTTGGCCTCCTCCACCGGGTCCATGTCCACGGAGGGCTGGGCCGGGTGGTCCTGGGCCCAGACGCTGGAGTGGTCGAGGAGGATCGCGACGTCGGCGCTGACGGTGCTGCCCGCCACGTCGGCGAGCCCGGCCAGCTCGGCGCCGAGCGCGGTCACCTCCCGCCAGATCTTGGTGTCGGTGCCCGCGTGCGGCAGCATCGCCGAGTGCCACTTCTCGGCGCCGGCGCGGGAGGCCCGCCACTGGAAGTACATGATCCCGTCCGCGCCCCTGGCCAGGTGGGTCAGGGAGTTGCGGCGCAGCTCGCCGGGGGCCTTGGCGCGGTTGCGCGGCTGCCAGTTGACGGCGCTGGTCGAGTGCTCCATCAGCAGCCAGGGCCGGCCGCCGTTGAGCGAGCGGGCGTAGTCGGCGGCGAAGGCCAGGTCGATGTGCGGCTCCGCGCGGGCGCCGATCAGGTAGTGGTCGGTGGAGACCACGTCCATCTCGGCGGCGAAGGCCCAGCAGTCCATGTCCCAGTGCGCGCCCGCCATCAGGTTGGTGGTCGCGGGCACGTCCGGGGTGATCTTCCTGAGCAGGTCGCGCTCGGCGGTGTAGAGCTCGATGAGCGCGTCGGAGCTGAAGCGGCGGAAGTCGAGCTGCTGGCCGGGGTTGGGGAAGGTGGGGGTGGCGCGCGGCGGCAGGATCTGGGCCCAGTCGCCGTAGCGCTGGGACCAGAAGGCGGTGCCCCAGGCGTCGTTGAGCGCGTCGAGCGAGGTGTGGTGCGAGCGCAGCCAGGCGCGGAAGGCCGCCGCCGAGGTGTCGCAGAAGCAGCGCGCGTTGTGGCAGCCGTACTCGTTGTGCACGTGCCACAGGGCCAGCGCCTCGTGGTCCCGGTAGCGCGTGGCCAGCTGCTCGGCGATGCGCAGCGCCTTCTCGCGGTAGATCGGCGAGCTGGGGCAGAAGCCCTGCCTGCTGCCGTAGGTCAGCCGACGCCCGTCGGCGTCCACCGGCAGCGCCTCCGGGTAGGTGTCCCCGAACCAGGGTGGCGGCGCGGCGGTCGGCGTGGAGAGGTTGGCCTTGATCCCGTTCGTGGCCAGCAGGTCCATCACGCGGTCGAACCAGCCGAAGTCGAAGACTCCCTCGGCCGGCTCCAGCAGCGACCAGGAGAAGATGCCGACGCTGACCCGGTTGACGCCGGCCGCACGCATCAGCGCGACGTCCTGCTCCCACGTCTCCTCGGGCCACTGCTCTGGATTCCAGTCCCCGCCATAGGCGATGACGTCCGGCATGAAACCTGCCTTTCGCAAGTCTGTTAGCGCTCACAGCGTGTTACGTCAGCGTTTACGGGGGATTAAAACGTTCCTCACGCGCGTCGCACAAGGCCCGGCTCACCGCCCCGGGCGGGTTCCCGCTGATCAACAGGGGTGATTGCGCAGGCAGGCCCGCCGAATCCAGGTGCGACCCGTGACACGGGGGTTATCTTAACGTTATGAAAAGCGGGGAAAGCGGTCTCCGTGCGCATCCCGATACAAACGTTTTACTCGACACCCGCACAACTCTGCCCACTCCAGACCCGGAAACACCGCCCCACCGGTACCGCGACTGGCGCCCCAGTCGTTAGTACGTTTTAATTGGTCCCCATGGCCATGGTCAGCATCAAGGACGTCGCCGCACACGCCGGCGTCTCCCCGGGCACGGTCTCCAACGTACTGAACCGGCCCGCAAAAGTCGCGCCCGCCACCCGGGAGCGGGTGGAGGCGGCGATCAGCGAGCTGGGGTTCGTCCGGCACGGCTCGGCCTCGACGCTGCGCGCCGGGCACAGCAGGACGATCGGCCTGAGCGTGATCGACATCGGCAACCCGTTCTTCACCGAGGTCGCGGCCGGGGTCGAGGACGTGGCCAGCGAGCTCGGCTACGCGGTCATCCTGGGCAACTCGGCGGGCTCGCAGGACAAGGAGGAGCGCAACCTGCGGGTGCTGGCCGAGCACCGGGTGCGCGGCGTGCTGATCACCCCCTCCGGCGAGGACCCGGGCCGGCTCGACCGGCTGCGCGAGCGCGGCATCAGCGTCGTCCTGGTCGACCACCCGGCGCACCGGCCCGACCAGTGCGCGGTGGCCGTGGACGACGTCGCGGGCGGCCGGGCCGCGGTCACCCACCTGCTGGCCAAGGGCGCGCGCACCGTCGCCTACGTGACGGGCCCGATGACGATCAGGCAGTGCGTGGAGCGCTGGGAGGGTGCCAAGGCCGCGATGCGGGGCGCCGGGCTCGACCCCGGCGACCTGAAGGTGGCCGAGACCGCGACGATGACGGCCCGCGCGGGCGAGAAGGCGGCCGCCGACCTGATCGAGAACGGCCTGCCCGAGGCCGTGTTCTGCGCCAACGACCTGCTCGCGCTCGGCGTGCTGCGGGCGCTGCTGCGGTCGGGCGTGCGGGTGCCGGAGGACGTGGCGCTGATGGGCTACGACGACATCGACTTCGCCGCCGCCTCCACCGTCTCGCTCAGCTCGATGCGGCAGCCGACCTACCAGCTCGGCCGGATCGCCACCGAGCTGCTGCTGGACGAGTGCGACAACCCGGAGACGCACGCGCACCAGCACATCATGTTCCAGCCCGAGCTCGTCGCCAGGGAGTCCACACAATGAGCCGCCGTTTCGCCGCCGTCGACCTCGGGGCCTCCAGCGGCCGGGTGATGCTGGCCGACCTCTCCGACGGCCTGGAGCTGACCGAGGTCCGCCGCTTCCCCAACGAGCCGGTGACCGAGGCGGGCCGCCTCCACTGGGACATCACCGGCCTCTACTCGGAGATCCTCGACGGCCTGCGCGACGCGGGCCCGGTGTCGTCCATCGGCGTGGACTCGTGGGCGGTCGACTACGGGCTGCTCGACGAGTCGTACCGGCTGATGGGCAACCCGGTGCACTACCGCGACGACCGCACGCGAGGGGTGGCCGAGCGGGTGGCCGGGTCGGTCGGGGCGGAGACCCTGTACGACGTGTCCGGGCTGCAGGTGCTGCCGTTCAACACGATCTACCAGCTGCTGGCCGACCGGCTCGACGGGGCCGTGACGATGCTGCTGATCCCCGACCTGATCGGCTACTGGCTCACCGGCGAGGTGGGCGCGGAGGTGACCAACGCCTCGACGACGGGGCTGCTCGACGTGCGCACCAGGTCGTGGGCGTTCCCCCTGATCGAGCAGCTCGGGCTGCCGGCCGGGCTGTTCCCGCCGCTGCGCCAGCCCGGCGAGGCGGTCGGAAAGCTGCGCCGGCACGTGGCCGACGTGGTCGGCTGGTCGGCGCCCGTCACGGCGGTCGGCTCGCACGACACGGCCTCGGCCGTGGCCGCCGTGCCCGCCTCCGGTCCGGCTTTCGCCTACATCTCGTGCGGCACGTGGTCGCTGGCCGGGGTGGAGCTGCCGGAGCCCGTCCTGACGCCCGAGAGCCGGGCCGCGAACTTCACCAACGAGGCCGGCATCGACGGCACCGTCCGCTACCTGCGCAACGTCATGGGGCTGTGGCTGCTGCAGGAGTGCCTGCGCGCCTGGCCGGGCTCCGACCTGCGCGAGCTGCTGAAGGCGGCGGCGGGCGAGCGGCCGTTCGCGGCCGTGGTCAACCCGGACGAGCCGGTGTTCCTGCCGCCGGGCGACATGCCGGCCAGGATCGCCGCCGAGTGCCGCCGCACGGGCCAGGAGCCTCCGTCGTCCCCGGCCGCGTACGTGCGGTGCGTGCTGGAGAGCCTGGCGCTCGGGCACCGGCTGGCCGTGCGGCAGGCGATGGAGCTGTCCGGGCGCGACGTCGAGGTCGTCCACCTGGTGGGCGGCGGCTCGCGCAACGAGCTGCTGTGCCGGCTCACCGCGGACGCCTGCGGGCTGCCGGTGGTGGCCGGGCCCGCGGAGGCGACCGCGCTCGGCAACGTGCTCGTGCAGGCGCGCTCGGCGGGGCTCGTCTCGGACCTGGCGGAGATGCGCTCGCTGGTCGCCGCCTCCCAGCCGCTGCGCCGCTACGAGCCCTCCGGCGATCCCCAGGCGTGGGAGAAGGCCGCCGCGCGCCTCGCCTGACCCCCTTCGACCTGCGGGTTTTCGCCTCCCGGGAGCAGGGCAGAAACCCGGCCAGGGGTTTCGGGGGGCGTCATGGACATGCGTTGGCCGCTGCTGCGGCAGCTGACCGGCGAGGACCGCAGCGGGCGGGGAGCGGCGGTGAAGTCGGCCAGGACGGCGGCGCTGCGCGCCCGCACGGCCACGGCCGACCGGGTGGTCAAGTCGATCTGCCCGTACTGCGCGGTGGGCTGCGCCCAGAACGTGTACGTACGGGATGAACGGGTCATCCAGATCGAGGGCGACCCCGACTCCCCCATCAGCCGCGGCCGGCTGTGTCCCAAGGGCGCGGCCAGCCTCCAGCTCACCACCGCGTCCGGCCGCCGGCACCAGGCGCTCTACCGCCCGCCGGGCGGGGCCGACTGGCAGGAGATCGACCTCGACACGGCCATGGACATGGTGGCCGACCGGGTCATCGCCACCAGGCGCGAGACCTGGGAGTGGGAGCGGGACGGCAAGCGCACCGCCAGGACCATGGGCATCGCCAGCCTGGGCGGCGCGACGCTGGACAACGAGGAGAACTACCTCATCAAGAAGCTGCTGACGGCGCTCGGCGTGGTGCAGATCGAGAACCAGGCCCGCGTCTGCCACAGCTCCAGCGTGGTCGGGCTCGGCACGTCGTTCGGCCGGGGCGGGGCCACCACGTTCATGCAGGACCTGCAGCACTCCGACTGCGTGGTCATCCAGGGCTCCAACTTCGCCGAGGCGCACCCGGTCGGCTTCCAGTGGGTGATGGAGGCCAAGGCGCGCGGCGCGGTGATCATCCACATCGATCCGCGCTTCACGCGCACGAGCGCGCTGGCCGACCTGCACGTGCCCATCCGCGCGGGCTCCGACGTGGCCTTCCTCGGCGGGATCATCAACCACGTGCTGGACAACGACCTGTACTTCCACGAGTACGTGGTCAACTACACCAACGCGGCCACCATCCTGCGGGAGGACTACCGCGACGCCGAGGACCTCGACGGCGTGTTCTCCGGCTTCGACCCGGAGACCCGCGTCTACGACGACGAGACCTGGCAGTACGAGGGGATGACGGTCTCCCCGGCCTCCGGCGCGCGGGACATGGACTACGAGCGGCGGGTGGGCAAGCTGCCGCCGGGCCGCTCCGAGATGCTCGGCGCCACCGGCCTGCCGATGGACGGGACGCCGCAGCGCGACGAGACGCTGAGCCACCCGCGCTGCGTCATGCAGGTGCTGCGCCGCCACTTCGCCCGCTACACGCCGGAGATGGTGGAGCGGGTGTGCGGGGTGCCGCCCGAGCTGTTCCAGCGGGTGTGCCGACATCTGACGGACAACTCCGGCCCGGACAAGACCGCCGAGTTCGTCTACGCGGTGGGCTGGACGCAGCACAGCGACGGCGCGCAGTTCATCAGGGCGGCGAGCATCCTGCAGCTGCTGCTGGGCAACCTGGGCCGGCCCGGCGGCGGCATCCAGGCGCTGCGCGGGCACGCCAGCATCCAGGGCTCCAGCGACGTGCCCACGCTGTTCAACCTGCTGCCTGGTTACATCCCGATGCCGCACGCGCACGAGGACCTGAGCCTGCGCAAGTTCCTGCGGGCCGACTCGCCGCACAAGGGCTGCTGGGCGAACATGTCCGCGTACCTGATCAGCCTGCTCAAGGCGTGGTGGGGCGAGTCGGCCCAGCCGGACAACGACTTCAGGTTCGGCTACCTGCCCAGGCTGACCGGGTCGCACAGCACGTACGACACCGTGCTGGCGCAGCTCGACGGCGTCTGCAAGGGCTACTTCCTGCTCGGCGAGAACCCCGCGGTCGGCTCGGCCAACACCCGGATGCAGCGCCTGGGCATGGCGAACCTCGACTGGCTCGTGGTCCGCGACTTCAACCTGATCGAGAGCGCCACCTGGTGGAAGGACGGCCCGGAGATCGAGACGGGCGAGCTGATCACCGAGGACATCGGCACCGAGGTGTTCTTCTTCCCCGCGGCGTCGCACACCGAGAAGAGCGGCAGCTTCACCAACACCAACCGGCTGCTCCAGTGGCACCACCAGGCGGTCGAGCCGGCCGGTGACGCGCGCAGCGACCTGTGGTTCATGTACCACCTGGGGCGGATCATCCGGGAGAAGCTGGCGGGCTCGGCCGATCCGATGGACGCGCCGGTGCTCGAGCTCACCTGGGACTACCCGCTCGTGGGCGAGCTGTCGGAGCCGTCCGCGGAGGCCGTGCTGGCGGAGATCAACGGCTGGGGCCCCGATCGGCGGCCTTTGTCCGGGGCCGGGGAGCTCAAGGACGACGGCTCCACGGCGTGCGGCTGCTGGATCTACTGCGGCGTGCACGCCGGCGGCGTCAACCGGGCCGCCCGCCGCAAGCCGCACACCGAGCAGGACTGGATCGCCGCCGAATGGGGGTGGGCCTGGCCGGCGAACCGGCGGATCCTCTACAACCGGGCCTCGGCCAGGCCGGACGGCAGCCCGTGGAGCGAGCGCAAGAAGCTCGTCTGGTGGGACGCGGACGCGGGCCGGTGGACCGGGTTCGACGTGCCGGACATCGACGTGGACAAGGACCCCGGCTTCCGGCCCTCGGAGGACGCGCAGGGCGTGGCGGCGCTGTCCGGGACCGATCCGTTCGTCATGCAGGCCGACGGGAAGGGCTGGTTGTTCGCCCCGTCGGGGGTGGTGGACGGGCCGCTGCCGACGCACTACGAGCCCCAGGACTCGCCGGTGGCCAACCCGCTCTACGGCCACCAGCGCAACCCGGCGCGCAAGGTCTACCCGCACGAGGACAACCGCTACCAGCCGAGCGGCGACGAGCCGGGCGCGTCGGTCTACCCGTACGTGGTGACGACGTACCGGCTGACCGAGCACTTCACGGCGGGCGGGATGAGCCGGCACACGCCGTACCTGGCGGAGCTGCAGCCGGAGATGTTCTGCGAGGTGTCGCCGGAGCTGGCCGCCGAGCGCGGGCTCGTGCACGGCGACTGGGCCACGATCGTCACGGCGCGCAACGCCATCGAGGCCAGGGTCATGGTCACCGACCGGATGCCGTCGCTGCGCCTGGACGGGAAGGTGCTGCACCAGATCGGGCTGCCGTTCCACTACGGGCCCAACGGCCTGGCCAGGGGCGACGCGGCCAACGAGCTGTCGGCGATCTCGCTGGACCCCAACTCCCACATCCAGGAGGTCAAGGCCCTGGCGGCCGACATCCGGCCCGGGCGGCGGCCGCGCGGGCCGGCGCTGCCGGAGCTGGTCAGGTCCTACCAGGAGCGCGCGGGCATCGGAGCCGGCACGGGGACGGAGGCGTGATGGGCCGCGTGGGGTTCTTCACCGACACCAGCATCTGCATCGGCTGCAAGGCGTGCGAGGTGGCCTGCAAGGAGTGGAACGCCGTCCCCGAGGACGGCCTGGCCTTCACCGGCATGTCCTACGACAACACCGTGACCCTGGGCTCCGACACCTGGCGGCACGTCGCGTTCGTCGAGCAGCGCCGGCCGCTCGGTAACCAGGAGCCCGGGGTCGGCGACATGGACTTCCGCTGGCTGATGGCCTCCGACGTGTGCAAGCACTGCACGGAGGCGGCCTGCCTGGACGTGTGCCCGACGGGCTCGCTGTTCCGCACCGAGTTCGGCACGGTCGTGGTGCAGCAGGACATCTGCAACGGGTGCGGCTACTGCGTGCCCGCCTGCCCGTTCGGGGTGATCGGCAAGCGGGAGAGCAGCGGCGTGGCCGCCAAGTGCACCATGTGCTACGACCGGCTGGGCGACGGGCAGGAGCCCGCGTGCGCCAAGACGTGCCCGACGGACTCGATCCAGTTCGGGGACCTCGACGAGCTGCGCGAGCGGGCCGAGCACCGGCTCGAGCAGGTGCGCGCGGCGGGGACGGCCTCCGCCCGCCTGTACGGGCACGACCCGGGCGACGGCGTGGGCGGCATGGGGGCGTTCTTCCTGCTGCTGGACGAGCCCGAGGTGTACGGCCTGCCGCCCGATCCCGTGGTGACCACGAGGGATCTGCCGTCGATGTGGCGGCACGCGGGCGTCGCGGCGCTGGCCCTGCTGGCGGGCGTGGCGGCGACGGCGCTGCCGATCTGGAGGAGGCGGGGATGACCAGTCAGACCGACGTGCGCCTGGACGGCTCGGCCGAGCTGCGCACCGAACGCGAGGCCACGCCGGGCTCCGCGGGCGACCGGCGCGAGCGGCGCAGGCCGCCGGAGGCGGGCCCAGAGAAGGGCCCGGAGAAGGGCCCAGAGAAGAGCTACGACTCCTACTACGGCAGGCCGGTGCTCAACGAGCCGACGTGGCAGGAGCACGACATCGCCGGCTACCTCTTCCTGGGCGGCCTGGCCGGCGCGTCGTCCACGCTGGCGGCCGTCGCCGAGCTCACCGGCAGGCCGCGCCTGGCCAGGGTGGGCAGGGTGGCCGCGCTGTGCGCGCTGGGCGGCTCGTTCTACTCGCTGATCCACGACCTGGGGCGGCCCGAGCGGTTCATCAACATGCTGCGGGTGTTCAAGGTGACCTCGCCGATGAGCGTCGGCACGTGGATCCTCACGGCGTACGGCCCGCAGGCCGTGTGCGCCGGGGCCGCCGACCTGTCCGGACGCCTGCCCAGGCTGGGCCGGGCCGCCACGGTCGGGGCGGGCCTGGTGGGGCCCGCGGTGGCCACCTACACCGCCGCGCTGATCTGCGACACCGCAGTGCCCGCCTGGCACGAGGGGTTCCGCGAGATGCCGTTCCTGTTCGCCGGCTCGGCCGCGGCGGCGGCGGGCGGGCTCGGGATGCTGGCCGCGCCGCTGTCGGAGGCGGGTCCGGCCCGCCGGGTGGCGATGCTGGGCGCGGCCGTCGAATGCGTGGCCGCCACCCGGATGGAGCGGCGGCTGGGGCCGCTGGCCGAGCCGCTCAAGCGCAGCCCGCTGCTGCGCGCGGGCGAGGCGCTGTCGCTGGCGGGCGCACTGGCCGGGGTGACCGTTGGCCGGCGCAGCAGGATCGCGGCCGTGGCGGCGGGCGCGGCCCTGCTCGCGGGCTCCGCGTGCACCCGGTTCGGGATCTTCCGCGCCGGGATGGAGTCCGCGAACGACCCCAAGTACACCGTCCAGTGGCAGCGGAGGAAGCTCGCATGAGCCGCAAAGTCATCGCCTACCTGCCGTTCTTCGGCATCGTCCTGGTCACCTGCGCGGCTTCCTGGCTGGCGGGCAGGACCGCTCCCGAGGGCCTGATCCGGGGACGTACGATCAGCAGATGACCGAAAAGACCGAAACCACGCCTGGATGGCTCTCGCGCGACGAACTCGAGTCGGTGCGGGGCCAGCTGCCCATCCTCTACGTCGACGCCGTGCCGGTGCGGGTCGACGACACCGGCGTGGTCACCCGCGTCGGCCTGCTGCTGCGCATCGCGTCAGACGGCACGGTCAGCCGGGCGCTGGTCTCGGGACGGGTGCTGCACCACGAGCGGATCCGCGACGCGCTCCTGCGTCACCTAGAGAAGGACCTCGGCCCCGTGGCGCTCCCCCACATCCCCGCCTCCCCTCAGCCGTTCACCGTCGCCGAGTACTTCCCCACGCCCGGCGTCACCCCCTACCACGACCCCCGCCAGCACGCCGTCTCCCTGGCCTACATCGTCCCCGTCGCGGGTGACTGCCGGCCCCGGCAGGACGCCCTGGACCTGGAGTGGTTCACCCCGGAGGACGCCGCGTCCCTGGCGGTGCAGCAGGAGATGACCGGCGGACAGGGCGTGCTGCTCAAGCAGGCCCTCGCCCACGTCGGCTGCCTGCCCTGATCAGAGAGCCCTGCGGAAGGTGAGGGAGCGGCCGCCCGCGTCGAACTCGGCGCGGGCCGTGACCCGCTTCCCGCTCCCGCCGGGCAGCGCGAAGCCGACCGAGATCGCCGTTCCCGGGTCCACGCGCGGCATCGTGCGGGCCCGCGCGCGGTTCAGGCCCAGCTCGACCTCGCGCCAGGGCACCGACGAGCCGTTGTACAGCGTCACCACGACCTGGCCGCCGGTGATCTCGGTCTTCAGCCCGTACGGGATCCGCGGGTCCGGGCCGATCGAGTCGTCCAGCAGGGTCATCAGCTCGTCCGCCAGCTCCAGCCGTTCCGCCGCCAGGTCGCGGCGCTCCCCCGGGTCGGTGGCCAGGTCGTACAGCTCGACCCGGCCCTCCGGCCCGGCGCCCGCGATGTGCGGCGCGAAGCGGACCAGCTTCCACCGGCCGCGGCGGATCGCCTGGGCCTTGCGGGGCCGGTTCCACACCAGGTGGTCGTGCCTGGGGGCGCCGGCGCCGGTGAGCAGGCGGCGGAAGGACAGGCCGTCGAGGTGCGCGGGCACCGGCACGCCGGCCAGGTCCGCGAGGGTCGGCAGCACGTCCCACGAGGCCACCGGCTGTTTCACCACGCGCGGGCGCAACGCGGGCGACCAGGCGATCAGCGGCACGCGGATGCCGCCCTCGTACACGTCGCGTTTGTCCCCGCGCCAGGGCCCGTTGGAGTCGAACAGCTCCGGCGTCACGCCCTTCTCGCTGTGCGGCCCGTTGTCGCTGGTGAACAGCACGAGCGTGCGCTCCGCGACACCGGCCGCGCGTAACTCCCGCACCAGCGTGGCCACGTCGGCGTCGAGCCGGGCCACCTGCGCGGCGTGCCGCCGGTTCGGGCCGCTCCACGGCCGGTTCTCGTAGCGCCCGGCGTCGCCGGGGATGACGCTCGGCGAGTGCGGCAGGTTGGTGGGGAAGTAGAGCAGGAACGGGTCGTCGCCGCCGCGCCGGATGAACTCGATCGCCCGCTCGCGGAACAGGTCCGGCGCGTACTGCCGGCCGTCGAGGCGCACCTTGGCGCCGTTGTGCCACAGGTACTTGGGGAAGTACTGGTGGGCGTGGGCGTGGCCGATGTAGCCGAAGAACTCCTCGAAGCCGCGCTCGTTCGGGTGCGAGGCCTGGCCCGGCAGCTCGGGGCCGAAGCCCCACTTGCCGAAACAGGCCGTGCGGTAGCCGGACAGGCGCAGCAGCTCGGCGAAGGTGAGGTCGGCGTCGGTCAGCGAGCGCTGCGGCCCGCCCTCCGGGTTCTCGCGTACGGTGCCGTGACCCGCGTGCAGCCCGGTGAGCAGCGCGCAGCGCGACGGCGCGCAGAGCGGCGCCCCGGAGTAGGCCGTCTCGAAGCGCACGCCCTCGGCCGCCAGCCGGTCCAGGTTGGGGGTGCTGATCAGGCGCTGCCCCTGGCTGCCGATCTCGCCCCAGCCCAGGTCGTCGGCCAGGATCACGACGATGTTGGGCCGAGAAGGCAGACCGGCCGACGCCAGAGCGGGTGAAGGCCCAGAAGTGGGCAGGGTGAGGCCGGCGAGACTTCCGGCGAGCAGGGTACGGCGCGAGGGCCCGTCGATCACGAACCGCAACCTATCGGAGCCCAAGGCGAATAGGAGACAAATCGCAGCTGAACTTCCGTCACCGCGTGTAGCCCCACAGGCGGCAGATCTCGCGCAGCTCGTCGGGCACCTCGTCCACCGACGGCAGGGGGCGGCCCGCGACGACCGTCCCGGTGCGGATCTTGTCGCGCCAGTCGCCGATGCCCTTGACGAAGCCGCCGTGGTCCTTGTCGCCGTAGGAGCGCATGGCCGGCTCGAACTCCACGCCCAGGAAGAGGCAGAGCCGCCGCAGCTCGCGCTCGGGGTCGGCGACCAGGTCCTCGTAGCGCAGGGTCAGCCCGTCGAGGTGGGTGCGGGCCTCCTCCAGGTACGTCATGTAGCTCAGCGTGCGCGGCACGGCCTCCTCCATGGGCCGCCTTTCCGGGTCGGCCTCGTGCCAGGACTGCACGATGGACATGGGGTGGCGCAGCAGGAAGAGGAAGCGCGCGTCGGGCCAGCAGGTGGCGATGCGCCGCCAGGCGAACACGTTGCTCGGCGTCTTCTCCGCCAGCACCGGCTTGCCGCTGCGGGTCAGCTCGCGGTGCAGCAGCCGGTCCCACACGATGTGCTCGACGTCGCTGTGGGTGTGGCCGAGCGCCTCCATGGCCTGCCGCACGGGCTCGGTGCCGAGCCCGACCGTGAGCCGCCTGAAGTGCGTCTCGATGGGCGAATGCACCTGGGAGTGGCTGTTCAGCATGACCCGCAGGAGCGTGGACCCCGACCGTACGGACGACAGCAGGAAGACCGGCTCGCGCAGCAGCCGGTCGTGCGCGGGATCGGCGGGCGGCCGCACCTCGTCGCCGGGCAGCCGCTGCATCACCAGCGGCGGCGGTGGCGGCGGCTTCGGCGGCTGCTTCCGCGGCCGCCGCGTCAACGTGTATCCCGTCAGGCCCTCCAACGTCGTGTTGGCCCGGTACCTCCAGCTCATGGCCCACAAAGGTAGAGACAGCCCGTGAACCCCAGGTGAATCCGGGCTGTGAACCTCACCCGCGCTTGTGGACGACCCGCTCGTGCACGACCGCGTACGTGTTGCGCAGCGCCGCCATCGACTCGTCGTAGGAGGCCTGCGCGACCCCGGTGAACAGGCAGTCCACCACCATGAGCTGGGCGATGCGGCTGCCCAGCGCGCCCGAGCGGAACTTCGTCTCCCGCGCGGCTGTGGTGAGCGTCACGTCGGCGGCCCGGGCCAGCGGCGAGTCGTGGAAGTTCGTGATGGCCACGGTCGAGGCGCCCGACTTGCGGGCGATCGACAGGAACTCGACCGTGTCCACGGTGGCGCCCGTGTGGGACACGGCGACCGCCACGCAGCCGGAGTCGAGCGTGGCCGCCGACGTCCAGGCCGAGTGGGAGTCGTGCCAGTTGATCGCGGTACGGCCGATGCGCGACAGCTTCTGGTGCAGGTCGAGCCCCACGAGGGAGCTCGCACCCACCCCGAAGCTGTCGATCCGCCGGGCCGCCAGCAGCAGCGACACGGCGGTGGCCAGCGCCTCCATGTCCAGCGAACGGGCCGTGTCGGCGATGGACAGCGTCTCGTTCATGGCCACCTTGGAGACGATGCCTTCCAGGCTGTCGTACCGGTCGATGTCGCCGGACGCCTCCGGCAGGCTCGACGTGGTCAGCTCCTCGCGCGCCACCGCCCTGGCCAGGTCGATCCTGAGGTCCTTGTAGTGGGCGTAGCCCATGCGCTGGTAGAAGCGCACCACGGAGGTCGTCGAGGTCGCGCAGCGGGCGGCCAGCTCGGCGATGGACAGGTTGGCGGCCCGGGCGGGATCGCCGACGAACTCCTCCGCGATCCGCCGCTCCGACGGCCTCAGCGCGGGCATGGCGGCCCGGATGCGGATCAGCACGGTCCCGTCGTCCTCGGACATCCTCACCCATCCCCGCAACGGAAAGAAAGTACCCCAGTGGTAGGGTCTGCGTAATTTTATGACCGACTCCCCCCAGGAGACCAACATGCCCCGTGGCGCACTCTCCGCGGTCGGCATCGCCGCTGCGCTGTCCGTCGCCCTCACCAGCTGCTCGTCATCCTCGTCCTCATCCTCTGGGCCCGCCCCGAGCACCGGCGGCGCGGCCTCCGGCAAGACCCTCGTGGTCGGCGTGACCACCGACCCGGACACGCTCTTCCCCTGGAAGGCCACCCAGTTCCAGGCCGTCAACGTGCTGCAGAACCTGTACGGGACGCTCACGGAGTTCGACAAGGACCTGAACGTGGTCCCCGGGCTGGCCGAGTCGTGGCAGACCTCGGACGACGGCAAGAAGCTCACCCTCAAGCTGAGACAGGGCGTCACGTTCGCCGACGGCAGCGCGTTCGACTCCCAGGACGCGAAGTCGTCGCTGGAGAAGATCATGGACGAGAAGACGGCGGCCGTGGCCAGGGCGTCACTGTCGTCGGTGAAGTCGGTCGAGGCGCCCGACGCGGGCACCGTGGTGCTGGAGCTGACCGGGCCCGACGCCGCGCTGCCGGCCAACCTGGCCACGGTCAACATGGCGATGCTCTCCTCCGACGACACCGAGGAGAAGCTCAACACCACGCCGAACGGCACCGGGCCGTTCAAGCTGCGCAACCGCGTGGCGAGCCAGTCGATCACGCTGGCCAGGAACGACGCGTACTGGGGCGGCGAGAAGCCGAAGGTGGCCGCGGTCGAGTTCCGGGTCATCCCCGACGAGTCGTCCATCGTCTCGGCCATGCAGTCGGGCAACGTGCAGCTCGCGGTCTTCAACGACCCGCTCGTCGCGCAGACGGCGCAGGGCGGCGGCACGCTCACCGTGACCAAGACGCCGCAGCTCAACTACCACGTGCTCCAGCTCAACGCGCAGCACGGCGACCTCAAGGACGTCAACGTGCGCCTGGCGATCCAGTGCGCGATCGACCGCAAGCAGGTGCTCGACACCGCCGCGCTCGGCGAGGGCGAGGTGACCGGGCCGATCACCGCCCCGGCGTTCAAGTCGGACCCGAACAAGCGCCCCTGCCCGGCCCGCGACCTGGCCAAGGCCGCCGAGTATCTCGGCAAGGCGGGCAAGTCCGGCGGGGTGACCGTCAAGACCATCGTCTCCCAGGGCGAGTACGCGACCTCGGTCAACGAGGCCCAGAACCTCAAGGCCCAGCTCGCCGAGGCCAAGATCAACCTCGAGCTGGAGGTGCTGGAGTCCGGCGCGTTCGTGGACCGCTGGGTGGCCGCCGACTTCGACGCGGCCGTGGCGCTCAACGGCGGCCGCCCCGACCCGGACGGCTCCTACGGCCGCTACTTCACCAGCAAGGGCAACCTGAACAAGGTCGCCGGCTACAGCTCGCCCGAGATGGACAAGCTGTTCGCCGAGGGCAAGGCGACGACCGACCAGGCCGCCCGCAAGGCGATCTACGAGCAGGTCTCGGCGAAGCTGGAGGAGAACGCCCCCTGGATCTGGCTGTTCTCCGGCTACACCTACACCGCCACGGCCTCCGGTGTGCAGGGCTTCGTGCCGATGGCCAGCGGCTCGCTGCAGTATCTGCGGACCACCTCCGTCAGCTGATGAGACGTATGCGCAACCGCGTCATCAGCACGGTGGGCACCCTGTTCGGGGTGGCCGTGCTGGTGTTCGTCATGCTGCGGGCGATCCCCGGCGACCGGATCACGGCGGGGCTCGGCACCGAGGCCGCCGCGCTCACGCCCGCCCAGCGGCAGGCCCTGGAGCAGTACTACGGGCTCGACCAGCCGCTGATCGCGCAGTTCTTCTCGTGGCTGGGCAACATGTTCACGGGGAACTTCGGCTACTCGGCCCGCCAGCAGCAGAGCGTGCTCGACCTGACCCTGCACTCGCTGCCGGTGACGTTCGAGCTGGCGGTGCTCTCGATCGTGCTGGCGCTGCTGATCGGGGTGCCGCTGGGCATGCTGGCGGCCTCCAGGGCCAACTCCCCCAGGGACGCCCTCGGCCAGCTGGTGAGCCTGGCGGGGCTGTCGGTCCCGGCGTTCCTGCTGGCCACGGCGCTGCTGTCGATCTTCGCGGCGTCGTTCGGCTTCAACCCCAACGGGCAGGGCTTCGCCATGCTCTTCGACGATCCGCTGCTCAACCTGCAGCAGATGTTCCTGCCGGCGCTGGTGCTCGGCTTCGGCATCGCGGCGCCGATCCTGCGCACCACCCGCACGGCGGTGCTGGAGGTGCGCTCGGACGACTTCGTCCGCACCGCCCGCGCCAAGGGCGTTCCGGAGCGGCGGCTGCAGGTCAGGCACGTGCTCGGCAACGCGCTCGTGCCGATCGTGACCATGACCGGCCTGCAGTTCGGCTACCTGCTCGGCGGCGCGGTCGTGGTGGAGCAGATCTTCTCCGTGCCGGGCGTCGGCCGGCAGGTGCTGCTGGGCATCCAGCAGAAGGAGTACGCGGTCGTGCAGAGCACGGTCTTGGTGATCGCGCTGGCGTTCGTGCTGGTCAACCTGCTGACGGATGCGCTCTACCGGGTCATCGACCCGAGGGTGAGGGCCTCGTGAGGAGGAGTCCCGCCCTGGTGGCGGGGTCGGTGATCCTCGTGCTGCTGGCGATCGTGGCGGCGCTGTCGTACGCCGGGCTGCTGCCGTACGACCCGGTCGCGCAGCACCCGCCCTCCCGGTTCGGGGCGCCGTCCGGCGCGCACCTGTTCGGCACCGACCAGTTCGGCCGGGACGTGTTCTCCCGGGTGGCGGCCGGGGTCGGCAACTCGGCGCTCATCGCGGTCGTCGCCGTGGTGTTCGCGACCGTGGCAGGCACGCTGGGCGGGCTCGTGTCCGGCTTCTACCGCGGCGTCGCCGACGGCGCGATCGGCGGGGTCACGAACGTGCTGTTCGCGTTCCCGCCGCTGCTGCTGGCGCTGTCGCTGGCGTCGGTGCTGGACCGGAACTGGTTCACGATCGCCGTGGCCATCGCCATCGTGTACGTGCCCATCTTCGTCCGCGTCACCCGGGGCCCGGTGCTGTCGCTCAGGGAGATCGAGTACGTGAAGGCGGCCGTCTCGACCGGCATGAGCCGCTGGCAGATCATGCTCCGGCACGTCCTGCCGAACATCACCTCGATCGTCATCGTCCAGGTCGCCCTGTCGCTGTCGTGGGCGGTGCTGACCGAGGCGTCGCTGAGCTTCCTGGGCCTGGGCACGCCGCCGCCCGCGCCGTCGCTGGGCTCGATGATCTTCGAGGCGCGCAGCCTGGTCTTCGTGGCACCGTGGACGCTGATCGCGCCGGGCGCGCTCGTCGTGCTGCTGGTGGTGGGCCTCAACCTGCTCGGCGACGGTCTGCGTGACACCTTCGACCCGCGAGGAAGACGATGAGAATTCTTGGGATGATCTCCGGCACGTCGCACGACGGGATCGACGTGGCCGTGGTGGACTTCGAGCTCGTCGGCGGCCTGCTCGAAGGCCGGGTGGGTCACACGGCGAGCACGCCGTACCCGGCGGAGCTGCGGGCCCGGCTGATCGCGGCGCTGCCGCCGGCCGAGACGACGCTGGCCGAGGTGTGCGTGCTCGACACGCTCATCGGGCAGAGCTTCGCCGGGGCCGCGGCGTCGGCGATCGCGCTGGGCGGGCCCGTCGACCTGATCGTCTCGCACGGGCAGACGGTGTTCCACTGGGTGGAGGGCACGCACGCGCTCGGCACGCTGCAGATCGGCCAGCCCGCGTGGATCGCCGAGCGGACCGGCGTCCCGGTGCTGTCGGACGTACGCGTCCGGGACATCACGGCGGGCGGGCACGGGGCGCCGCTGGTGTCGGTGCTGGACGGGCTGCTGCTGCGGGCCCACGAGGGCGGGGCGGCGGCGCTCAACCTGGGCGGCATCGCGAACATGACCGTGGTGCGCGGCGGCGAGCTGTACGCCTACGACATCGGGCCCGCGAACGCGCTGATCGACGCGGTGGTCACGAGCAGCGGGCTGAACGAGCGGGGCTTCGACGCGGACGGGCGGATCGCGGCCTCGGGCCGGGTGGACGAGCGGCTGCTGGAGGTGCTGCTGGACGAGCCGTACTACGCGCTGGCGGCCCCCAAGAGCACCGGCAAGGAGCTGTTCCACCTCGGGTACGTGGAGGCCGCCCTGGCCAGGGCGGGAGGCGCGCCCGGGGACGCCGACCTGGTGGCGACGCTCACCGAGCTGACCGTCCGGACGGTGGCCCGGGACGTGCGGGCCGCCGGGGTGGGCGCGCTGGTCGTCTCCGGCGGCGGCTGCCGCAACCCCGTGCTCATGGACGGGCTGCGGGCCGCGCTGCCCGGCGTGGACGTGGCGCCGTCCGACGACTACGGGGCCCCGTCCGACGACAAGGAGGCCATCGCGTTCGCGCTGATCGGCTGGCTGACCGCGCACGGCCTGCCCGGCACGGCGCCGGGCGGGACGGGCGCCCGGGAGGCCCGCATCCTCGGCACGCTGACGCCCGGCGCGGGGCCGCTCGCGCTGCCGGCGCCGGTCGCCGAGCCGCCGAGCTCGCTGGTGCTCACGCGATGAGCTCTCCTGACCACGGTGTCCCGGTAAGCGCCCCCGCGGGCGTGGTCATGGCCGCGCGGACGCCGTGGTTCGACCTCGCCGAGTGCGCCGGTCACCGGAGCGTGCGCCGGGAGGACGGCCGGCTCGTCGGCGACGCGCCGATGACGCTGGACACCTGCCACGACCTCGCCTCGGTCACGAAGGTCGTGGCCACCACGACGGCGCTCATCCGGCTGGTGTCCGACCGGCTGGTGGACCTGGACGCGCCGCTGAGCGCGTACCTCGCCCACTCGTACGAGGCGATCACCGTGCGGGACCTGCTGCTGCACCGCGGCGGGCTGTGGGAGTGGTGGCCGCTCTACATCCAGCCGGCGCCGCCGCCCCCGCGCTACCGCCCCGGCCGCGCCCGCCACTACTCCGACCTCGGCTTCGTCCTGCTCGGCCGGATCGTCGAGACCGTCACCGGCCTGAGCCTGGACCAGGCCGTGACCGAGCTGGTCACCGAGCCGCTCGGCCTCGGCTCGACCGGGTACGGCCGCCCGGTCGGCCCCGAGGTGGCCATGAGCGCCCTGGACGACCGGATCGAGATGGTCATGCTCGACACCGGCCGGCCGTATCCCGTGCCGTACCGCAGCTCCGACTTCGCGCGCTGGCGGCGCGGGCCGGTGCTCGGCGAGGTCGCCGACGGCAACGCCCATCACGCCTTCGGCGGGGTCGCGGGGCACGCCGGGCTGTTCTCGACCGTGCCGGACCTGCTCGCCTACGGCCTGGCGATGTCCCGGTACCAGGAGCACGACCGGCTGTGGCGGCCCGAGGTGGCCGAGGAGTTCTTCACCCCCGGCCCCGACGCCGGGCAGGCCCTGGGGTTCCGCACGTACGAGCTGCAGCTGTGGGACGAGACCGTCACCGTGCTCGGCCACCCCGGCTACGTCGGCTGCGCGGTCGGCTTCGTGCCCGGCCGCGACATCGCCCTGGCCCTGGCGAGCAACCGCCTGCTCGTCGAGGGCGACCCCACCCCCACCGACGCCCTCTGGGGCGGCCTGCTGCAGACCATCACGCAACGATCGAGGACCGCATGACCCCCCTCCTGGAGATCCGTGACCTCTCGGTCGCCTTCCGCACCCGCAGGCAGGACGTCACCGTCGTCAAGGGCGTCTCGATGGAGATCCTGCCCGGCCAGACCGTCGCGGTGGTCGGCGAGTCGGGCTCCGGCAAGTCCACCACGGCCGCCGCCGTCAACCGGCTGCTGCCGGACAACGGCCGCATCACCGGCGGCCGGATCATGTTCGACGGCCGCGACCTGACCGGGCTCTCCGGGCGCGAGATGACCGCGATCCGCGGCGCGGGCATCGGCCTGGTCCCCCAGGACCCCATGTCGAACCTCAACCCGCTCATGCGCGTCGGCGACCAGATCGCCGAGGCGCTCGAGGTCCACGGCGTGGCCACCGGCAAGTCGGCCCGGGCCCGCGTGCTCGAACTGCTGGACCTCGTCGGCATCCCCGACCCGGCCCGCCGGATCGGCCAGTATCCGCACGAGTTCTCCGGCGGCATGCGCCAGCGCGCGCTGATCGCCATGGGGCTGGCCTGCCGGCCGAAGCTGCTCATCGCCGACGAGCCCACCTCCGCGCTGGACGTGACCGTGCAGCGGCGCATCCTCGACCAGCTCGAACAGCTCACCGCCGAGATGGGCACGGCCGTCCTGCTCATCACGCACGACCTGGCGCTGGCGGCGGAGCGGGCCGACATGGTGGCCGTCATGCACGACGGCCGGATCGTCGAGACCGGGCGGGCGGCGGAGATCCTCGCCGACCCCGCGCACGAGTACACCAGGCGGCTGCTGAACGCCGTGCCGAGCCTGTCGTCGGTCCGCGTGGCGGAGCCTTCTCAGGAGAGCGAGGACCTGGTGGTGGTCGAGGGCCTGCGCAAGGTGTTCCCGATCAGGGGCACGGGCGAGGAGCTGACCGCGGTGGACGGGGTCTCGTTCCGGATCCCGAAGGGCCGTACCGTCTCGATCGTGGGCGAGTCGGGCTCGGGCAAGTCGACCACCGCGAACCTGCTGCTCGGCCTCGACGACCTCACCTCCGGCAGCATCCGCTTCGACGGCACGGACCTGGCGGCGCTCGGCAGGCGGGAGCTGTTCGCCTTCCGGCGGCGGGTCCAGCCGGTGTTCCAGAACCCGTACGCCTCGCTCGACCCCCGCTACCCGGTCGGGAAGTCCATCGCCGAGCCGCTGCGCGTGCACCGCGTCGGCACCGCGGCCGAGCGCCGGAAGGCCGCGGCCGAACTGCTGGAGAAGGTGTCGCTGCCCGCGTCCATGGCCGACCGGCTGCCGCACGAGCTGTCCGGCGGCCAGCGCCAGCGGGTGGCCATCGCCCGGGCGCTGGCGCTCTCGCCCGAGCTGGTCGTGCTGGACGAGGCCGTCTCGGCGCTCGACGTGCTGGTGCAGGCGCAGATCCTGGAGCTGCTCGCCGGGCTGCAGCGCGAGCTCGGGCTGAGCTACCTGTTCATCAGCCACGACCTGGCCGTCGTACGGATGATCTCGCACGAGGTGCACGTCATGAGCGGCGGGCGGATCGTGGAGAGCGGCACCGCCGAGGACGTCTTCGACCGCCCGTCCGCGGACTACACCCGCGAGCTGCTCGCGGCGATCCCCGGCAACAGGTAGGTTGGAAATTCGGACTCTCTCGGAGGTGAGCATGCCCAGGGAATGCTCGATCGCCAACGCGCTGACGGTCGTCGGCGAGCGCTGGAGCCTGCTGGCCATGCGGGAGGTCCTGCTGGGCGTGCGCCGCTTCGACCAGATCGCCCGCAACACCGGCGCCAGCCGCGACATCCTCACCACCAGGCTGCGCAAGCTGGAGGAGGTCGGGCTGCTGGAGCGCGAGCTGTACGAGTCGCATCCGCCGCGCTACGAGTACGTGCTGACCGAGGCGGGGCGGGCGCTGCACTCGGTGCTGCTGTCGCTCATGGACTGGGGCGACCGGTATGTCACGAAGGGAGAGCCGCCGACGGTGTGGCGGCACAGCTGCGGAGAGCCGCTGGAGCCGCTCATGGTGTGCGCGCACTGCCGCGAGCCCGTACACGTAGAGGACATGTCCGTTATACGCGTACATCAGCCGCAGTAGGCCCCTCACCCGTCACAGTGGAGGGGTGAAGATCCTCCTGGTTCAGCCCCCTCACTGGTCTCCCGACGGCCACGCCAACTTCGACGCGATCGAGGAGCTCGTCACCGCCCGCTCGGGCGACGTGGTGCTCCTGCCCGAGCTGGCCGGCGCCAGCCTGCCCCGTGCCGAATACCTGGCCAGGGTGCGCGCCCTGGCCAAGGGGGCGGGGATGGCGGTCGTCGGCGGGTCCCACTACGACGGCCCGGTCAACCGGGGCGCCGTGTTCGACGCCGGGGGCGAGCTGCTGACGGAGTACGACAAGGTCCACCCCTACGACGTCGAGCTGCGCTCGGGCGTGGTCCCCGGCCTCCCGAGCGCGGGCTTCGAGCTGAACGGCCGCCGCCTGCACGTCCTGCTCTGCGCCGACCTGTGGTACTCGGCCAGCCTGGCCGGGCGCGACGGCCTCGACGCGGTGCTGGTGCCGGCCTTCTCGATCACCCGCTGGGACGGCCCCGCCCCGGCGCGCGAGCTGTGGCAGCACATGACCGTGGCGCGGGCGTACGAGTTCATGACGTACGTGGCGGTCAGCGACTGGCACCACGAGACCACCTACCACGGGCATCCCTGCGCGGGCGTCGCCGGGTTCGCCAACCCCTGCCCGCGGACCCGCGCCGGCTTCTTCACCGGCACGGGCGACGACCCGGTCTCGGCCCACGACCTGGACTTCGACCGCCTGGACGCCTTCCGGCGCGACCGCGCGGACCGCGGCTTCCGGTAGGGCTGCCCGTGCTCGCCGCGCGCCTCAGCCATGTCCCGGGGAGGGCGTGAGGGCGTCGGCGACCTGGCGGGTGACGCGGCGGCCGATGAGGGCCAGGAGCTTGCGCGGGCGGCGGGGCATCAGGTGGGCCAGGCCCAGGTTGCCGCGGCCGGGCACCACGTACCCGCGGTCGCGGTCGAACGCGCGCAGGGCGGTCGTGACGACCAGCTCGGGAGTGGCGAGCTTGGCGCCGATGGCCGCCTCCCTGGTGCCGATCCGGTCGAAGAACGGGGTCTCGACCGGCCCCGGCGCGACCGCCAGCACCTTCACGCCGGTGCCGCGCAGCTCGCTCCAGAGCGCGAGGCTGAAGTTGAGCACGAACGTCTTGGACGAGGCGTAGGTCGCGAAGTACGGGGCGACGTTGAAGCCGGCCGTGGAGCCCACGTTCACCACGCCGCCGGAGCCCCGGGCGAGCATGCCCGGCAGGAACGCGTGCGTCAGCCCCACCAGCGCGACGACGTTGACCATGAGCTCGTCGTGCTCGCGCTCCGGCGCGATCTGCGCGAAGTGCCCGGCCGTGCCGAAGCCGGCGTTGTTGACGAGCAGTTCGACGGCGATCCCGCGGGCGGCCACCTCTTCGGCGACCCGCGTGGCCGCGTCGGGGGCGGACAGGTCCTGGACGAGCACCTCGGCCCGCACCCCGTGGGCCTGGCGCAGCGAGGCGGCGAGGGTTTCCAGCGTGGGGCCGGACCTGGCGACCAGCACCAGGTCGTGCCCTCGGGCAGCCAGCTGACGCGCGAACTCGGCGCCGATCCCGGAGGAGGCTCCGGTGACAAGTGCGTAAGTCATGAGTTGGAAAGTAGCACGTTCTATTAGAACTGCGCCATTTCGTCTCACTTTTAGGCTGTACCGTCTCCTTCATGGGAAGACTGCGGGCCGACGCCGAGCGCAGCATGCGCGCGATCATGGCGGCGGCGGAAGACGTGCTCAGCGCCAATCCGGTGGCCACGATGGAGCAGGTCGCCGAGGCGGCGGGGGTGGCCAGGGCCACCGTCCACCGCAGGTTCGCCAGCCGTGAGGCGCTGATCGAGGCCATGGAGGTGGCCGCGTGGCGGGAGATCCAGGACGCCGTGCACGCCGCCCGCCCGCACACCGCGCCCGCCCAGGTGGCGCTCCATCAGGCCACGGCCAACATCCTGCAGATCAAGCTCGGCTGGCGGTTCACGCTGGCCCGCCCGGTGCCGCTCAGCAAGGAGGCGCAGGCGGTGCAGTCCGAGGTGATGGACCTGTGCGAGGCGGTGTTCGGGAAGCTGCTGGGCCCCGGCGCCGACATCGTCTGGGCCCGGCAGGTCTATCTCGCGCTGCTGGGGGAGGCCGCGCACGGCTCTCCCCCAGGCTCCGATCCGGACGCGCTGGCAACGAGGGTGATCGACACCCTCCTGCACGGCGTTCAGCGCACCGCGTAGGCGCGGATCACCTCCTGCGACAGGGTGTTGCCGTTGACGTCGGAGGCCTTCAGCCGCAGCGAGACGAAGCCGGACGGCGAGCGGTCGAGCGTCGTCTCGTAACTCCGCTCGCCCTTGTCACGCAGGCGGGCCGGCTTCCAGGTGGCGCCGTCGTCGTACGACACCTCCAGCGAGACGTCCTTGACCGCGCTCTGCGGCGCGCCCTCCTGGTGGTAGAGCGACAGGCCGAGCCGGTGCGACCTGGCCTGGTTCTTCAGGTCCACGGGCGCGTCGAACGAGGCCAGCAGCAGCGGGATCACCGTCGTCGCCGTGGTCCGCTCCGAGCCGAACGTCCACACCGCCCTCGTGCGGGTGGACAGCTTCGCCCACGCGGCCTCGTTGGCGAGGTCGTACTCGATCCGGTACGTGGCCTGCTCCGGCGGGAGCACGCCCGACCCCGAGGGCAGGTAGTTCGTCTGCAGCAGCAGCTTGTCACCCTGGTAGAGCCGGAAGTCGCTCTTCAGGCCGTGCTCGAACATGCTGGTGTACCCGTCGCCGTAGTTGCGGTCGGCGTCCACGAAGCCCTGCATCGAGATGCGCAGCCGGTCGCCGTCCCGGCGCAGCGGGTTGCGCGGGTTGATGCCGGGCATCACCGGCTGCTTGAACAGCGTCCGGCCGACCCGCTCCCCCACCTCGTAGGGGCGGAACTCCGGCGACGACATCAGCACGCGCGGCATGTCCGGGTGCGGCCACATGTTGTTGTAGGACCGCTCCGGGCTGCCCGCCGACGAGCTCCACTTCAGCTCGGGGTCGGGGGTGACGTAGTCGGTACGGGTGCGCGGCGTCTTGGCCAGGGGGAGGTTCGTGGAGATGGACGAGGTGTCCCACGGCTCGAAGACGAACCTGGCCTCGTTCATCGTCACGTCGTCGGCCAGCTGGCTGTGGTAGCCGGTCTCGATCCTGGCCAGCGACCTCGACCTGACCACGTACGTGAGCGAGTCGCGCACGCGGCCCTTCTCGCGCAGGTAGAGGTCGTAGACGTACGGGCTGGCGACGATGCCCTTGGCGAGGATCGGCACGGGCAGGTGCCGCAGGCGCGCGACCAGCTTGAGCCCCTCCTCGTGCGTGAGGCGCACGGTCGGGACGGCGAGCTTCACCATGTTGCCGCCGGTGGTGACGTCGGCCCCCGGCCGGTCGCTGTAGACGGCGACCATCTTGGCCCCGGCCGCCGCGGCGGCGTTGGACTGGGTGGAGACGGGCACGCCGTCCGTGCGGCGGATCACGGCGAGCTTCCCGCGCAGGTCGCGGGCCTTGATCTCCTCGGCGCTGCCCCGCCCCGCGTCCACGGCCATGAGCAGCTGGGTGCCGTCCAGGCGCGGGTACTCGGTGGAGAAGTCGCTGAACTGGACCGGGTCGACGTACTGCGGCTCCAGGTCCAGGCCCGGCGTGGACAGCTCGATCTCGGGGGCCGCCAGCCGCCAGCGGGTGGCGACGGTGAAGGTGCCCTTGGTGACCTTCCTGGTGGGCTGGACGAACAGCCGCTCCTCGATCTGCGCGCCGGGCGAGATCGTGGTGCCGCCGCGCAGCGCGGTGCCCTGCTCGCCGGAGCGGTACCACATGAGGGCTCCGGCGGCGCCGGTGTTCCGCTTGGTCCGGTGGTCGGGCGTCTCGACCTTCACCTCGACCGCCTTGCGGGCGTCCAGCACGACCTCGGTGTTCTCCGTGATCTTCATTTCCGGGTCGCCGAGCAGGCTCTCGTTGAGCGGCTTGCCGCCGGCGGTGCTGTCCTGCGTGGCGGGCATCGTGAAGATGTGGCCGAGCACGGAGTAGGTGCCGGGCTTGACCAGCAGGCAGGTGCCGGCGCCGTACTTCTGGTCGGTGCAGGGCTGGGAGGGGTCGCCGGGGAGCAGGCGGCCGACCAGGGTGCCTTCGTCCAGGTTGAGGACGGTGAAACCGCCGCGGCCGGGGCGGCCGTCGCGGGCGATGCCGCGTACGCGCAGCTCGACGCGCTTGTCGTCGACACTGGCGGTCAGCAGCGTGCGGACCGGGCTGCCGCCCGCGACGGCGGCCGTCAGCTCCTGGCGCACCAGCCCGCTCTCGGCCGCCTTGGCCGTGACCGTCACCTCGGCCTTCCCGCCGGCGGGCACGGTGAGCTCGGGCGGCTCGACGGTGAACGCGTCGCCGGCCGACAGGTCCAGCTCGGCGGGCGTCCGGCCGAGGTTGTGGTAGCCCACGGTGAGGCTCTTCCGCTCGCCGGTGGTGAGCTTGCCGAAGCTCGCCGAGCCCGTCGAGGCCACGACCGAGCCCTTGAGCGCGGCGGCCACGTCGATGCGGCCCGCGCCCTGCTCGTCCACGGAGATGTCCTGGCCGGGCCTGGCACTGGCCATGAGCAGCGACTTCAGCTCGTTGCCGGCGATCCCCGGGCGGGCCTGGCGCAGCAGCGCCGCCGCGCCCGCGACGTGCGGGGTCGCCATCGAGGTGCCGGACAGCGTGAGGGTGCCGCCGCCCGCCTTGGCGGCGGTGATGTCCACGCCGGGAGCGGTGACGTCGGGCTTGACCGACTGGTCGGCCGTGATCGGGCCCCTGCTGGAGAACGGCGCCAGCGCGTCGCGCTTGTCCACCGCGCCGACGGTCAGCGCCTCGGGGGCGTCGCCCGGGGCACCCACGCATCCGTCGCAGCCGTCGTTGCCGGCGGCCACCACGAACAGCGTGCCGTACTGCTTGCTGAGCTGCGTCACCGCCGCGGTGAGCGGGCCGCCGGGCTCGCGGCCGCCCAGGCTCATGTTGACGACCTCGGCGTGCTTCTCGCCGGCCGCCCATTCCATGCCGTCGATGATCCACGACAGCTGGCCGTAGCCGTCGGCGTCGAGCACGCGGCCGTTGAGCAGCCGCGCGCCGGGCGCGACACCCTTGGCGACGCCGCCCGCGCCCGTGCCCGCGATGGTGCTGGCGACGTGGGTGCCGTGCCCGTGGGGGTCGCCGGCGACGCTCTGGCCGGTGAAGTCGCGCTGGTCGGCGACCTTGCCCGCCAGGTCGGCGTGCGCGGCGTCCACGCCGGTGTCGAGGACGGCCACGGTCGTGCCGGTGCCGTCGTACCCGGCCGCCCACGCCTCGGGGGCGCCGATCTGCGGCACGCTCTGCTCCAGGTCCGGCTTCACCTTGCGGTCGAGCCAGATCTTCCGCACGCCCGCCAGCGGGCCCGCCGCCCGCAGGCTCGGGGTGGCCAGCTTGGCCAGCTCGGCCCCGAACGCCGCGGCGTCCCGGGTGGCCACCGACACGCCCGCGCCGCCGATGCTCTCCAGCGTGCGGGCCTGCTTGACAGCGGGGATGGCGGCCTTGGTGGCGTTGCCCTCGTAGGTGAGGATGAGCGGGATGGCGCCGCCCGCGTAGCCCTGCTCGGCCAGCTCGGTCACGTTGAACAGCGCGGTGTCGAGCCGGTCGGGGACCAGGGCGGCGACGTCGTCGGGGACGACGGTCACGCCGGTGTCCGTCTCCAGCACCTGGAACGTCGGCACGGAGCCGTCCGCCCGCGGCGCGGGGGTGACCGTCACCGCGCGGTGCTCGCCGTCCACGGCCCGCACCTGCACCTGGTCACCGGTGATCAGCGTGATCTCGCCGGCCGGGGCGCTCGTGAACGCCATCGGCGGGCCGGCCGCCTCGGTGCCGGCGTGCGCGCCGGGTGCCGAGAATAACGATGCGACCATGACCATGGAGACGGCCGCAACCCGCCATCGTCCCATGGACGACCTCCAGAGAATCGGTAAGCACGAATACCGAATTAGTAGTCATCCGGATGGACGTTGTCTATGAGGTTGGTGTGGCCAGATCCCGACTTGTCGGGAATCCGCCACCGTTCTCCCGCGCTGCCGCCACCCGATGGCGCACCCAAGGGATCCCCGGCCGGGGTCTTATGGAGAGGGGAGAGATCGAGGAAGCCCGGCCACGCCGCAACGGCGTGCGGCGGCCCGCGCTGAGGTGATGGGGTTCGTGCATTGCCGGGCGCGATCAAGTTGCTTAACGTGCTAAAGGCTGATCTGTCGCCTTTCCGTGGGGAGCCGCCTGACATGCATGATGACCGCAACCTGGTCGAGGCCCGCCTGCAGCGGGTGCTGGACGAGCGCATCCGCCCGGCCGTGTATCCCGAGTCCGTCCCGCTGGAGGTGGCGGTCTGGCACGCGCCGGGCGAGCCCGTACCGGTCGCGGAGGGGCTGGCGGCGACGCCCGAGCCGATCGCGACCGGCACCGCGTGGGGCGCTCCTTGGGGCACGAGCTGGTTCACGGTCACCGGCACGGTGCCCGCCGAATGGGCGGGCAGGACCGTGGAGGCCATCCTCGACCTGGGCTTCAACGAGAACATGCCGGGCTTCCAGAGCGAGGGCCTGGTCTACCGCCCCGACGGCTCCCCGGTGAAGGGCCTCAACCCCCGCAACCAGTGGGTACGCATCGGCTCCCCCGTCGAGGGCGGCGAGCGGGTGCGCCTGCACGTCGAGGCCGCCTCCAACCCCGTCATCCTCGGCTACCCGCCCTTCCGGCCGACGCACCTGGGCGACAGGGAGACGGCCGGCGGCGACCCGCTGTACCGGCTGGCCCGCATGGACCTGGCCGTCTTCGACGAGACCGTGTGGCAGCTCGTGATGGACCTGGAGGTGCTCGGCGAGCTGATGCTGGAGCTGCCCGCCGACGGCACCCGCCGCTGGGAGCTGCTGCGGGCCCTGGAGCGGGCGCTGGACGCCGTCGATCTCCAGGACGTCAACGGCACGGCGGCCGCCGCCCGGGCCGAGCTGACCGGCGTGCTGTCGTCCCCGGCGGTGCCCTCGGCGCACCGGATCAGCGCCGTCGGCCACGCGCACATCGACTCGGCCTGGCTGTGGCCGCTGCGCGAGACCGTGCGCAAGGTGGCCCGCACCGCCTCGAACATGACCGCCCTGCTGGAGGACGAGCCGGACTTCGTCTTCGCCATGTCGCAGGCGCAGCAGTGGGCGTGGATCAAGGAGCACCGCCCCGAGGTGTGGGCGAAGGTGACCAAGGCGGTGGCCGCGGGCCGGTTCGTCCCGACGGGCGGCATGTGGGTGGAGTCCGACACGAACATGCCCGGCTCCGAGGCGATGGCCCGGCAGTTCGTGCACGGCAAGCGGTTCTTCATCGACGAGTTCGGCATCGACAACGAGGAGGTGTGGCTGCCGGACACGTTCGGGTTCGCGGCGGGGCTGCCGCAGATCATCAAGGCGGCCGGGTCGAAGCGGCTGCTCACGCAGAAGATCTCGTGGAGCCAGACGAACACGTTCCCGCACCACACGTTCCTGTGGGAGGGCATCGACGGGACGCGGATCTTCACGCACTTCCCGCCGGTGGACACCTACAACTGCTCGATGACCGGCCGCGAGCTGGCACACGCGGCCCGCAACTTCAAGGACAAGGGCGTCGCGCGGCACTCGCTCGCGCCGACGGGGTGGGGCGACGGGGGCGGCGGCACGACGCGCGAGATGGTCGCCAAGGCGGCCAGGGTGCGCGACCTGGAGGGCTCGCCCGCCGTCACGTGGGAGCCGCCCGCCCACTTCTTCGCCAAGGCCGAGGCCGAGTATCCGAACCCGCCGGTCTGGGTGGGCGAGCTCTACCTCGAGCTGCACCGCGCCACGCTCACCAGCCAGGCCAAGACCAAGCAGGGCAACCGGCGCAGCGAGTCGCTGCTGCGGGAGGCCGAGCTGTGGGCGGCGACCGCGGCCGTGCGCGCCGGGGCCTCGTACCCGTACGAGCGGCTCGACCGGATCTGGAAGACGGTGCTGCTGCACCAGTTCCACGACATCCTGCCGGGCTCGTCGATCGCGTGGGTGCACCGGGAGGCGCGCCGGACGTACGAGGCGGTGGCCGCGGAGCTGAACGAGATCATCGACACCGCGCAGCGCGCCCTGGCCGGCGACGGCGAGCGCGGGGTGGTCTTCAACGGCGCCCCGCACACCCGCCACGGCGTGCCGGCCGGAGGCGCCCGGGCCGTCTCCGGCGCGCGGTGGACGGAGACGCGCGAGCGCGACGGCGGCGGTTTCGTCCTGGAGAACGACCTGCTCAGGGTGGAGATCGACGCCCGCGGCCTGGTCGTGTCCGCCCGCGATCTGACAGCGGGCCGGGAGACCGTCCCGCCCGGCCAGGCGGCGAACCTCCTCCAGCTCCACCCCGACTTCCCCAACAAGTGGGATGCCTGGGACGTGGACGAGTTCTACCGCAACACGGTCACCGACCTCGTGGACGCCGACGAGGTGAGCCTCGACGGCGACGGGGTCCGGGTCCGGCGCTCGTTCGGGTCCTCCACGGTGACGCAGGTGCTCACGCTGGCCGGCGGGCGGCTCGACATCCTCACCGAGGTCGACTGGCACGAGACGGAGAAGTTCCTCAAGCTGGCGTTCCCGCTGGACGTGCGCGCCGACCGGTACGCCTCCGAGAGCCAGTACGGCCACGCCTACCGCGCCACGCACACCAACACGAGCTGGGAGGCGGCCAAGTTCGAGGCGTGCAACCACCGCTTCGTGCACGTGGAGGAGCCGGGCTGGGGCGTCGCGCTGGTCAACGACTCGACGTACGGCCACGACGTCACCCGGGCCGTCCGCCCGGACTCGGGCACGACCACCACCGTGCGCGTCTCGCTGCTGCGGGCCCCGCGCTTCCCCGACCCGGAGACCGACCAGGGCGTGCACCGCTTCCGGCACGCGCTGGTGCCGGGTGCGACGATCGGCGACGCGGTGCGCGAGGGCTACTTCGTCAACCTGCCCGAGCGCCTGGTGGCCGGCGCGGCGGCGGAGGTGGAGCCGCTGGTCACGGTGGACGACGACGCCGTCGTGGTGACCGCCGTCAAGCTGGCCGACGACGGGAGCGGCGACGTGATCGTACGCTTCCACGAGTCGAGGGGCGGCCGGGCCCGCGCCACGCTGACGCCGGGCTTCCCCGTCGCCGAGGTCGTCGCCACCGACCTGCTGGAGCGCCCCACGGGCGCGCCGGGGCAGGGGCTGTCGATGTCGCTGCGCCCGTTCGAGCTGGTCACGCTCCGGTTGAAGCGGGCCTAGTCGCTGAGGAGGGCGCCCAGGCGGGGCGCGTACGTGGCGTGGAAGACCAGTGAGGCCGCGCCGATCGCGGCGGCGTCGGCCGCGATCGGCGAGGTCTCCACGCGGACGGCGTGCAGCCGCCTGGCCAGCGTCCTGGTCGACACGGCCCGCGCGATGACCTCGCGGTAGAGCTCCCCCACCTCCCTGAGCGCGGGCCCGCCGAGTACGAGCAGGTCGATGTCCAGCATGTTCACCACGCTCACGGCGGCGTCGGCCAGCCGCTCCGCCACCCGTTCGATCACCCGCCGCGCCTCGGGCTCCCCCTTGGCGGCGGCCGCGCAGACGGCCTTGTGGGAGACGCGCCCGCCCATGGCGGCCTCGATGGCGCTCGGGCAGCAGACCGCCTCCACGCAGCCGCGGTTGCCGCAGTAGCACTCGGGCCCGTCGGGCTCGAGCGTGATGTGCCCGAACTCGGCCGCGTTCAGCGACCGCCCACGATATACCTGGTTATCCAGAAATATCCCGCCACCGATGCCCGTCCCCAGGTACAGGTAGGCGAAGCTCGGCGTGGTCCGCGCGATCCCGGCCCACCGCTCCCCGATCGCCGCGGCGGTGGCGTCGTTGTCCACGGTCACCGGGAACCGCGTGTGCTCGTGCAGCAGCGCCTTGATCGGCACCTGGTCCCACGCGGGCAGCCTGGGCGGCGAGACCATCACCCCGTCCCCGTCCAGCGGCCCCGGACAGGCCAGCCCCACCCCGAGTACCTTGCCGTCCGCCACCCCCGCCTCCCGCAGGATCCGCCGCGCGGCCCTGGCCATCTGCCGGATCACCGCCTCGGGCTCCAGGCCGGGCCGTACGGGCCGGCGCAGCCGCTCGACCGGCCGCCCGGCCAGATCGGCCAGCACGCACGAGATCTCCTCGGGGTCGAAGTGCACCCCGATCGCGTAGCCGGCGTCCGGGTCAACCCGCAGGATCGTGCGCGGCTTGCCCCCGCCCGACGGCACCGACCCGTCCTCGACGACGAGCCCCTCCTCCAGCAGCCGGCGCACGATCACGGACACGGTCTGCGCGGTCAGCCGGGTGCGGGCGGCGATCTGCACCCTGCTGATGCCGTCGGACGCCTGGATCGCCTCCAGGACCACGGCCCGGTTGTAGCTCCCCACCTTGGGCAGGTTCGTGCCCAGTCGCATGTGAGCCATGTCACCACAGAGTGTTGACTTAGTAAATCAAATAGATTTACGTTCTCCGCAAACCCAAGGAAACACGGGGAGCGCGTGATGAAACGTACGCTGGCCGGTTCTCTCTTCCTTCTCCTGACCGCCGTCGCCGGGTGCGGCGGCGGCACCCCGCAGAACACCTCAGGCGCCAAGGAACTCGAGGTCCTCTACAAGGTCGAGACGACGTGGCCGTACCTGGAGAAGATGCTCGCCGCCGCGAAGCAGCAGTACGAGTCCGCCCACCCGGGCGTCAAGATCAAGCTCACGGCCGTCCAGGGCAACAACGAGGCGTACTACACGAAGCTGGCGCTGCTCAACCGCTCCCCCGACTCGGCCCCGGACCTCTACTACCACGACACGTTCCAGGTCAACGCGGACGTCGCCGCCGGCAAGCTGGCCCCGCTCGACGACTACCTGGCCAAGTGGCCCGACTGGAGCACCCAGTTCCCCGACTCGGTCAAGCAGGCCGCCAAGGGTGGCGACGGCAAGATCTACGGCGTGCCGATCAGCACGGACACGCGCGGCCTCTGGTACCAGAAGGACGTCTTCGCCAAGGCCGGCCTGCCGGTCCCGTGGGAGCCGAAGACCTGGAACGACGTGCTCACGGCGGCCCGCACGATCAAGCAGAAGCTGCCCGGCGTCGTCCCGTTCAGCATGTACGCCACCAAGATCCACGGCGAGGCGGCGACCATGCAGGGCTTCGAGATGCTCCTGTACGGCACGCCGGGCGGCACCCTGTACGACGACGCGCAGAAGAAGTGGGTGGCCGGCGGCAAGAACTTCACCGACGCCCTGACCTTCGTCAACACCGTCTTCCGGGAGGAGCTGGGCCCGAAGCAGGCCGACGCCCACAACGCCAAGCTCGGCGACAAGGTGACCATGGAGTGGTTCCCCGAGGCCAAGCTCGGCATCTCCCTCGACGGGGCCTGGGCGAGTTCGGCCTGGAGGCCCACCGGGACCAAGCCATGGCCCGAGTGGACGGAGAAGATCGGCTGGACGCCCATGCCGACGCAGAACGGCGGGGCGCCGGGCGCGGTCAGCATGTCGGGCGGCTGGGTCATGGCGATGAGCGCGTACACCAAGCACAAGCAGGAGGCGTTCGACTTCATCACCACGGCCACGAACAAGGAGAACTCGATGGCGTACTCGGTCGGCACGGGTGACCTGGCCGCCCGCAAGGACGTGGCCGCCGACCCGAAGTACAGCGCCGACAACCCGAGCGTCAAGTTCTGGACCGACCTGGCCTCCGTCACCCACTACCGGCCCGCGTACGAGGTGTACCCGAAGGTGTCCACCCAGGTCCAGGAGGCCATGGAGGCGGTCGTGACCGGCTCGCGGACCCCTGAGGAGGCCACCGCGAACTACGCCAAGGCGCTCCCGGCCGCGGTCGGCGGACCCGACAAGGTCATGTCGCGATGACGATCGCCACCGCCCCACCTCCGCCCGTGACGAGCCGCCCGGTACGCGGCTCGTCACGGCGGAACGCCATGCGCTGGCTCCTGCCCCTGGGCCCCGCCCTGGTCCTGCTCGCGCTCTTCCTGGCGGGGCCGATCCTGTGGAGCGTCTACATAGCCTTCACCAACGAGACGTTGACGGGCTCGGCCTCGGTTCACTCGCGGTTCGTCGGCGTGGCCAACTTCGTCAAGCTCTTCGGCGACCCGAACTTCCTGAACTCGTTCCTCCTGACGTTCGTCTTCGTCATCGGCTCGGCGGTCATCGGCCAGAACACCCTCGGCCTGATCATCGCGCTCCTCCAGCGCGGCCGCGGCCGGGTGACCCGCAGCGTCGTCAACGGCGTGGTGATCGCCGCCTGGGTGGTGCCGGAGGTCGTGGCCGCGGCCTGCTGGTTCTCGTTCCTGGCCGAGGAGGGCACCCTCAACAGGGTCCTGGGCCTCTCCCAGGAGTGGCTCTACACGGCCCCGATGCTGGCGGTGATCCTGGCGAACATCTGGCGCGGCACGGCCTTCTCCATGCTCGTCTACTCGGCCGCGCTCTCCGAGGTGCCCGCCGACCTGGTGGAGGCCGCCGCCGTGGACGGCGCGGGCCCCGGCCGCCGGCTCCTGCACATCACGCTGCCGCTGATCCGCCGCTCCATCATGGCCAACCTCATGCTGATCACGCTGCAGACCCTGGCCAGCTTCGGCCTCATCTACGCCCTGACGGGTGGCGGCCCGGGCACGGCCAGCCAGACGACGCCGCTGTACATGTACGAGCAGGCGTTCCGCTACTTCGAGATCGGCTACGGCTCGGCGATCGCGCTGGTCATGCTGGTGATCGGCGCGCTGTTCTCGCTGGTCTACCTGCGCCTGATCAAGGTGGAGGACGCATGACGAGGCTCGCCGGCCGCGCCGCCGCCCTGCTCTCCCTGGCGCTGATCACGCTGGCCTTCCTGGGCCCGTTCCTCTGGGTCCTGCTCGCCTCCGTCCAGTCCGAGGCGAGCCTGGCCGCCAAGCCGACGCTCTCCTTCTCGCTGGACAACTTCAAGGCCGTCCTGACCTGGGACACGATCATCCTGCCCCTGATCAACTCGATCGTCATCTCGGGCTCCACGGCGGTGCTGACGGTCCTGGTGGCGGGGCTGGCCGCGTACCCGCTGTCGCGCTACCAGCTCCGCTACCGCCGCCACTTCATGCTGAGCCTCCTGTTCACCACGGGCCTGCCGGTGACGGCGATCCTCGTGCCGGTCTACGCGATGTTCTTCCGCTTCAACCTGTACGGCTCCGTGCCCGCCATGGTGCTGTTCCTGACGGCGAGCTCGCTGCCGTTCTCGATCTGGATGATGAAGAACTTCATGGACGGCGTGCCGGTGAACCTGGAGGAGGCCGCCTGGGTGGACGGGGCCGGCTGGCTCCGCTCGCTGACGACGGTGGTGGGCCCGCTGATGGCCCCGGGGATAGCCGTGGTCGCCATCTTCGTCTTCGTCGGCCAGTGGGGGAACTTCTTCGCCCCCTTCGTCCTGCTGGACACCCCGGAGAAACAGCCGGCGGCGGTCACCGTCTACACGTTCTTCTCCCAGTACGGGCAGGTGGCCTACGGCCAGCTGGCCGCCTTCTCGATCCTCTACACGGCGCCGGCGGTGGTCCTCTACGTGGCCGTCAACAAATACCTGGCCAGTTCCTTCAGCTTCGCCGGCTCGGTGAAGGGCTGACGGCTTACCAGAGGTAGTTGAAAGGCGTACGGTTGACGCATGGCTGCGACCCCGGACACCGTGCACTGGCGCGGCGTGCACCACCTCGCCCTGGTGACCGCGGACATGGACGCCACCGTGCGATTCTGGCACGGCGTGCTCGACGCCCGCCTCGTCACCACCCTTGCCATCCCCGCGTTCAGGCACTACTTCTTCGAGGTGGCGCCGGGTAACACCGTCGCCTTCTTCGAGTACACCGACCAGCCGCTCGACAGCTTCGCCAAGCCCGCCGGCGTGCCCTACCCCAAGGCGGCGCAGTTCGACCACCTGTCGCTGCACCTGCCGGACGAGGACGCGCTCAACCGGCTGCGCGACCGGCTCAAGGCGCACGGCTGCGAGGTCACCGACGTCATCGACCACGGCTTCCTGCGGTCCATCTACTTCAGCGACCCGAACGGGATCGCGCTCGAGGCCTCCTGGTGGACCGTCGATCCGACCGGCCGGCCGGTGGACTACTCCGACGAGCGCCTGTTCGCCGACCCCGACCCGGTGCCCGCCGTACGGGAGCTGCGGGAGGAGGGGCGGCTGCGCCGGACGGTCGCGACACGCCTGGTGGACGGCATCGTCGAGGACCTCAGGCGTGAGGGGATCACGCTGGATCCTTGAGTTTCACAAGGCATCACGTGGGGAAGGTCGCCGTTTGACCTGCCCCACGTTAGCCTGACCTCAGTTCGCATGTATGCCACTACATGCGGCGGCCGTTTAGTCGATCATGGCTGTGGTAGCGCCGATCGCTATGACAACGGCGGCAAGTATGACGAGAAACCGTACGGTCCGGGGTGTTGACTTGATCGCATCCCGGACTATGCGTCCGAGCTCTTGCACGATCGTGGTCCCAAAGCCCGATGGATCGCACATCGCAGGTTTCACCTCCCCCCCAAATCGGGCCCCTGACCTGCACCGTCCCTCCTTTCTTAATCTTGGTTCCACGGTGCATGAGGGTCTCCCAATCTGCAAGTAGGCTTCACGTGGTTCTCCGAGTGTGAAAGTAAATTTCAGTCCACAGGCGCGCCACGACCTGCCGGTCAGAAAACCGGCAGGTCGTGAAGGCCCGGGAGATCGGGCCTATGCGCAGGTGTAGCCGGAGGGTGTCTGCGTGTTGCCGCTCGGCCGGCTGACCTGGAAACCGAAGGTGGTACTGGCGTTCGGGGCCAGGTTTCCGTTGTAGGCGAGGTTCTTGGCGGTGACGGTCTGCCCGCTGACGGTGAGGGTCGCGTTCCACGAGCCGGTCAGCGTGTGCCCGGCGGGCAGGGTGAAGGTGACGGTCCAGCCCGTGATGGCGGAGGTCCCGGTGTTGGTGACGGTCACGGGCTGGACGACGTACCCGGTGGCCCACTGGGTCTGCACGGTCCCGGCGGCCGTGCAGCCACCGCCGCCGGGGCCGGCCGTGGTGGTGAAGGCGCCCAGGGCGGAGTTCGCCGAGACGTTCCCGGCCCCGTCACGGGCCCGGACGTACACCTGGTACTGGGTCGAGGGGCTGAGCCCGGTGAGCGAGATCGAGTTGGTCGTGGACTGGCCCAGGAGCTGGTCGGTCGCGCCCTGCTCGCGGTAGACGTCGTACCCGGCGAGCCCGCTCCCGCCGCTGTCAGTCGAGGCGGTCCAGGTGAGCGAGGCCGAGTTCGAGGTGACATTGCCCGCCGAGGGCGTGCCCGGCGTGGTCGGCGGGGTGGGGTCGGTGGTCGTGCCGCCGGCCAGCGCGTCGTGCACGGCGGTGTACGACGGCTTCTGCTGGTAGCTCTCGTCGTAGATCAGGGCCGCGCCCTGCCCGGAGAACGTGTCGGGCACCCACGAGTACTTGTCGGTGAAGCCCCAGATCGTCACGCCGGCGCAGGCGGTCACGGCCAGGCAGGCGTTGACGACGTTGCGGTAGTAGGTGGCCTGCGTGGCGTCCTTGGTGGCGTCCCTGGGCATCACCATGCGCACGTCCAGCTCGGTGATGCGGACCTGGACGCCGAGGGCGGCGAAGCGCTGGAGGTTCTGCTGGAAGTCGTTCGGGAAGCCGTACTGGATCGCGAGGTGCGTCTGGAAGCCGACGCAGTCGACGGGCACGCCCTGCTGGCGCAGCGACGAGACCAGGTTGTAGATCGCGGTGCTCTTGGCGTTGATCCCCTCGGTGTTGTAGTCGTTGATGCACAGCCGGGCGTCGGGGTCGGCGGCGCGGGCGGCCCGGAAGGCGTCGGCGATGTAGCTCTGGCCCAGCGTGTTGTACCAGAACGACGTGCGCAGGTTGCCGCTGTCGTCGAAGACCTCGTTGACCACGTCCCAGGAGACGACGGTCGGGTTGCTGGCGTAGTGGCCGACGACCTGGCTGATGTGGTTCTGCATGGCGCTGCGCATGGCGGTGGCGCTCAGGCCCTGCACCCAGCCCGGGGTCTGGTTGTGCCAGACGAGCGTGTGGCCGTGGACCTGCTGGTTGTTCTGGGTGGCGAAGTTGACGATGGCGTCGGCGCCGGAGAAGTTGAACTGGCCCTGGCTGGGCTCGGTCGAGTCCCACTTCATCGCGTTCTCGGCGGTGACCTGGCTGAACTCGGTGGCGGCGATGTTGCGGTAGGCGTTCTCGTTGGCGAGCGGGCTGGTCGCGAGCGCCGCCCCGATGAACTTGCCCTTGGCCGCCGCGTGGGTGCGTAAGGGCGCGGAGGCGTGGGCCGGGCCGGCCGGCAGGAGGAAGGCTGTGAGCATCCCCACGAGGGCGAGGAGGACTCTGACGGGCGAGGACGAATGCACGGACATCTACCTCCGAAAGCTTTCGATCCTGGTAGATCGCATCGAAGACGGTATTGACATGCTGGATCAGGGTCAATGCCGACCTCGTGCGGCCACTAAACCAGCAGTTGAAAGCTAGAAACTATCGGAAAAGAAATGAAACTTTCATGAGCCTTGCTCCCGCCGGGCCCCTCAGGAACATTGGTAGCAATCACCCTCATAGAAGGGCAGACCAATGGCAGACGGGCTCGTCTTACCCCCCGGCGCCGGGCAGTCGCTTGGGTCCATGGGGATGACGCTGAAGGTCGGGGCGGAGCACTCGAAGACCTGGTCGGCGTTCGAGAACACGATCGCACCGGGCTTCGACGTCGGCGCCCATTTCCACCACCACGCCGAGGAGCTGTTCTACATCCTCGACGGCGAGCTGGACCTGCTGGCCTTCCAGCCGCGGGAGATCACCGGCGAGCCCTGGCAGACGTGGGAGTCGGAGGGCGGCGCCCGGACGGTGCGCGGCGGCCCCGGCAGCCTCATGTACGTGCCCGCGGGCTGCCCCCACGCCTTCGCCAACCCCGGCGCCACGCCCACCCGGATGCTCTTCATCGTCACCCCGGCGGGCCATGAGCACTACCTGCGTGAGCTGGGCGAACTGCTGTCCCGCCCGGGGCCGCCCGACCAGGCCGCCGTCATCGAGCTGCGGACCCGGTACGACATCCAGCAACTGTCCCCCATCGGCCTCGGCTGAGCCCGTTCCCGGCGAGCTAGCGCAACGTACCTACCGGTCGGTACTGTGATTTATCCAGAACAATCGTCCACTAGCCGGGAGTTCGGTGTATGTCCCTTTCGCACGCCCAGGTCGTGGCCCAGCTCACCGGACCCGGTCAGCTGTTCGAGATCGAGGAGATCGGCGACACCGGGATACGCACCTGGAAGCACGCGCCCACCCACTTCCGCGCGCTGCTGGAGATGAGCCGCTTCCACGGCGAGAAGGTCTTCCTCGTGTACGAGGACGAGCACATCACGTTCGAGGACCATTTCCGCCGCGCGGCCACCCTCGCCAACCGCCTGGTCGAGGAGTACGGGGTGCGGAAGGGCGACCGGGTGGGCGTGGCCATGCGCAACTACCCCGAATGGGTCGTCGCGCTGTCGGCCGCGCTGGCGGCGGGGGCCGTCGCCGTACCGCTCAATGCCTGGTGGACGGAGGCCGAGCTGGCCTACGGCGTGCGGGACTCCGGAGCCAAGGTGCTGATCGCGGACGGCGAGCGCGCCGCCCGGCTCGCCGCGACGGGCGTCCCCCTGATCGTCACCCGGGGCGAGGTCCCGGAGGGCGCGCGCGGCTTCGACGACGTGCTGGGCAAGGTCGCCGCCGACGTCACGCTCCCCGCCGTCGAACTGGCCCCCGAAGACCCCGCCACGATCTTCTACACCTCCGGCACGACCGGCAGCCCCAAGGGAGCGCTGGGCAGCCACCGCAACCTGGGCCAGTCCCCCATGACCGTCGCCTTCGGCCTCATGCGGGCGGTGGCCATGGCGGGCAAGGACGTCGCGGCCGCGGCCGGCACCCGCCGGGTCACGCTCCTGACCGTCCCCCTGTTCCACGTCACAGGCTGCTTCTCCGCCCTGACCACCACGATGTTCGCCGGCGGCGGCCTCGTGCTCATGTACAAGTGGGACCCCGAGCAGGCGCTGCGGCTGATCGAGCGGGAGCGCGTAACCGCCATGATCGGCGTGCCCACGAACGCCTGGCAGCTCATGTCCCACCCCGACTTCGGCAAGTACGACCTGTCGTCCCTGACCACCCTCGGGTACGGCGGCGCCCCCGCCCCGCCCAAGCTCCTGGAGCGCATCACCCACAACCTCCCCAACCGCGCCCCCTCCAACGGCTACGGCATGACCGAGACGACCGCCCTGGCCATCGGCAACGGCGGCGCCGACTACCAGGCCAAGCCCGACAGCATCGGCCTGCCCTCGCCCGTCGTGGACGTGCGCGTGGTCGACCCCATGGGCGCCGAGCTGCCGCCCGGCGAGGTGGGCGAGCTGTGCGTACGCGGCCCGAACGTCATCCTGGGCTACTGGAACAAGCCGGAGGCGACGGCGGAGACGTTCGTGCACGGCTGGCTGCACACCGGAGACCTGGCCAAGATCGACGAAGAGGGCTTCGTCTACATCGTGGACCGGGCCAAGGACATGGTGATCAGGGGCGGTGAGAACGTCTACTGCGCCGAGGTGGAAGCGGCCCTGTTCGAGCACCCGGCGGTCGACGACGCCGCCGTGATCGGGGTGCCGCACGAGGAGCTCGGGGAGGAGGTCGGCGCGGTCATCCGTCTGGCGCCCGGCACCTCGGTCGCCACCGAGGACCTCCAGTCGTTCCTCAAGGAGCGGATCGCCAAGTTCAAGATCCCGGCGCACATCTGGTTCCGGGAGGGCGAGCTGCCCCGCAACCCCGGCGGCAAGATCCTCAAGACCCACCTGCGCAGGGAGATCCTGGGCGCGTAACCCCGCTCTTTCCGGCCTCCCGGCACCTTGCTTTCGCCGGGAGGCTTTCGCGTGACCACCGTCACAATATGAGCGTTACCGCAGGTGGAACGGGCTTCCGACCGTCCCCTTTACGTGGCGGGTAATCGCGCCCCCTACGTGGCGGCTGACATCTTTCAGGTGTCGCGAAAAACCGCCACCAAGGGAGCCCGAGACATGAGCACCGCCCTGACCATCACCGCCGACCGGATGAAGTTCCTGCGCCTCGCGCTGGCCGCCGACGCCGTCGTCACCGGCGGCAACGGGCTGGTCTACCTCGCCTTCGCCGGCCCCGTGAGCGACCTGCTCGGCCCCGGCGCGGCCCTGCTGCGCGGCATCGGCGTCTTCCTGCTGGTGTACGGCGCCGCCGTCGGCCTCCTCGCCACCCGCCGCGCCATCAGCCCCGCCGCCACCAGGGCCGTGATCGCCCTGAACATCGTCTGGACCCTCGGCAGCATCGCCGCCGTCGTCACCGGCGCCGCCGATCTCACCACGATCGGCGCCATCTGGACCATCGCCCAGGCGCTGGTGGTCGGCGTGTTCGCCGAACTCCAGATCGTCGGCCTCCGCAAGACCCGCAACAACTGACAAAAAAGAAGGAATGACCATCATGAACCTCATCGAGCGCTACGTCGCCGCCTGGAACGAGACCGACGCCGACGCCCGCGCCAAGGCCGTGGCCGAGCTGTGGACCGAGGACGGCACGTACACCGACCCCCTGGCCGACGTGAAGGGCCACGACGCGATCGCCGCGATGATCGCGGGCGCCCAGGGCATGTTCCCCGGCCTGGTGTTCACCCCGGGCGAGGTGTACGACGCCCACCACCACATCGCCCGCTTCACCTGGCACCTGGGCCCGGAGGGCGGGGAGGCGGTCGCGGTCGGGTTCGACGTGGTGGAGCTGGCCGAAGACGGGCGGATCCGCACGGTCCTCGGCTTCCTCGACAAGGTCCCCGCCGCCTGACCCTCCCCCTCTCTCACCGAAGGCTCCCGCTCCTCGCGGGAGCCTTCCGCATGCCCGCCCCCTCCCACACACCAAAACCAGCCCCCGCCCGCCGAAAACGATTTGCCCCGATCATCACCCGAGCCGGAAAATTGACGCTCGTGCTGCCCACCGGACTGAAGCGCCTCCTGCGTCACTTCACCATCGACCTGAGCCCTCTGCGCGACTCCCGCGACTACCGCCTCCTCTTCGCCTCCGGCGTCATCACGATGTTCGGCACGTTCATCACCATGGTCGCGGTGCCGTACCAGATGAAGGAGCTGACGGGCTCCTACCTGGCGGTCGGCCTGGTGAGCCTGGCGGAGTTCGTCCCGATGGTGGTGTGCGGCCTGTGGGGTGGGGCGATCGCCGACGCGCTCGACCGCCGCAAGATCATCGTCCTGAGCGAGCTGGGCCTCCTGGTCACCACGGGCGCGCTCACGGTCAACGCGATGCTCCCCAACCCCCAGGTCTGGGTCCTGTACGTGATGGGCGCCGTCTCCACGGGCATCGCCTGCCTGCAGCGTCCCAGCCTGGAGGCCGTGTTCCAGCAGGTGGTCAAGCACGAGCAGCAGGGCGCGGCGGCGGTGCTGTCAAGCATGCGCTGGAACTTCGGCGCCATCGTCGCCCCGGCGCTGGGCGGCCTGCTGGTGACCGCCCTCGGCCCGGCGGCGGCGTACGGCATCGACACGCTGAGCTTCGTGGTGTCGATGGCGCTGCTGTGGCGGATCAGGTCGCTGCCGCCGGCCGAGGACGCCGCCCCCGCGTCGCTGGAGTCGCTGGCCGAGGGCATGCGGTACGCGGTGCGCCGCCCCGACCTGATGGGCACGTACCTGGTGGACATCGCGGCCATGGTGTTCGCGATGGGGACGTCGCTCTTCCCGTTCCTGGCCGACGAGCTGCACTCCCCGCAGGCGCTGGGGCTGCTGTACTCGGCGGGGGCGGTGGGCGCGCTGGCCGCCTCGATCACCGGCGGCTGGGCCGCCCGCGTACACCGCCAGGGCCTGGGCGTGATCATCGCGGCCGCCCTCTGGGGCGTGGCGATCGCCGCGTCGGCGCTGGCCCCCAACGTCTGGATGCTGTTCGTCTGCCTCGCCTTCGCGGGCGCCGCCGACATGATCAGCGGCATCTTCCGCATGACGATGTGGAACCAGACGATCCCGCCGGAGCTGCGCGGGCGGCTGGCCGGGATCGAGCTCCTGTCGTACGCGTCCGGCCCGATGCTGGGCAACGCCCGCGCCAGCCTGATGGCCAACTTCGGCGGCACCCGCTTCTCCCTCGGCGCGGGCGGCCTGCTGTGCGTGGGCGCCGTGCTCGGCCTGGCCGCCGCGCTGCCTGCGTTCCGCACGTACGACGCCAGGACCGACGACCACGCCCTGGCGGAGAAGCTCCGCAGGGAGGCCGCCGTCTAGATCACCGGTTTTCCGCCTTGGCGAACACCCGCAGCGCCTCGGCGTCGGAGTGGACGTTCGTCACGTAGTCGGCCACCCACTCCTCGATCCCGCCGAACCCGCTCTCCCGCACCAGCCGCTCCCCCACCAGGGCGGCGTCGAGCGGGGTCCGGCGCAGGGTCACGGCGCCGGTGTCGCCGTCCAGCAGCGCCCAATGCGCCCCGCTCCGCCCGTACGGCATGCCGACCGACCCGGGGTTCACGACCAGCACCCGATCGGCCAGCCGTACGAAGGGCATGTGCGTGTTGCCCAGCACCACGGTGCCGGCGCCCTCCCCGGCCAGCACCTCGGCCCACCGCTCCAGCGAGCTGTCCACGAGGATCATCTCCTCGTCACTGCGCGGCGTCGCGTGCACGAACAACGTGGTCCCCAGCCGCCCCAGCTCGACCACCTGCCGATCGGGCAACCCGGCCAGCAGTTCGACCTGATCCTCCCGCAGCTGCTCGGCCGCCCACTGGGACACGGGATAGGGGCTGGCCTTCCCGCGCACCGCCTCCACCAGCTCCCTGTCGGCGTTCCCGTTGACCCACAACGCCCGCTCCCCGAGCGAGACGAGCACGTCCAGCGTCTGCACCGGCATCGGCCCGGCGGCCATGTCCCCGGTCAAGGCGATCACATCGGCCCCGGCCACCTCGGGCTCGGCCAGCACGGCCTCGAGCGCGGGCAACACTCCATGAATGTCGGACAACACGGCGATACGCATACGGCCACTCTCCCCCACCCGTTCGCGCCCGACGAACGCCCATGTTGCGTATTTGTGCATTCACACAGCGTGAGCGCGTCAGATTGCTAGCGTTGGGCCATGACGACCGAAGCGATGAGGCATCCCTCGCTGCCCGACTGGGTGTTTCCTCCACCAGGGGGCTTCATCGCGGAAGACCTCGATCACATTTCGGATTTGCCCGCGCACACAGAGTTGATTGATGGAAGCTTGGTCTTCGTGAGGCCCCAAGGATCCTTCCACGCACTAATGGTCGACCTGCTCGTCGCCGCCCTACGCCAAGCCACCCCAGAAAACTTCCGGGTGCGACGCGAGATGAGCATCATTCTCGGCCCCAGCCAGCGCCCGGAGCCCGACCTCATCGTGATCAAGACCCAGGCCGTGCGCGACGACGACGAGACCTTCTACCAGGCGCAAGATGTGGTTCTCGCGATAGAGGTAGTCACTCCCGCGTCCGAGGTCCGCGACCGTCACCGCAAACCGCAACTCTACGCCGAAGCCGCGATCCAATACTTCTGGCGAGTCGAGAAGAACCCGGACAAGCCCGTGGTCTATGCCTACGAACTGGATCCCGCCACCCGCTCCTATGTCCCCACCGGCATCCACCGCGAGTGCGTCAAAGTGACCGCCCCCTTCGATCTGGCCATCGACCTCACCGAGATCGACCGGCTCTGAGCGCCCTCAGCCCGCCTCGCGCCACCCCTCATAGCGCTCCACCAGCTCATCCACCCTGGCCAGCGCCCCCTCGTCCACCCCTTCGACGACGACCAGCCACTGCGCGTCCTCGGCGTCGTCCTCCCCGGCCAGCGTCTCCCGCACCACCCGCGGCACCCCGAGCGCCGGAAACCACTCCCCGAGCGTCTCCGCGACCTCCTCAGCGTCATCCCGCTCGGCGAACACCAGCAGATGCTTCATCTTCCTCCTCCCACCTTGCGAGTGATGCTCATAATGCCGCCTTCAACATCGCTTCCCGAGTGGGTCGTCCCGCCGCCGGAAGGCTTCGTAGCAGAAGACCTCGATCACATTCCGGATTTGCCCGCACACACAGAGTTGATCGATGGAAGCCTGGTCTTCGCAAGTCCGCAACGACGCTTCCATCAGCTGGTCATCCACCGGCTGCATGTCGAGCTGGAGGGTCTCGTGCCGACCGAGCACGAAGTCGTCCAGAGGATGAGCGTCAAGCTAGCCCCCCGGCAGCGTCCAGAGCCTGACCTCTTCGTCCTGGGGCCCGACGCCCTGATCGGCCCTGACGTCACGTGTTTCCAGGCCGAGGACGTGGTCCTTGCTGTTGAAGTGGTCTCACCCGACTCAGAGGAGCGCGACAGAAAACGCAAGCCCGTCCTCTACGCCGAGGCGGGGATCCCTCATTTCTGGCTGATCGAGGAGATCAACGGCAAGCCGGTCGTCCACGTCTACTCACTCGATCCCGTCACAGAGGTCTACGTCACCACGGGCGTCCACTACGACAGGCTGAAGATCCCGGTCCCCTTCGACATCGACATCGACCTCACCAAGCTGTGCAAGAGCAGAACGCGATAGGGGCCGAAACGGCGGCGTTCCGCCGTACCGGCCCCTTCCCGGCTCAGGAGCTACGGAGCTGGGCGCCCACGCGGTCGGTCGCCATGGCCACCGCCGCGTCGCGCGCCGCCGTGGTCTCCTCCACCGTCAGCGTCCGGTCCGCGGCGCGGAAGCGCATCGTGTAGGCGAGCGACTTGTTCCCCTCGCCCACCTGCTCCCCCGCATAGACGTCGAACAGCCGGATCGACTCCAGCAGCTCGCCGGCCCCGTCGCGCAGGGCGGCCTCCACGTCGGCCACCGGCGTGAAGTCGGGCACGATCAGCGCGACGTCCTGCGTGGCCACCGGGTAGGCCGACACCGACGGCGTCTGAACGGGACCCGGCATGGCGGACTCCAGGCGTGACAGCTCCAGCTCCATGGCCGAGGTGCGCGGCGGCAGCCCGTACGCCTCGATGACGCGCGGGTGCAGCTCGCCGGCGTGCCCCACCAGCGTGTCGCCCACGTAGAGGGCGGCGCACCGGCCGGGGTGCCAGGGCTCGTGCTGGTCGGCGCTGATGGACAGCTCCAGCCGCGCCTCGCCCGCGACCAGCCGCGCGGCCTGCACCGCGTCGGCCCAGGAGGCGGTGCGACCGCTGCCCCACCAGCCGGACCGCTCGAACTCGCCGGCCAGCACCACCGCGACCCGTACCGGCTGGTCGGGCAGCGCCGCCTCGATCGAGGCCAGCTCCTCGGCGGTCGGCCGGCGCTCGACCCCGAGCGCCGGCGCCACCTCGGGAGCGCCCTCGCGCGGCCGGTAGACCGGCCCCATCTCGAACAGCGCCACGTCCGAGAACCCGCGCCCGGCGTTGCGTACCAGGGTCTTGAGCAGACCCGGCAGCAGCGTCGTGCGCATCAGCGGCTCGTCCTCCGACATCGGGTTGGCCAGCCGCATGGCACGGCGGCGCGCGTCGTCGGCGGGCAGCAGCAGCCGGTCGAAGTCGTCGGGGCTGATGAACGGGTAGCTGAGCACCTCGACGTAGCCGCCCTCGGCCAGCGCCCGGCCGGCCCGGCGGCGCAGCCGCTGGCCCTCGGTGAGCCCGGCCCCGGCGGGGGCGGAGGGCAGCACCGACGGCAGGCTCTCGTAGCCCTCCAGCCGGATGACCTCTTCGGCCAGGTCGTTGGGGTCGGTGAGGTCGGGACGCCACGACGGCGGCGTCACCGTGATCATGTCGTCGCCGGTGACGGCCAGCTTGGCCGCCAGGGCGCCGCCGGTCACGACCCCGGTCGGGTCGACGCCGCCCTGGCGCACGGCCGGGTCGTCGCCGTCGACCACGACGCAGCCGACCTGCTGCAGCCGGGAGACGACGGTCTCCTTGGAGTAGGGGACGCCGGCCACGGTGCCCGGATAGCTCGACGGGATCGCGATGCGCGCGGGCGACACCTCGACCTCGGCGTGCGTGACCCCGGGCTGGATGCTCGCGCCGCCCAGCTCGGCCAGCAGTTGCACGGCCCGCCACGAGGCGACGAGGGGCAGCTCCCGGTCGACGCCGCGTTCGAACCGCTTGGACGACTCCGACACCAGCCCGTTCCTGCGCGACTCGCGCGAGATGCCGGTCGCGGAGAAGTGGGCGGCCTCGATGACGATGTCGGTGGAGCCGTCGGAGATCTCGGTCTCCAGCCCGCCCATGGTGCCGGCCATCGAGATCGGCCCCGACTGGTCGGTGATCAGGATGTCGTCGGGGTCGAGCTCGCGTACGACGTGGTCGAGCGTCTCGAGCCGCTCGCCCGCGACGGCGCGGCGCACGACGATCTCGCCGCGCAGCTTGCCGCGGTCGAAGGCATGCAGCGGCTGCCCGAGCTCCAGCATCAGGTAGTTGGTGATGTCGACGGCCAGCGACACGGACCGCATGCCGGCGCGCGTGAGGCGGATCCGCATCCAGAGCGGGCTCTGGGCGGCAGGGTCGAAGCCGGTGACCTCGCGCAGCACGAACCTGTCGCACGCGGTCGGGTCGGCGATCGACGCCGGCCACGCCGTACCGGTCTCGGTGGGCAGCTCGACGTCGGCGGGGTCGCGGAACGCCACCCCGAACCCGGTCGCCACCTCGCGGGCCACGCCCCTGATCGACAGCGCGTAGCCGATGTCGGGCGTGATCTCCAGCTCGATCACGTCGTCGCGCAGGCCGAGCAGCTCGACCACGTCGGTGCCGATCGGAGTGTCGGCCGGCAGCACCATGATGCCGCCGTGGTCGTCGCTCAGCCCGAGCTCGCGCTCGGAGCAGATCATGCCCTCCGACATGCGCCCGTACGTCTTGCGCGCCCCGACCTCGAACCCGCCGGGCAGTACGCCCCCGGGCAGCACGACGGGCACGCGGTCGCCGGCGACGAAGTTGGTGGCGCCGCAGACGATCTCGCGCGGCGTCGCCTCACCGGTCTCGACCTTGCAGTGCCGGATCGGCTTCTTGAAGCCGGACAGCTCCTCGATCACGAGCACCTCGCCGACGACGACGTTCTTGACGTCGTGGCCGTGCGAGCTGATCGACTCGAGCTTGAGCCCGGCGGCCGTGAGCTTGTCGGCCACCTCGTGGGCGGTGACCGCCGGGAGATCGACATACTCCCGCAGCCAGGAAAGCGGGACCTTCATCAGATCTCCATTCCGAACGGGAGCGTGAAGCGCACGTCTCCCTCGACCATGTCACGCATGTCCTCGGCGTTGTGGCGGAACATCAGCGTCCGCTCGATGCCCATGCCGAACGCGAACCCGGAGTACCGCGACGGATCGACCCCGCAGGCGATGAGCACGCGCGGGTTGACCATGCCGCAGCCGCCCCACTCGATCCAGCCCTCCGACTTGCAGGTGCGGCAGGGCGGGTTGCCGGGGATCGCCGAGCTGCCGCGGCAGACGAAACACTTGAGGTCCATCTCGGCGGACGGCTCGGTGAACGGGAAGTAGTTGGGCCGGAAGCGGGTCGTGATGCCCTTGCCGAACATCACCTCCGCGAACCGGTCGAGCGTGCCCTTGAGGTGGGCCATCGTCAGGCCCTCGTCCACGGCCAGCCCCTCGGTCTGGTGGAAGACCGGGGTGTGGGTGGCGTCGAGCTCGTCGGTGCGGAACGTCTTGCCAGGCGAGATCACGTAGACCGGCAGGTCGCGCTGGAGCAGCGCGCGGATCTGCACCGGCGAGGTCTGCGTGCGCAGCACCATGCCGGAGTCGGCGTGACCCGGCGCTGCCACGTAGAACGTGTCGTGCTCCGAGCGGGCCGGGTGGTCCTTGGCGATGTTGAGCGCGTCGAAGTTGAACCACTCGCCTTCGAGCTCGGGGCCCTCGGCCACTTCGTAGCCCATGGCGACGAACGCGTCGGCGATGCGCTCCTGCAGCGTGGTCAGCGGGTGGCGGGCGCCGCGCGGCCGCCGGTCCCACGGCAGGGTGACGTCGACGGTCTCCTCGACGAGCACCCGCGCGTCGCGCTCGGCCTCGAGCTCGGCCTGGCGGGCGGCGAGCGCTTCGTTGATCGCCCTACGGGCGGTGCCGACGCGCTTGCCGGCCTCGGCGCGGGCGGCGGGCGGCAGGGCGCCGATCTCGCGGTTGGCCAGGGCGATGGGCGAGCGGTCACCCGCGTGCGCCAGCCGGGCCTGCTTGAGTGCGTCGAGGCTGTCGGCCGCCTTGATCGCCGCGATGGCGTCGGCCTCCATGCGGGACACCTCGTCGGCATGCAACGGTGTCACCTCGACGGGGTCGTAGTCAGACAAGAGTGAGCTCCGTATCCAGGGCTTGAGCGGAAAAGAGTCTAGTGGGGCCCGCCCACCGGGGCCGACTCGATCGCTAAGGGGTGGCGAAGTCGGGCGTGCCGGTGGGCACGGTAAATCGGAACTCCGCCCCGCCCTCGGGCGCCCGCTGCACGGTGATCGTGCCGCCGTGCGCCTCGACCAGGCCCTTGACGATGAAGAGGCCGAGCCCGGTGCCACCGCGCCGACGGCTGTTGCCGCCTCGCCAGAACTGCCTGAAGACGCGCGGAGCCAGCTCGGGCTCGATGCCCTCGCCCTCATCGCGCACCGACACGGCAACTCCCCATCCGACGGACTCGATCTCAATTGTCACAGTGCCGCGCCCGTGGCGCAGCGCGTTTTCCACCAGGTTACCCAGGATCTGGTCGATCTTGTCCTGGTCGAGCCACATCTCCGGCAGGTCGTCGCCGACGATCAGGAGAAAACGCCCCTCGGTCTCGCCCGCCGCGACCCGGCCCGCGATGAGCCTGCGCACCCTGGCGGGGACGTCGACGACCTGGCGGCGCACCTCCAGCCGCCCCGACTCGATGCGCGAGACATCGAGCAGCTCGGTGATGAGCCTGGTGACGCGGTCGGCGTCGTTGTTGACGGTCTCGAGCATGACGCGCTTCTGCTCGTCGGTGAAGCGCTCCCACTTGGCCAGCATGGTCGCGGTGAAGCCCTTGACGCTGGTCAGCGGCGAGCGCAGCTCGTGGGCCACGGTCGAGACCAGGTCGGCGCGGCTGCGCTCCAGCCGGGCGCGGGCGCCGCCGTCGCGCAGGGTGATCGTGACGCGGTCGACCTCGCCGCCGCGCTCCGGCTCGCGTACGAGCCTGGCCGCGACATACAGCTCCTGGCCGCCGGGCAGGTGCAGCGGCCGCTCCGGCGCCCTGCTCCTGATGCGCATCCCGCCCTCGGGGTCGAGCGCCTTCCACCAGTCGCGCCCGTCGTGGTCGCGGAACGGGAACACGTCGTTCATGTGCCTGCCGACCGCGCGCTCCATGGGAACGCCGGTGAGCCGGGCGGCGGCCCGATTTACGGCCAGCACGCAGCCGTCACGGTCGGTCACGATGAGGCCGTCGGGAAGGTCGTCGATGGCTATCGTGCACGCGGCGGCCACAACTCGCCCGTCGGTGTCTGCGCCGTGCACGACCTCGCCCCCTCCGCCTACAACGCCGACAATAGCGGGTTTCCCGCCGCCTAGGGCACTCGCTGAGCCCTAGCCGAGGAGTAAAGGCATACCGCCGCGGCGGTGGCCAGGTTCAGGCTTTCCGCCTGTCCGTAGATGGGCACTCTGACCACATCGTCGGCCTCAGCCAGTACGTCCTCCGGCAGTCCCCAGGCTTCGTTGCCGAAGATCCACGCGGTGGGTCCGCTAAGATCAACATCGTCGAGCGTGTGCTTGCCCGTGCCGTCGGCCGCCAGCACGCGCAAACCCCGCTCCTTGAGTTGACGCACGGCGGCGCTCACCGGTGCACCGATGACGACGGGCAAGTGGAACAGGCTGCCGACGCTGGCGCGTACGCACTTGCCGTTGTACGGGTCGACGGAGGCGTCGGTGAAGATCACCGCGTCGGCGCCGGCGGCGTCGGCCGCCCGCATGACGGTGCCGGCGTTGCCCGGGTCGCGCACGTGGGCGAGCACGGCGACCAGGCGCGGCTGCTCCGCCAGCGCCTTGTCCAGGGGCACGTGTACGAGCGTGCATACGGCCACCAGCCCCTGCGGGGTCACGGTCTGTGACAGCTCCGACATGACCTCGCCGCTGGCCCGGTGCACGGGCACGCCCTTCAGACGGGCCTCGGTGATCAGCTCGGGGTGGCGCAGCTCGGCCTCGGCGGTGCTGAACAGCTCCAGCGTCACGCCGTCGAGCTTGAGCGCCTCGCGCACCGCCTGCGGCCCTTCGGCCAGGAACCTGCGGTCCTGCTCCCTGAAGGCCCGCTTGGTGAGGCGCCTGGCCGCCTTCACCCGCGGCGACTTCACGTTGGTCAGCTCGGACCCGGCCATGCTCTCTCCCTGTCCCACACAGCTACGTCGCTCACGGCGACGTCCCACACGGCAGCGTCCCTCACGGAACGTCCCACACCGCGACGCCCCTCGTGGCAGCGCCCCACACCTGGACGCCCCTCGTGGCAGCGCCCCACACCTGGACGCCCCTCGTGGCAGCGCCCCACACAGCAACAAAGGGCCCACCGTCATCGGTGGGCCCCTCGATTAAGACGAGCGCCTCAGCTCGCGGCTTTTCAGCTCGCGGCCGGAGCGTTCACGTTCGCCGGAAGCGCCTTCTTGGCGGCCTCGACGAGCGTGGCGAAGGTCTGGCTGTCGTTGACCGCGAGGTCGGCCAGGATCTTGCGGTCGACCTCGACGCCGGCCAGGCGCAGACCCTGGATCAGGCGGTTGTAGGTCATGCCGTTCTGGCGGGCGGCGGCGTTGATCCGCTGGATCCACAGACGGCGGAAGGTGCCCTTGCGGTCCTTGCGGTCCCGGTAGGCATACGTCATCGAGTGGAGCATCTGCTCCTTGGCCTTGCGGTACAGACGCGACCGCTGGCCACGGTAACCGCTCGCCCTCTCGAGGACGACCCTGCGCTTCTTCTTGGCGTTGAGCGCCCGCTTCACGCGTGCCATGTTTCTTCTCCCCGGGGAATCGCGCTACTTAGCGAGCAGCTTCTTGATCTTCTTGGAATCGGCGTCGGAAAGGACGACCTCGTTCTTGAGACGGCGCGTCAGCGTGGACGACTTCCACTCGTTGTAGTGCGCGCGGTTGGCACGGCGACGCTTGATCTTGCCGGTGCCGGTAATCCGGAACCGCTTCTTCGCACCGCTGTGCGTCTTCATCTTCGGCATGTCGCCGTCTCTCCTCGTTTCGGTCGTGCCACGGGCCGGGCCGGTGCTGGGCCGACCCGGTCGCGGCGTCTTCGTCTGCTGGTGGCTTAATCGGGGCGCTCTGTAAGGCTAACCCCAACCGCGGGTCATCCTTCCTGTGGGGAAGTGTCCTCGCTGCCACGCTGTGCCTTGGCGGCGGCCTTTTCGGCCTTGGCCTCAGCCTTCTTCTTATGCGGACCGATCACCATGATCATGTTACGGCCGTCCTGCTTGGCGTGGGACTCCACGAAACCGAGCTCCTGGACGTCGTCCGCGAGCCGCTGCAGAAGCCGGAAACCCAACTCCGGCCGGGACTGCTCGCGACCACGGAACATGATCGTGACTTTGACCTTGTCTCCTGCCTTGAGGAACCGCACCACGTGACCCTTCTTGGTCTCGTAGTCGTGCGGGTCGATCTTCGGCCGGAGCTTGATCTCCTTGATGATCGTGTGCGCCTGATTCTTGCGCGCCTCGCGCGCCTTCATCGCGGACTCGTACTTGAACTTGCCGTAGTCCATGAGCTTGCACACGGGCGGTCGAGCCGTGGCCGCGACCTCGACGAGGTCGAGGTCGGCCTCCTGGGCGAGCTTCAGGGCGTCGTGAATCGAGACGATGCCTACCTGCTCGCCGTTCGGGCCCACGAGGCGAACCTCGGGAACTCGGATACGCTCGTTGATGCGGGGCTCAGTGCTGATGGGGCCTCCTAGGTTTGCGATCCCTACGTGCTCGTCGTGCCGGGAGCTCCTCGCCAACGCGAAAAGCCCCGCACGTCGCGCATGCGGGGCCACTGAGCTCTTCGGCTTTCGTGGCCTTGAGCTCCCCGGAGTAGTCCGGCGTGATCCTGGACCTGGCCACCTTCCGGCGACGCAGGTGGGAGGGAGACCTCCGCTTGCGCGTCCAGCAATGGCATGCCGGACCGATCAGAGAGCTACATTACCACAACGACCAGAGGCTCTCGAATCATCCCCGCTGGCCCGGCCCCCTGCGCCAAACTTCTGTCCAGCCTGGACAGAGAGAGGCCGTATCGCCGCGATCCAGACAGAAGCGACCAGATGGCAGCTGCAAGAGGCCAAGCAGCGCTTCAGCGAAGTCGTCAGGAAGGCTCACGACGAGGGGCCGCAGATCGTCACGAAGCACGGCAAGGACGTGGACCTCGGCTGGTGAGCGGCGTGACCGTGATCAACCCGTTCGAGATGACCGCCTGGCGAGCTCCGCCTCGCCGGCCGCACGCATGGCCTCCACCGGCACATCCGTCCGGCCCGTCATCAGCTCCACCTGCCGCACCGCCTGGTGCAGCAGCATCGCGAACCCCCCGACCACGGTGCCGCCCGCCGCCCGGACGGTCATCGCCGCGCAGGTCGGCCAGGGTGAGTAGACCACGTCGAAGAGCGCGGGCACCCGCGCCAGCCGGTCGGCGAACGCGTCCGCCGCCCCGCCTGGCAGCGTCGAGAACACCAGATCCACCCGCGTGAAGGCGTCGAGCTTGTCGAACGTCTCCACCGCCAGCGCCACGCCCAGCCGCTCGGCCACCTCCACCGTCTCCCCCGCCCGCGCAGGGTCGCGCACCAGCAGCGTCGCCGAGAACAGCCCGAGGTTACGCAGCGCCGCGAGCGCCGAGGCCGCCGTGGCGCCTCCGCCCAGCACGGTCGCGGAGCGCGGCGCGGGCACGCCCGCCTCGGCCAGCGCCTGCTCGATGCCGTAGACGTCGGTGTTGTGGCCGTGCCGGCGCCCGTCGTGGAAGACCACGGTGTTGGCCCCGCCGACCTCGACGGCCAGGTCGGACACGGTGTCGAGCAGGGGCAGCACGGCCCGCTTGAGCGGCATGGTCAGCGAGAGCCCCGCCCACGCGTCCTCACCGCCGGGGATCTGGCCGCGCACGGGCACCAGCTCGCCCAGCAGCGCGGGCAGCCGCGCCTCGTCGCACTCGAACGCCTCGTAGCTCCACCCGTCGAGCCCCATCGCCTGGTACGCGGCCCGGTGCAGGTAAGGCGAGAGCGAATGACCGATGGGCGACCCCATCACCGCAGCCCGCATCCACACTCCTTCCGAAACATGACGACCCTATCGCCCCGTCGCCCACGCTTCGCCGCTCGGACGGCCCACGGGGCGCGCGTCACGGCGGGTCGTCCCATCACCTGAGAAGCGTCCCTTGGACGGGGGCGGCGCAGGTCGGCGGGAGGTGCCCACCGTGCGCAGCCGTAAAGGATGGGTGTCTCCCGCACCGGCCCCGCCACCCGCCGTACGGCGCGCCCGTGGATCGGGCAGAACCGGTCTCAAAAGGACGCCCGCCCACCGTCTGAGGTGGGCGGGCGTGTGACGCGTCGGACCGCCGGTCAGCCGCCGTTCCTGCGGTATTCGGCCAGCAGCGCCTGGCGCTCGGCCTCCGTGGTGGCGAACTTGGTGACGTTGCTCTTGGGGTCGGTGGCGACGAAGTAGAGCCAGGGCCCCTTGGCGGGGTTCAGGGCGGCCTCGATCGCGTGGTCCCCGGGGTTCGTGATGGGCCCGGGAGGCAGGCCGAGGTTCAGGTACGTGTTGTACGGGCTCTTGGTCTTCGTCTCCGGGATCGAGGCGGCCGTGCCGTACTTGTTCAGCGCGTACATGACCGTGCTGTCCATCTCCAGCTTCATCTGCGGCTCGCGCTCCAGCCGGTTGTAGATGACGCGGGCGATCTTCGGCATGTCCTCCTGGCGACCGGCCTCGGCCTGCACGATGCTGGCGATGACCATGATCTCGTGCGGCGTGTGGCCGAGTGCCTTGGCGCCGCCCTCGAGGTCCATCTGCTCAGCCGTCTGGTTGAACCGCTTGACCATCGCTCCCAGGATCTGCGACGCCGTGGTCTTGGGCTGGACCTCGTACGTGGCCGGGAAGGCGTATCCCTCGAGCTTGCCCTTGGCGTATTTCGGCAGGTCGAGCTGATCCACGTCCTTGGCCGCCGCGGCGAAGTCCTTGACGGGTTTGCCGGTCTCCTGCGCCAACGTCTTCAAGGTGTCGGACAGGCGCAGGCCCTCCTTGAGGGTCACCGTGGCGCGCATCCGGTTGTCCGGGATGAGCAGCGCCACCGCGCTCGCGGCCGACATGTTCTTGCGCAGCTTGTACGAGCCGGGCTGCAGCGAGCCGCTCCTGTTGGCGTTGGCGATCGCGTTGGTGAACGCCCTGGCGCTGGCCACGACCCCCTGCTTCTCCAGCTCCTGCGCCACGTCCGAGGCGCTCTGGCCGTCCTTGATCTCCACGACGACCTCGCCGGTGCCCTGACCGGTGTAGTCGTCGGGCACGAGCGCGTCGTTGAGCCACATGTAGCCGTAGTAACCGCCGCCGCCGATGATGCCCGCCAGCACGACGAAGGCGAGCAGCGGCGCGACGAAGCCGCCACGGTTGCGGCGTCGGCGCCGTCGGCGGCCGCCACGGCCGCCGCGAGTGCGCCGGGTACGACCGCCGTCGTCCTCGGCGCCGAGGAGAGTGTTCAGATCGAGATCGTTCATAGGTGCGCTGGCCAATCTCCCGGTATGACCGGCCGGGCGTCAAGCGAAACCGCCAAACCGGCTTGGGTCACCGAGCGGAACTGGGGGGCCCGCCGGACATGCTCCCACGACCAGCGGAGATCACTCTGGGTAGCCATGCTAAGGGATGGAAAGAGGACGCATGACCCGTTTTGGGGCATTTGCGCCGGGACGGAGGGGGTCCCGCCGAACATCAACTCGTCCCGAGGTTCTTATTCAGCTCTTCCCGGTATCTCACGAACTCGCTCTCTTTGTCGGTGAATTTGGTGATTCTATGCGCCGGATCTGTCGTCACAAACCAGTGCCAATCGCCTTGGGCTGGGTTCAGGGCCGCCATCAGCGCCTTCTCCCCGGGATTCGCGATGGGCCCGGGCGGCAGCCCTTTGTGCTGGTAGGTGTTGTAAGGAGAGTCGACCTTGGTGTCACGCTCCGTAATCTTCAGACTCCGCCGGTTCTGCGCGTACAGGACGGTGCTGTCGATCTCCAGCGGGGTGCCCTTCTGGAGGCGGTTGTAGATCACCCTGGAGATCTTCGGGTAATCCGCGTCGACCCCGCCCTCGGCCTGGATCATGCTGGCCACCGTGACGGCCTCCAGCGGCGTCACGTGCTTGCGGGCCGCCTCCTTCTCCAGGCCGATCTGGCGGGCCGCGAGCTGGAAGCGCTCGACCATCGCAGCGAGCACGTCCACGGCCGTGTCACCGGGCTCGATCTCATACGTGGCGGGGAAGAGGAACCCCTCGAGCCCCTCCGCGTACGAGGGCAGGCCGACGAGAGCCTTGTCGACGCCCTGCAGCTCCTTGAGCGGCAGCCCGGCCAGTTTGGCGACGCGGGCCAGCACCTCGGACGTCCGCAGACCCTCGGGGACGGTGACGCGCCGCACGACCCTGGACGAAGGCGCGAGCAGCAGGTCGAGCGCCGCTTTGGCGGCCATGCCCTTGCGCATCCGGTAGTGCCCGGGCCGCAGCCGGTTGGTGACCGCGCGCTCCTCCGTCACCCGTACGAACGACTGCGCGCTCGCCACCACCCCGGCCTCGGCCAGCACGGAGCCGATGGCCTGCGCGCTCGAACCCGGCGCGATCCGCACCGTCACGGCGCCGCTGCCGGGCCCGTCGAAGTCTTCGGGGCTCAGGTACGGCTTGAGCACCGCGATCCCACCCGCCCCCAAGGCCACCAGGGACACGATCAGGCCCGCGGAGACCATCCCGGCCTTGCGCAAGGCCCGCTGGCGGGGCGCGGCCGGCACGCCGACCTCCGCCTCCCCCGCCGTCCCGGCCTCCACCGTCCCGGCTTCCGCAGCGCCGACTTCCGCCGTCCCGGCCTCCACCGCGCCGACCTCCGCCGTCCCGGCTTCCGCAGCGCCGACTCCCGCCGCCGCATCAGGCTCCGCCGCCGCATCAGGGCCGGCCGTCGCATCGGGCTCGGGCCGCTGTCGCTCCGGGTTCGGCTCGCGCGCGGCCGGGTCCTCCGGCCTGTCCTGCTCGGAGTCACCGGAGGAGAACGGGATCATGTCGCCGAGGTCGTCCTCGCCATCGGGCCTGCCGTTCACGCGGCCACCCCACCGTCAGCCATGGGGACGGCCAGAACCCTCACAGCCGCCGAGCCGTCGGCCCTGCGATCGACCCGGCAGCGGACCCGCGGCCACGTCGTGGCCATGCGTCCTGCCGTGTACTCCGCCTGCGCGGGCGCGACCCCCGTGTCGCGCGCGCTCATGAGGCAGGTCCGTCGGCCGCTGGGGGCGGTACGACGGGCCTGCCTGGGGGTCTTTCGGTGGCGCGTTCGGAGTCGAGCGCGTCCTGCAGCAGCACGACGGCCGCGGCCTGATCCACGACGCCGCGCTGCTTCTTGGCTTTCATGCCGCTGGCACGCAGCCCATGCGTGGCGGCGACCGTGGTCAGCCGCTCGTCGAACAGCCGCACGGGCGTCGGCGCGAGCCGGACCGCGAGATCGGCGGCGAACTGGCGGGCCAGCCCCGCCGCCTGCCCCTCGCGTCCGGACAGCGAGGTGGGCAACCCCACGATCACCTCGATCGCCTCGTGCTCCGCGACGATCGCGGCGATGCGGTCGAGGTCACCCTTGCCTCGCCTGACGGTCTCGACCGGCGTGGCCAGAAACCCGGAAGGGTCACTGCGGGCCACGCCGATACGTACGGATCCGACGTCCACGCCGATCCGCGTGCCGAACCTCATATCAGCCGAGCTGATCCGCGACAGCCTGCTCGACCTGCTGCAGCGCGTCGCCGATCGCGTCCGGCCGTGTGCCGCCGCCCTGCGCGACGTCGTCCTTGCCGCCACCGCCACCCCCAAGAGCCTTGGCGGCGACGCCGACCAGCTTCCCGGCCTTGAGCCCGCGCTCGCGCCCCGCCTCGTTGACCGCAGCAACCACCACAGGTCGGTCGGAGGGGACGCCGGCGATCACGATGACCGCCGGCCGGTCCGCCGGGAACCTGCCACGCACATCCAGCGCGAGCTTACGCAGATCATCCGCACCGGTGCCATCAGGCGCGCGGTGTGTCACAACGGAGACTCCACGCAGGTCGCCCGCCTTGGCGGCGAGATCACCGGCCACCTGGAGCACCTGGGCGGAGCGGATCTTCTCCAGCTCCTTCTCCGCGGTGCGCAGCCGGGTGACGATGCCGTCGATGCGCTCGGGCAGCTCCTCGCGGCGCGCCTTGAGCTGCTCGGTGAGCTGCGCGACCAGCACGCTCTCGCGGGCCAGGAAGCGGAAGGCGTCGATGCCGACGAGCGCCTCGACGCGGCGCACACCCGCGCCGACCGACTGCTCGCCCAGCACCTTGACCAGGCCGAGCTGGCCCGAGCTGTGGACGTGGGTGCCACCGCACAGCTCGCGCGAGTAGTCGCCGATCTCGACGACGCGGACCTCGTCACCGTACTTCTCGCCGAACATCGCCAGCGCGCCCATCGCCCTGGCCTCCGCCTGCGAGGTGTAGAAGGCGTTGACCTTGAGGTCGTTGATGAGCACGGCGTTGACCTCGTCCTCGACGTCGCGCAGCACGCTGGCCGGCACCGCGCCGGCCGCCGTGAAGTCGAAGCGGAAGCGGCCGGGCGAGTTCTCCGAGCCGGCCTGGGCCGCCGTCTCGCCGAGCGCGTTCTTGAAGCCGCGGTGGACGAGGTGGGTGGCGCTGTGGCTGCGCGAGATCGCGCGGCGGCGCTCGAGGTCGATCTCCGCCTGCGCGTCGTCGCCGACCTTGAGCTCACCACTGCGGATCTTGCCGCGGTGCACGACCAGGCCCGCGAGCGGCGTCTGCACGTCGACGATCTCGACCTCGGCGCCGCTGGTGCGGATCACACCCTGGTCGGCGAGCTGGCCGCCACCCTCGGCGTAGAACGGGGTGCGCCCGAGCACGACCTCCACGGTCGCGCCCGCACCGGCCGCCGGGACGGGCACGCCGTCGACGAGGATGCCGACCACGCTCGTGTCGGCCTCGGTCTGGTCGTAGCCGAGGAACTCGACCTTGCCCGCCTTCTCCAGCAGCTGCCCGAAGACGGAGATGTCGGCGTTGCCGGTCTTCTTCGCCGCGGCGTCGGCCTTGGCCCGATCCCGCTGCTCCTTCATGAGCCGGCGGAAGCCCTCCTCGTCGACCTTGAGCCCGTGCTCGGACGCCATCTCCAGCGTCAGGTCGATCGGGAAGCCGTAGGTGTCGTGAAGCTGGAACGCCTGGTCGCCGGAGAGCGTGGTGCCGGACTTGCGCTTGGTCTCCTCGACGGCCACGTCGAAGATCGCGGTGCCGGTGCGCAGCGTGCCCAGGAACGACGCCTCCTCGGCGTCGATGACCGCGTGGATCTGCGGCGCGTCGGCCTTGAGCTCGGCGTACTGCTCGCCCATGACGTTGATGGCGACGTCGGTCAGCTCGTGCATGTAGCGGTCGTCGCCGGAGCCGAGCAGGCGCAGGTTGCGCACGCTCCTGCGCAGGATGCGGCGCAGCACGTAGCCCCGGCCCTCGTTGCTGGGCAGCACGCCGTCGGCCACCAGCATGGTGCCGGTGCGGACGTGGTCTGCGATCACGCGCAGGCTCACGTCGGCCCGCGGGTCGCGCCCGTAGCGGGTCTTGGTGAGCTCGGCCGCCTTGTCGAGGATCTTGTACGTGGTGTCGATCTCGTAGATGTTGTCGACGCCCTGCAGGATCGCGGCCATGCGCTCGAGGCCCATGCCGGTGTCGATGTTCTTCGCCGGCAGCTCGCCCGCCACGTCGAAGTCGACCTTGGTGCGGACCTGGCTGAGCTGGTACTGCATGAAGACGAGGTTCCACACCTCGAGGTAGCGGTCCTCGTCGGCGACGGGGCCGCCCTCCTTGCCGTATTCGGCGCCGCGGTCGTAGTAGATCTCCGAGCAGGGGCCGCCGGGGCCGGGCACGCCCATGTGCCAGTAGTTGTCCTCCAGGCCACGCCGCTGGATGCGGTGGTCGGGCAGGCCGACGCGGTTGCGCCAGAGGTCGTAGGCCTCGTCGTCCTCGAGGTAGACCGTCGCCCACAGCTTGTCCTCGGGGAAGCCGAAGCCGCCGTCGGACTCGGAGCGGGTGAGCAGCTCCCACGCGAACGGGATCACTTCGGCCTTGAAGTAGTCACCGATGGAGAAGTTGCCCAGCATCTGGAAGAACGTGGCGTGCCGCGTGGTCTTGCCGACCTCGTCGATGTCGGGGGTGCGCACGCACTTCTGCGCGGTGGCCAGCCGGGACGCCGGAGGCTTGCGCTGCCCCAGGAAGTACGGCTTGAACGGCACCATACCGGCATTAACCAGGAGAAGCGTGGGGTCCTCAGCGATCAGGCTGGCCGAGGGCACTACCTTGTGCCCACGCTCCTCGAAGAAGCGCAGGAAGCGGCGGGCGATCTCTGCCGACTCCATGTTGGCCATCCTTTGCGTTAGTTGTTGTCTTCAGCGTTGCCGAGCCCGAAGCGTGCTCGCAACTCGGTTTCGCGCTCCGCGGCCTCGCCGAGCGCGTCGGAAGTAAAGTCTCTCACCTGCCGGAGCATCCCCGCGGCGCCGTTGGCCGTCCTGCGGGCGACGTGGTCGGGGTGGAGCGCCTGCAGCCTGCGCATCACCCAGAAGGTGAGGAACGCGCCCAGCGACAGGTAGAACAGCCGCCTGATCATCGCGCCTGCCCCTGACGCGTCCTCGGGACGGCCTTGCGGGGCCTGCGGGCCTCGATGGCTCGGCGGACGCCGTACGCGAGCGAGGACACCTTGATCAGCGGCCCGGTGAAGATGGTCTGCGTCACCGCGCTGAGCTTGGCCGCGTGACCGCTGACCTGCTTGACGTCCTTGGTGATGGCCTCGACGGCGATCAGCTGCCGGTTGGTCTCGTTGACCGTGACGCTCATGTCGTCGAGCAGCGGCGTCAGGCGGTCGTTCAGGTCGGAGACCGCCTTGGTGGTTTCGGTGAGCAGCCTGGCCAGCTTGATGAGCACCATGGCGAGCACGCAGACCAGGACTATCCAGCCGGTGGCCGCGATCAGGCCGGCGACCTCTCCAGCGGTAAGCATGCGCTCATCTCCCTCGTACGCTGGGCCGGAACGGCAAGACCTTATCGCGTTCGAGTGACAACCTTGGTGAGGACGCCGGCCTTGACCGTGCTGCCGCGTCGGCGTCCGGCGCTGCCACGACCGCCCGCGTGCCGCCCCGATCCCGTGCGCCACCAGCCGTCCCCGGCCCGGGCCGTGTCCCAACGCCCGCGCACCCCAAACCTACGCCATCCCCCACCCGGCCACACACGCCTCCCCCAACGGCCCCCACGCCCCGGACGTCCGGAACACCCCGGCCACCGGCTCCGACCCACCCACCGCACGACCTTTCGCCGCCCGCCACCGCACCGCACACGTTGCGCCGAACGCCGTTGCACCCCGACCCGCCGACCCGGCGCCGGGAAAGTGAAAGCACCGGCTTCAGCGGCCCTGACCCGCCACGCCGGCACCACCACCCCGCCGCGCGTGCACCGGCACCCCACCGACCGCATTGCGCCGGACACCACCGCACCACCACCCCACCGAGACGGCGGTCAGGAGCCGCGGAGGAAGTCGCGGATCTTGGCCCAGCGGTCCGCGACCGGGCCCTCGGCGCCGTGGCGGGTCGGCTCGTAGTAGCGGCGGTCCCGCACCTGCTCGGGCGCGTACTCCTGCCGCACCAGCCCATGGTCGAAGTCGTGCGGGTACTTGTAGCCGTCCCCGTGCCCCAGCTTGGCCGCCCCCGGGTAGTGGGCGTCGCGGAGGTGGCCGGGGACCTGGCCGATGAGGCCGCGGCGGACGTCGCCGATGGCCGCCCCGATGGCCTTGACCACGGCGTTGGACTTGGGGGCCATCGCGCAGTGGATGACCGCGTGCGCCAGGTTGATCTGCCCCTCCGGCAGCCCGATGAGCTGCACCGCCTGGGCCGCGGCCACCGCGGTCTGCAGGCAGGTGGGGTCGGCCATGCCGACGTCCTCGGAGGCGAAGATGACGATGCGGCGGGCGATGAAGCGGGGGTCCTCCCCGGCCTCGATCATGCGGGCCAGGTAGTGGAGGGCCGCGTCGGCGTCGGAGCCGCGCATCGACTTGATGAACGCGCTGATCACGTCGTAGTGCTGGTCGCCCTGCCGGTCATAGCGTACGGCCGCCTTGTCGACGGCCTTCTCCACCACCTCCACGGTGATGTCGTCGGCCAGCAGCGCGGCCGCCTCCAGGTACGTCAGCGACCTGCGCGCGTCGCCGCCCGCCAGGCGTACGAGATGCTCCAGGGCCTGGGGCGCGAGCGTGGCGCGCCCGCCGAGGCCGCGCGGGTCGGAGACGGCCCGCTCCAGCACGGCGCGGATGTCGTCCTCTGTCAGGGACTCCAGGGTGAGCAGCAGCGAGCGCGACAGCAGCGGTGAGATGACCGAGAAGAACGGGTTTTCGGTGGTCGCGCCGATGAAGGTGACCCAGCGGTTCTCGACGGCGGGCAGCAGCGCGTCCTGCTGGGCCTTGTTGAAGCGGTGCACCTCGTCCACGAACAGCACCGTCTGCCGTCCGCTCATGCCGAGCTCGCGCCGCGCGTTGTCGATGGCGGCGCGTACGTCCTTGACGCCCGCCGACACGGCGGAGACCTCGACGAAGCGGCGTTCGGTGACGTTGGAGACGACGTAGGCGAGCGTGGTCTTGCCGGTGCCGGGCGGCCCCCACAGGAACAGCGACATGGGAGCCTCGCTCTCGACCAGGCGCCGCAGCGGGGTGCCCGGGCCGAGCAGGTGCCGCTGACCGATCACCTCGTCGAGCGTGCGCGGTCGCATCCGCACCGCCAGGGGCTGCGGGGTGGCCTCTTCGGCCGCGGAATCGAACAGGCTATCCACATCATGAGATTACACGCGCGGACTACGCTCCCCAGACCGCTCGCGCGCCCGAGTCCCCTGCGCGGAAGACGTAGTAGCCCGCCACCGCGGCCAGCACCAGCGTCAGCGCCGACAGGGTCAGCGTCGTGGCCCGGCCGAACCGGTCGCGGCCGACCGAGTCGCGGGCCGGGCTGGTGGCGTACACGAGCAGCAGCGCGGCCACGGCCAGCCCCAGCACCGACAGCAGCAGCGGGTTGGCGAAACTCTGGTGCGTGGTGATGCGGGACCCCAGCGCGCCGTCCGCCGTGGCGAAGCGGGCCGCCTTGAGGCTCTCGCCGCTCTCCTTGGCCGCGAAGACCGCCACAGGAGAGGCCAGGGAGAGCAGCACCACCGCCCACGCCACGTACGTACGCCAGCGCGGGACGATCGCGTAGACGGCCGCCGCGGCCACCAGCAGCGGGGTCAGCACGACGGCGAAGTGAATGATCAGTGGATGCGCCGGCAGGCCGAGGATCTGGTCGAACATGAGGTGCTCCTTAGTTCTCATTTCAACTACGAATCTCAGCACCATATGGTTCGCGACCTCACATGTCGTCCTCTGCCGCTTTCACCACTTACGTCCGGCACATATCGAAGGCCGGTAGCATGCGCGGAGTTGTTTGGTCATGCACGGGCAAAGTGAGAGGACATAGCGGTGAGCGGCGACGACCGCCAGAACGAGGAAGACCGCCAGAGCGAGCTGGCGCGGGAGCACAAGGAGCGGCAGGCGAAGCGCGCCGCCGCCCAGACCACCAAGTCACGGCGGAACACCTTCATCGGCGCGGGCGTGGCCGTCGTCGTGGTCGCGGGCGGCGTCTTCGCCGCGACCACGCTGGTCAACAGGGAACCCGGCAAGGCCTCGGCGGAGAGCAGCCCTTCCGCCTCCGCCTCCGCCTCCGCTTCCGCCTCCACGGAGCCGTCAGCCACGCCGACGGCCAAGACCGGCCCGGTCTCCTGCACCTACAAGCGGGAGACGGGGGTGCCGAACAAGTTCGTCGGGCTGCCGGGCAAGAGGCCCAACATGAAGCTGAAGAAGATGACGATCGTCACCAACCGCGGCACCGTCGTCGTCGATCTCATGACCGACGCCGCGCCGTGCTCGGTCAACTCGCTCAGCTTCCTGGCGAAGAAGAAGTTCTACGACAACATGAAGTGCCACCGCCTGGTCACGCCCGACGTGTCCGGCGTGCACCTGCTGCAGTGCGGCGACCCGCAGGCCAAGGCCGACGGCAAGAACCCGACCGACGGCCAGGGCACCGCGGGGTACGTCTACGGCGACGAGAACACCGAGATCCCCCTGGTCAAGGGCGCGGTGTTCATGACCCAGGCGGGTGACGCGATGGGCCAGAACAACAGCCAGTTCGCCATCTCGCTGTCGGACGAGAACACCCAGCTCAACGTCGGCTACAACGTCGTCGGCATGGTCAGCGAGGGCATGGACATGCTGCTGGGGCTGGCCACCAGCGGCAAGGACCTGATCATCAACGAGGCCGACATCACCGGCGACGGCGGCACCACGGCGCCCAAGAACCCGGTGATCATCAAGAACATCACCTTCAAGTAGGGCGACAGCGAGAATGGCGGGCACCGGCTCCGGTGCCCGCCGTTCTCACATGCCTAGACCTCGGCCTTGGGCTTGGCGTCGACGCCCGCCTCCTTGCGCTGCTCGCCCGTGATCGGCGTGGGCGCGCCCGTGAGCGGGTCGAAGCCGGAGGCCGTCTTCGGGAACGCGATCACGTCACGGATCGAGTCGCCGCCGGACAGCAGCATGCAGATGCGGTCCCAGCCGTAGGCGATGCCGCCGTGCGGCGGGGGCCCGTACTTGAACGCCTCCAGCAGGAAGCCGAACTTGCTCTCCGCCTCCTCCTTGGAGATGCCCAGCACGTCGAAGACGCGCTGCTGCATCTCGGCCCGATGGATACGGATCGAGCCGCCGCCGATCTCCATGCCGTTGCAGACCATGTCGTACGCGTACGCCAGCGCCTCGCCCGGGTGGTCCTGGAAGTTGTCGGCCCACTCCGGCTTCGGCCCGGTGAACGGGTGGTGCACGGCGGTCCAGCCGATCTCGCGGCCCACCTCGTCGTACACGGGCTCGAACATGGGGGCGTCGACGACCCACAGGAACGCCCACGCCGACTCGTCGATCAGGCCGCAGCGGCGGCCGATCTCCAGGCGGGCCGCGCCGAGCAGGTCGCGCGAGGAGTGCTTCGGGCCGGCCGCGAAGAAGATCGCGTCGCCCGGCTCGGCGCCGACCTTGGCCGCGAGCCCGGAGAGCTCCTCCTCGGTGAGGTTCTTGGCGACCGGGCCGCCCAGCGTGCCGTCCTCCTGGACGAGCACGTAGGCCAGGCCCTTGGCGCCGCGGCTGCGCGCCCACTCCTGCCAGCCGTCGAGCTCCTTGCGGGTCTGCGAGGCGCCGCCCGGCATGACCACGGCGCCGACGTACTCGGCCTGGAAGACGCGGAAGGGCGTGCCCGCGAAGTAGCCGGTCATCTCGACCAGCTCCTGGCCGAAGCGCAGGTCCGGCTTGTCGGAGCCGTAGCGGGCCATCGCGTCGGCGTACGTCATGCGCGGCAGCGGCAGCGGCAGCTCGTAGCCGGCGATCTCCTTCCACAGCCGGCCGATCAGCTTCTCGCCGACCTCGATGACGTCCTCCTGGTCCACGAAGGACATCTCGACGTCGATCTGCGTGAACTCCGGCTGCCGGTCGGCCCGCAGGTCCTCGTCGCGGTAGCACTTGGCGAGCTGGTAGTAGCGCTCGAGGCCGGCGACCTGGAGGAGCTGCTTGAACAGCTGGGGCGACTGGGGCAGCGCGTACCAGTTGCCGGGCTGCAGGCGCACCGGGACCAGGAAGTCGCGCGCGCCCTCGGGCGTGGAGCGGGTCAGGGTCGGCGTCTCGACGTAGACGAAGCCCAGCTCGTGCATCACCTCGTTGGCGAGGTAGGTGGCCTTGGAGCGGGTGCGCATGGCGCTGGCCACCTGCTGGCGGCGGATGTCGAGGTAGCGGTACTTGAGCCGGGCCTCCTCCGAGACCCCCACGTTGCCCTCGATCGGGAAGGGCAGCGGCGCGGACTCGCTCAGCACCTCGACCTGCTCGGCCACGACCTCGATCGCGCCGGTGGGCAGGTCGGGGTTCTCGTTGCCCTCGGGGCGGACCCTGACCTGGCCGACGACCTTCACGCAGTATTCGGCGCGCAGGTCGTGGGCGTGGTCCTCCTCGCGGAAGACCACCTGCGCCGAGCCGGAGGCGTCGCGCAGGTCGATGAAGACCACGCCGCCGTGGTCACGGCGGCGGGCCACCCATCCTGCGAGCGTCACCTGCTGCCCGGTGTGCTCCTCGCGGAGCGACCCGGCCTTGTGCGTGCGGATCACTGCAGTTTCCCTTTCAAAAAGTCGACGACCTCGGCCAAGGGCACCTCGGTCTGCTCAGCGGTGGTCAGGTCCTTCACTTGCACGGCCTTGGCCGCCAGGTCACGCTCGCCCAGGATCAGGGCAAAACGGGCGCCGGAACGATCGGCCCCCTTCATCGCGCCCTTGAGCCCCTTGCCGCCGAAGGACATGTCGGCGGCGACACCGGCCGCGCGCAGCTCGCTCACGAGCTTGAACATGTCCCGCGCCGCCTCGTCGCCCAGCGCCACACCGTACACCTCGCAGCGGGCCGGGGTGTCGAGCACGACGCCCTCCCGCTCCAGGGCGATGACGGTGCGGTCGAGACCGAGGCCGAAGCCGATGCCGGGCAGCGCCGGCCCGCCGATGGCCTCGGAGAGCCCGTCGTAGCGGCCGCCGCCGCCGATGCCGGACTGCGCGCCCAGCAGCGGGTGGTCGAACTCGAAGGTGGTGCGGGTGTAGTAGTCGAGCCCGCGCACCAGCCTGGGCGCGTCCTCCCACGGGATGTCCAGGTCGGCCAGGAGCTGCTTGACCCGGTCGTGGTAGGCCTCGCAGTCGGCGCAGAGGTGGTCGCCGATGAGCGGCGCGCCCTCGAGCTGGGCGCGCACCTCCGGGCGCTTGTCGTCGAGCACGCGCAACGGATTGATCTCGATGCGGGCCCTGGTGGCCTCGTCGAGGTCGAGTGCGCGCAGGAACTCCTGCAGCCGGGCCCGGTAGATCGGCCGGCACTCCTTGCAGCCCAGCGAGTTGAGGAGCAGCCGCACCCGGGTGAGGCCGAGCGCGGCGTACCACTGCCAGGCCAGCGCGATCGTCTCGGCGTCGACGGCCGGATCCTCGCTGCCGATGGCCTCCAGGTCGAGCTGGTAGAACTGCCGGTATCGGCCCTCCTGGGGCGCCTCCGCGCGGAACACCTGGCCGTCGGTCCAGACCTTGACCGGGAGCTGGCCGCGGTGCAGGCCGTACTCCAGGACCGCGCGCAGCACGCCGGCGGTGAACTCCGGGCGCAGCGTCAGCGACCGGCCGCCGCGGTCGGTGAAGGTGTACATCTCCTTGCTCACGACGTCGGTGGACTCGCCGACGCCACGGGCGAACAGCTGGGTGTCCTCGAAGACCGCGGTCTCCAGGTACGAGTATCCGGCCCGCCTGGCCGTCTCGGCGAAAGCTCCGCGAATCGCGTAGAACGTCGAGGCTTGCGGTGGAACGTACTCTTTGACACCTTTAGGTGCTTGGAAGCTCATTAGATCCCTCGTGTGGGACCGGACTGCGGCGCCGCTTCCTTCAAATATGGGTTGGTAGCGCGCTCGCGGCCGATCGTCGTCTGTGGTCCGTGGCCCGGCAGGACGACCGTATCGTCAGGCAGCGTCAGGCACTTGGCAGCCAGGCTGCGCAAAATGGTCGTGTAGTCACCGCCGGGCAGGTCGGTGCGGCCGATGGAGCCGGCGAACAGCAGGTCGCCCGAGAACATGATCTCGTCGCCGGGCAGCCGGAAGCTCACCGACCCCCTGGTATGGCCGGGCGTGTGGTCGACCACGAGCTCGAGGCCCGCCAGCTCCAGCACGGCCCCGTCGGACAGCTCGCGCACGTCGTCGGGCTCGCTCAGCGTCAGCCCGCCGAACATCGAGGCGCTCGTGCCCGACCAACCGGCGGCCGGGTCGCTCAGCAGGTGGCGGTCGTCGGGGTGGATCCACGCGGGGACGTCACGCGCGCCGCAGACCGGGGCCACCGACCAGACGTGGTCGAGGTGGCCGTGGGTGAGCAGGACCGCGACCGGCTTGAGCCGGTGCTCGCGCAGCAGCTCGTCGACGCCCTCGGTCGCGTCCTGACCTGGATCGACGATCACGCATTCCTCGCCGGCCGCGGGCGCGACAACGTAACAATTGGTCTGGAAGGCCCCTGCGGGGAAGCCGGCGATGAGCATCTGCCTCAGGTGATCTCGTCGAAAAGCCAATGGGAATGTAACCGAAGGGTACCGGTGCGGGTCGCCGGGCTGCGAATCATTACCCGTTGGCCGATACGATTCGCCCACCTCAGTTGATTGACTATGGGAGGCAAAGCGGTGGCCACGGGGAAGGACCGGCAGAGGCAGCTCGCTCGTGAGCACTACGAGCGGCAGATGCATCGCCGGGTCGAACGCGAGCAGAAGGCCAAGCGCACGGCGATCATCGGCTCCTCGGTGGGCGTCGTGATCGTGATCGGCGGCATCGTCGCCGCGGTCGCGCTGCTGGGCGGCAACGACGCGGGGACCGACGCGGCCTCCTCGCCCACGGCGTCGGCCGCCGACACCGCCGCGCCGTCGGCCTCGGCCTCGGCTTCGGCCGCGGCGGGGCCCAAGCCGTACGACGCGGCGACGGGCACGTGCGACTACGTCAAGGACGCCGGAGGCGGGCAGGTCAAGGACGTCGGCATGCCGCCGGCCAAGGTCAAGACCACGCCGGCGACCAAGACGATGACGCTCAGGACCAACCAGGGCGACATCGTCGTCGAGCTGAACAACGCCAAGGCGCCCTGCACGACCAACTCGCTGGAGTTCCTGGCGAAGAAGAAGTACTACGACGGCAGCAAGTGCCACCGGCTCGGCAGCGCCCAGTTTCCGATGCTGCAGTGCGGCGACCCGTCGGCCAAGGCCGACGGCAAGAGCCAGGACGGCACCGGCGGCCCCGGCTACGTCATGGCCGAGGAGAACCTCCAGGGCGCCCAGTACAAGCGCGGCGTGATGGCCATGGCCAAAACGCAGGCGCCGGGCAGCACGGGCAGCCAGTTCTTCCTCGTTTTCGGAGACATCGGGCTCACGCCGGATTACACGCCGGTGGGTACGATCACCAAGGGGCTCGACATCCTGGACAAGGTGAACAAAGCAGGCGTCATCGGGGACGCCGGCGACGGGACGGGGGCGCCGAAGCAAACCGTCGAAATCAAAGACGTGACAATCGCCAGCAAGAGCTGACGTAATACAAACTAGGGACGAAGTAGTCCCGAAGGGTCTGATGGAAAGTGCGGGAGGACACGGTGAGCACCGACCCGTGGGGCCGGGTAGACGACGACGGCACCGTCTACGTGCGTACGGCTGAGGGAGAGCGGGCCGTCGGCTCCTGGCAGGCCGGTGAACCCGAAGAGGCACTGGCCTACTTCCATCGCAAGTACGACGAGCTGGCCGGTCAGGTGCAGCTGCTGGAACAGCGCGTCAAGGGCACCGACCTGGCTCCTGCCCAGGCCGAGGCGAACATCGCCAAGCTGCGTGAGGCCGTCGCCGACGCCCACGCCATCGGCGACCTCGACGCGCTGACGGCCCGGCTCGACGGCCTGACGGAGCTGGTCGCCCAGCGCCGCGAGGAGGTCAAGGCGGCCCGCGAGCACGCACGCGCCGAGGCCAGGTCGGTCAAGGAGCGCATCGTCGCCGAGGCCGAGCGCATCGCGGACGAGACCACCCACTGGAAGTCGGGTGGCGAGCGGCTGCGCCAGCTCGTCGAGGAGTGGAAGGCCGCCGACCGCATCGACCGGGTCACCGAGGCCGCGCTGTGGAAGCGGCTCTCGGCGGCCCGTACGGCGTTCGCCAAGCGCCGCAAGACGTACTTCGCGGGGCTCGACGAGCAGCGCGAGGGCGTGCGGGCGGCCAAGGAGCGCATCGTCGCCGAGGCCGAGGCGCTGGCCGACTCGACCGACTGGGGCCAGACCGCGGCGATCTACCGCGAGCTGATGCAGCAGTGGAAGAGCGCCGGCCGGGCCTCGCGCGAGGCCGAGGACGAGCTGTGGGCCCGCTTCAAGGGCGCGCAGGACCAGTTCTTCCAGGCCCGTTCCGCCGTCTTCGCCGAGCGCGACGCCTCGCTGGCCGCCAACGCGGAGGTCAAGGAGGTGCTGCTGGCCGAGGCCGAGAAGATCCTCCCGGTCACGGACGTGCGCACGGCCCGCTCGGCGCTGCGGAACATCCTGGAGCGCTGGGAGGCCGCCGGCCCGGTGCCGCGCGAGCAGCGCGACCGGCTCGAGGGCGGGCTGCGCAAGGTGGACGAGGCCGTGCGCAAGGCCGAGGACGCCGAGTGGAAGCGCTCCAACCCGGAGGCCAGGGCCCGCGCGCAGAGCACCGTCGACCAGCTGCGCACCTCGATCGATCAGCTGGAGAAGCGGCTGTCCAAGGCGCAGACGGCCGGTCGCGCCAAGGACATCAAGGAGACCGAGGAGGCGCTGATCGCCCGGCGCTCGTGGCTGGAGGAGGCCGAGCGCACGCTCGCCGAGTTCAGCTGACCCCAGTGGAAATGCCCGTGGAGGCCTCTTCGGGCCTCCACCGGGCCCCGCCAGCCGTGCGGCGACCGTGCGCGAGCGAGTGGCGGCGGTGCGTGAAATGGGGCGGCGGCGGAAGGGGCTGAGACCTAGGCTGGCGGGCATGGATCCCGTCAGCGCCGCACGTGCCCTCGTCGAGGAGATGTTCCCGGGGGCCCTGTACGCCTTCGTCGGCGGCAGCGCCCTCACCGAGCGCCGCACCAGCACCTCCGACCTCGACGTCGTCGTGGTGCTCGACGGCCTGCCCACCCCCTACCGCGAGTCGCTGCGGTGGCGCGAGTGGCCCGTGGAGCTGTTCGTGCACAGCGAGACCAGCCTGCGCGCCTACCTCGACAAGGACTTCGACCGGCGCCAGCCGAGCCTGGCCCGCATGTGCGCCGAGGGCGCGGTGCTGACCGACCGGACCAGCGGCCGGGCCAGCGACCTCCAGGCGGCGCTGAGCGAGCGCCTGACGGCCGGACCGGGCGGTCTGACCAGCTCACAGGCCGAACGGGCCAGATACGCCCTCTCCGACCTCCTGGACGACCTCTCGGGGGCCACGGACGCCGGCGAGCGGACGTTCATCCGGTGGCAGGTGGCGCAGGAGACCGCCAGGATGGCGCTCGGGCTGGGGCGCAGGTGGCAGGGGAGCGGCAAGTGGCTGCTGCGCGAGCTGCGCGCCCACGACCCGGTGCTGGCGGAGGCGCTGCTCGGCGCCGTCGACGACTCGGCACGACTGGCCGCCGTCGCCTCGGACGTCCTGGAACGCGCTGGAGGGCGTCTCTGGGAGGGTTACAGGGCCGAGGGTGACCCGTTCCACCAGCCGCTGCGTCACGTGCCCTCAGGGGAGCTCTCGGGCGAGACGGCGCAGAGCTCCGGCATGCGCAGGCTCGCGGCGATCAGCGGGGCCACGGCCGGGTCCGTCCGCCTCTGGATGGGCCAGACCCACGTCGCGCCCGCCACGCGCTCGTCCGACCACCACCACGGGGCCTCGGAGACGGCCATCTACGTGGTCAGCGGCACGCCGTCGTTCGTGTTCCTGGAGGACGGGCGGGAGGTGCGGCTGGACACCAAGCCCGGCGACTACATCTTCGTGCCGCCGTACGTGCCCCATCGCGAGGAGAATCCGGACCCGTCGCAGGAGGCCGTGGTCGTCATCGCCCGCAGCACCCAGGAGGCCATCGTCGTCAACCTCCCCGACCTCCGCCCCCGCTGACCCGCCGCCCGGGGCCCGGCGCCCCGGAAGCGGTCAGTTGCCGGCGCCGCTGACGCGGTAGACGTCGAACACGCCCTGGATACTGCGCACGGCCTTGAGCACGTGCCCCAGGTGCTTGGGATCGCCCATCTCGAACGTGAACTTGCTGATCGCCACCCGGTCCCGGGAGGTCGTGACCGACGCGCTCAGGATGTTGACGTGCTGGTCGGAGAGCGTACGCGTGACGTCGGACAGCAGGCGCGGCCGGTCCAGCGCCTCCACCTGGATCGCGACCAGGAACACGCTGTCGTCGCTGGGCGACCAGCTGACCTCGACGAGCCGGTCGGGCTGCTCCTTGAGCTGCTGCACGTTGGTGCAGTCGCCGCGGTGCACCGACACGCCGTGCCCCCTCGTGACGAACCCGACGATCTCGTCACCGGGCACCGGGGTGCAGCACTTCGACAGGCGTACCCACACGTCGGCGTCGCCCGCCACGACCACGCCCGCGCCGCCACCACGGGGGCGGCCGCGCAGCCGGGTGGGCAGCGAGGTCTCGGCGATGTCCTCCTCGGCGCTGTCGACGCCGCCGATCGAGGCCACCAGCTTCTGCACGACGGCCTGCGCCGCGATGTGCCCCTCCCCCACGGCCGCGTAGAGCGCGGACACGTCGGGGTAGCGCAGGTCGCGGGCGAGCGCCAGCAGCGCCTCGCCGGACATCAGCCGCTGCAGCGGCAGGCCCTGCTTGCGCATGGCCCGCCCGATGGCCTCCTTGCCCGCCTCGATCGCGGTCTCGCGGCGCTCCTTGGAGAACCACTGCCGGATCTTGTTACGGGCCCGGCCCGACTTGACGAACTTGAGCCAGTCGCGCGACGGCCCGGCGTCCGGCGACTTGGAGGTGAAGATCTCGACCGTGTCGCCGTTGCCGAGCCGCGACTCCAGCGGCACCAGCCGCCCGTTGACCCGGGCGCCGATGCAGCGGTGGCCCACCTCGGTGTGCACGGCGTACGCGAAGTCGACCGGCGTGGCCCCCTCGGGCAGCGCGATGACCTGCCCCTTCGGGGTGAACACGTAGACCTCGGACACCGACAGGTCGAACCGCAGCGACTCCAGGAACTCGCCCGGGTCGGAGGTCTCCTTCTGCCAGTCGAGGAGCTGGCGCAGCCAGGCCATGTCGCTGCCCGGCTTGACCTTGCCGGTGGGGCCGGGGCTGCCGACCTCCTCCTTGTACTTCCAGTGCGCGGCCACGCCGTACTCGGCCCGGTGGTGCATCGCGTGGGTGCGGATCTGCAGCTCCACCGGCTTGCCCTCGGGACCGATCACCGTGGTGTGCAGCGACTGGTACATGTTGAACTTGGGCATCGCTATGTAGTCCTTGAACCGCCCCGGCACCGGGTTCCACCGGGCGTGGATGGTGCCGAGCGCGGCGTAGCAGTCGCGCACGCTGTCGACGAGGACGCGGATGCCCACCAGGTCGTAGATGTCGTCGAAGGCCACGTCGCGGGCGATCATCTTCTGGTAGACCGAGTAGTAGTGCTTCGGCCGGCCCTTGACGACGGCGCGGATCTTGGCCTCGCGCAGGTCGCCGGAGACCTTCTCGATGACCTCCTGCAGGAACAGGTCGCGGCGCGGCGCCCGCTCCGACACCATGCGCGCGATCTCGTCGTAGCGCTTGGGGTAGAGCATGGCGAAGGCCAGGTCCTCGAGCTCCCACTTGATCGTGTTCATGCCCAGGCGGTGGGCCAGCGGGGCGAAGATCTCCAGCGTCTCGCGCGACTTCTGGTGGCGCTTGTGCTCGGGGAGGTAGCGCATGGTGCGCATGTTGTGGAGCCGGTCGGCGAGCTTGATGATCAGCACGCGGATGTCGCGCGACATGGCGACGACCATCTTGCGCACGGTCTCGGCCTGCGCGGCGTCGCCGAACTTCACCTTGTCCAGCTTGGTCACGCCGTCGACCAGGGACCCGATGGTGTCGCCGAAGTCGCCGCGCAGCTCGTCGAGGCTGTAGGCGGTGTCCTCCACCGTGTCGTGGAGCAGCGCGGCGCACAGGGTCTCGTCGTCGGTGCCGAGCTCGGCCAGGATCGTGGCCACGGCCAGCGGGTGGGTGATGTACGGGTCGCCGGACTTCCGCTTCTGGTCGCGGTGGTGGTAGGCGGCGACGTCGTACGCACGCTCGATCACGCGCAGGTCGGCCTTGGGGTGGGTGGCGCGGACCGTGCGGAACAACGGCTCCAGCACCGGATTCATGGCCCCACCCCCAAATCGCCTTCGACGCACCGCAGGAACGCCGGACGCCTCGGCGTTGCCGGAGTCGGTTACGTCGGGCACGACCACATCACGGGGCACACAGACTCCTCACGCAATGGCTCCTCACGTTCGAGTCCAGATCCCCCAGTGTATCCAGGCGGCAAACCTGGGCCGTCGCGGGTCGGGCTCAGACGATCACGAGGGAGTGCAGGTCCACTCCCGTCACCCGCTCACGTCCCTTGAGAAAGGCCAGTTCCATGAGCACGGCGATGCCGACGACCTCGGCGCCGGCCCTCTTCACCAACTCCACGGCAGCCCTCGCGGTGCCGCCCGTGGCCAGCACGTCGTCGACCACGAGAACGCGGTCGCCGGGCGTGAAGGCGTCACGGTGGACCTCGATGGTCGCGGAGCCGTACTCCAGATCGTAGGACTCTTCGAGGGTTTCGGCGGGCAGTTTCCCCTTCTTCCGTACCGGTACGAAACCCGCCCCCGCCCGGTACGCCACCGGAGCCGCGAGGATGAACCCGCGCGCCTCGATGCCCACGATCTTGTCCACCTGGTGGAGCCCGGCCAGTTCGTCCACCACGGCCGCCATGGCGACCGGGTCGCCCAGCAGCGGGGTGATGTCCTTGAACATCACGCCCGGCTTGGGGTAGTCGGGCACGTCCCTGATCCTGTCCAGGATCATCGTGCTCAGCTCGGTCATGGCGTCTCCTCACAATCGTGCACCGGCGGTGTGCCGGGCTCCATGATGGTGCATCCCGCGCACACACAACGACGCCCCCATCCCGTGAAGGCTGAGGGCGTCGTACGTGTCTGTGCGCCGGTTATCCCTTGGCTACGGCCGCGCTTTTGGAACCCTTCGGCCCCTTGCCGCTTCCCGTCGAGGCCAGCCTCCTGGCGATGGCCTGGTACTTCGGCTCCCGCTCCTTCAACGTCACCAGCAGCGGCGTGGCGACGCACAGCGAGGAGTACGTACCGACGATCATGCCGACGAACAGCGCCAGCGACAGGTCCTTCAGCGTGCCCGCGCCGAGCAGCGTGGTGCCGATGAACAGGATCGCCGCCACCGGCAGGATCGCGACCAGCGAGGTGTTCAGCGACCGGATCAGCGTGTGGTTGAGCGCGTTGTTGGCCGCCATCGAGTACGTCATCTTCGACGTGTGCCCCAGCTTGGCCGTGACCTCCTTGATCATGTCGAACACCACGACCGCGTCGTAGAGCGAATAACCGAGGATGGTCAGGAAGCCCAGCAGCGTGGCCGGCGTGACCTCGAAGCCCGACCAGGCGTAGATGCCGGCCGTGATGACGAGGTCGTGGATGAGCGCGACGATCGCCGACATGGCCATCTTCGGCTCGAACGCCATCGACAGGTACAGGATGATCGCCAGCATGAACACGCCCAGGCCGATCCAGGCCTTCTGCGAGACCTCACCGCCCCAGGACGGGCCGATGGCCTGCACGCTGACCTGACCGACCGGAGTGTTGAAGTCCTTGGCGATCTGGGACTGCACCTGCTCCCTGGTGTTCTCCGGGAGGCTCTCGGTGGTCACCCGCCAGCCGCCGGTGCCGGCCGACTGGACGATCGCCTGGTGCGCGCCCTGATCGAGGACGGCCTCGCGGACCTCCTGGACGGTGGCCTGCTCGGACTTGAACGAGAAGACCGTGCCGCCCCTGAACTCCACGCCCAGGTTGAGCCCGTTGATCAGCAGACCCGCGATCGAGATGAGCAGCAGGATGCCCGACAGGCTGTACCAGAGCCTCCATTGGCCGACGAAGTCGACATTGATCTCGCCGCGGTAGAGGCGACGCGCCAGTCCCATCTCAGGCCTCCTGCGGAGTGGTCGGGCGGCCGGACGAGCCGACCTCGCTCATGCGCTCGGCGTCGAGGCCGGACAGCGGGTGCCCCTTGGCGAAGAACTTCAGCCTCGCCAGCAGGGCGATGAACGGCTTCGTGAACAGGAACACCACCACGATGTCGATCAGCGTGGTCAGGCCCATCGCGAAGGCGAACCCGGCCACGCCGCCCACCGCCAGGAAGTAGAGCACGATCGCGGCGATGAACATGACGGCGTCGGCGATCAGGATCGTGCGCCGGGCGCGGACCCAGGCCACCTCGACGGCCGCGCGGAGCGTCCGGTGGCCCTCCTTCATCTCGTCACGTATGCGTTCGAAGTAGACGATGAAGGAGTCTGCGGTGATGCCGATCGAGACCACGAGGCCGATGATGTGCGGCAACGAGAGCCGGAAGTTGGCGTTGTGGCCGAGCACGACCACCGCCGTGTACGTCAGGATCGTGGCGACCACGAGGCTCAGCACCGCCACGATGCCGAGGCCGCGGTAGTAGAGCATCGAGTAGACCACGACGAGCACGAGGCCGATGAGGCCCGCGATCAGACCGCCCTGCAGCTGGTCCTGGCCCAGCGTCGAGGAGACCGTGTCGACCGAGCTGCGGTTGAACTTCAGCGGCAGCGCGCCGTACTTGAGCTGGTCGGCCAGCGCGGTGGCGCTGAGCTGGTCGAACCCGCCGGTGATCTCGGCCCGGCCGCCGGGGATCGGGCTGATGATGTTGGGGGCGGTGATGACGACGCCGTCGAGCACGACCGCGACCTTGTTGCGCGGCTCCTGGGAGTTGTAGGCGGTCGTGGTGAGCTTGCTCCACTCGGCCGCGCCCTTGCTCTTGAAGTCGAGCTGGACGACCCACTCGACGGTGCCCTGCCGGACGCCCGCCGAGGCCGTGTCGATGTCGGTGCCGACGACCTTGGCGACGTCGAGGACGTACTTGTAGCTGCCGTCGGTCTCGCAGCCGGCGAACTGCTTCTTCGGGTCGTCCTGGACGCCCTGGCCGCGGTTGGCCGGGTTGGCGCAGTCGAGCTTGTTGAACTGGGCCAGCACCGCCGGGTCGATGCCCTGGGTGTTGACGCCGGCGTTGGGGTTCTGCGCGGGCGGCGTGCTGGGCTGGCCGGACGGGGCCGCCGTCGGGCTGGCCTTGGCGTCCTGGCCCTTCTTCGGCTGCTTCTGGGGGTTGTCCGTGGCGGCCGGCTGCCCCGACGCGGCGGGCGTCGGCGCGGTCAGCGCGGACGACAACGCCTTGCCCGTCGGGGACGCGCTGGGCTTGGGCGTGGAGACCGCGGGCGAGCCGGACTTGTCCGACTTGGGGGTGGCGGACTGGCTCGCCGAAGCCGACGGGTTCGGCGTCGGCGCGTTGGTGGCCAGGTTCTGCGGAACCTGCGTGGCCTCCATGGCCAGCACCTGGCGGAAGCGCAGCTCCGCGGTGGTGGCGACCAGCTTGATGGCCTCGCTCTGTCCGACGCCCGGGATCGAGATGATGATGTTGCTGCCGGACCTGGCGACCTCCGCGTCGGAGATGCCGTTGCCGTTGACTCGATCGCGGATGATGTTGACTGCGCGATCGAGAATCTCATCCGGCGGTGCCGTGTTGTTCTGGGTCACCGGGGACAGAGTCACCGTCGTGCCGCCGGCGAGGTCGAGACCCAGCTTGGGCGTGAACGCCTTCTGCAGGAACATCGTCCCGCCCAGGGCGAGGATGAGCGCCAGCAGCACCAGGAGCGTTCGCCCCGGTCGGCTGTGGCGGCTGGTCGGTCGGGCCACTGGTCGTCAGTTCTTTCAGATAGAGGTTTGTCGCAGAGCTTAGTCAGGACTGCTTGGTGCTGGAGTCCTGGTCGTCGTTGCGATCCACGGTGGCCTCGGACTCCTTCTTGCCCTCCTCACCCGGTGCGGCGTCGTCGTCGGAGGACTCGTCCGCCGCGGGAGCGTCCCCGGGCGTGACCACACGGCCGATCGCGGCCTTCACCCAGCGGGTCTCGATCCCCGGTGCGATCTCGAGGACCACGTCCTCATTGTCCACCGTCACCACGGTGCCGAACAGCCCGGTCGTGGTCATGACCCGGGCGCCCGGAGCCAGGGAGTTCTGCATTTGGATCGCCTCTTGCTGACGCTTGCGCTGAGGGCGGATCAGCAGGAAGTAGAACACCACCACCAGCAGAATCAGCGGCAGGATGCTACCGAGTTGTCCCATGTCCATAAGGGGCGACCTTCCATTGTCGTACAAGAAGTTGACACCGGCCTCGCGCCGGAAATTCCGTGCGTTGCGTCGGGGCCGCGCCGCTCAGCCCGTCAGCCTACACAGCCAGCCAAGCCACGGAGTGTAGGCCGTTGTTGCGAAACGCGGCAACGAGGCAGCGTTTCGGCGCGCGGGGAAGTTCCCATTTTGAAACGGTTGCAACCGTTCTGTGATCAGCCGTCTGAGTCGAATACCGCTGCTCCGAACGCGTCGGGGGGCGGGGTCATGCCGAGATGACTCCAGGCGGCCGCCGTCGCGACCCGGCCGCGCGGGGTCCTGGCCAGCAGGCCCTGGCGTACGAGGAACGGCTCGGCCACCACTTCGACGGTCTCCGGCTCCTCCCCTACGGCCACGGCCAGCGTCGACAGGCCGACCGGGCCGCCGCCGAACTTCTTCAGCAGCACGTCCAGGACCGCCCTGTCGAGCCGGTCGAGCCCTTCGGCGTCGACTTCGTACAGATTAAGGGCCGCCGCCGCTATTTCCCGGTTTATCACCCCGTCGGCCCTTACGTCCGCGAAATCCCGCACTCGCCTGAGCAGCCGGTTCGCGATACGGGGCGTCCCCCGGGACCGCCTGGCGATCTCGTGCGCCCCGTCCTCGGGCAGGACCACGCCGAGCAGCCTGGCCGACCGGTAGAGCACCTGCTCGAGCTCGCCGACCTCGTAGAAGTCCATGTGCGCGGTGAACCCGAACCGGTCGCGCAGCGGCGCGGGCAGCAGCCCGGCGCGGGTGGTGGCGCCGACGAGCGTGAACGGCGCGATGTCGAGCGGGATGGCCGTGGCTCCCGGGCCCTTGCCGACGACGATGTCGACCCTGAAGTCCTCCATGGCGAGATAGAGCATCTCTTCGGCGGGCCTGGCCATCCGGTGGATCTCGTCGATGAACAGCACCTCGCCCTCGGCGAGCGTGGACAGGATGGCGGCCAGGTCTCCGGCCCGCTCCAGCGCGGGGCCGGAGGTGATCCTCAGCGGCGCGTTGAGCTCAGCGGCGATGATCATGGACAGCGTGGTCTTGCCGAGCCCGGGCGACCCGCTCATCAGCACGTGGTCGGGCGGCCGCTGCCTGCGCAGGGCGCTCTCGAGCACGAGGGAGAGCTGCTCGCGCACCCGGCCCTGGCCGATGAACTCGCCGAGCCGCTTGGGCCGCAGCGCCGCCTCGATCTGCAGCTCGTCGCCACCGGCCTCGGACGACACCAACTCCCGCTCAAACCCCACCCCCACACCCCCTCACACCGGCTCCATCGCCAACACCCCACGAACCCCTCACACCGACCCCCGCCCACCGCATCGCCAGCGGGGCGCCGAGGCCTCGCAACGTCGCCAGGCGTGCGCCCGGACAGCACGACGTCGCCCGGGGTTCCGCCGGGCGGCGCGACGGCGCCAAGCCGGAGCCCGGACGGCGCGACGGCGCCGCGACGGGCGCTCCCGGCGCGCGGCCGGAGCCCACCGCGCCGCGACGGCGGGACGTGGTGCGGTGGAGACCGGCGCAACGTGGTCGGCGATCGGCCGGGCCACGGTGCCGGGCCTGCGACTCGCTCGTCACGGCGAGCAGCCCGTGAGCCTTCACGACCGGCCATGACAGACGGAAACCGGTGTCGGCGCGTGCGGTTACCTTGGCCCCGCCGTAAAAACCGGGCTTGAGCGCGGCACGCGCGGTCACCCTGGCGAGCGCGGCGCGCGGAGGGACGGGGCGGCGGGTCATCGGACGCTCAGAGATTGCAGGGCGGCCTTCAAAAGCGCGGCGACCTGGGGACGGCGTCCGGCGGCGAGGTCGGCGTCGGCGACCGGCTCCACGACGGCGACGGCCTCGTCGGCGTCCTTGCTGGAGTAGCCCAGCCCCACCAGCCCCGAGTGGACCTGATCGCGCCACGCCGCCACGCGCCGCTCCCCGTTGAGCGCGGCGTTGACCGCCTCCTCCGGCGTGCCGAGCCGGTCCTTCAGCTCCAGCACGATCCGCTGCGCCCCCTTCTGCCCGATCCCCGGGACCTGCGTGAGCGCCTTGAGGTCCGCACTGGCCACGGCGACGCGCAGCGCGTTGGGCGGGTGGACGGCGAGCATCGCCAGCGCCAGCTTGGGCCCGACCCCGCTGGCCGTCTGCAGCAGCTCGAACACGGCTCGCTCGTCGTCCGTGGCGAACCCGTAGAGGGTGAGTGACTCCTCCCGCACCACCAGCGACGTGGCCAGGCGCGCTTCCTCCCCGATCCGCAGCGTGGCGAGCGTGCCCGGAGTGCAGTGGGTGAGGATGCCGACGCCACCGACCTCGATCACGGCTCCGTCGGGAGCGATCGCGGCCACCTTGCCCGACACCGACGCGATCACAGCCCACCATCCTTCCACGCCGCCGGGGCCCGCACGCCACCGGCGAGGGTCACAGCCCGACATCCTCCCGCATGATCACGGACGACACGCCGCGGGCGCGCGGACCGGCCGCGCGGCGCGCCGCCCACAAAGCCGCCAGAGCTCCCAAAGCCCTCAGAGCCGCCAGAGCTCCCGAAGCCGCCCCCGAAGCGGATGATCACGGCCTGGTGTCCTTCCGCGTGGCCTTGGCGAGGGCGGCGGCGAGGCGGTGCTGGGCGCCGCCGCGCCACACGTGGCAGATCGCCAGGGCCAGCGCGTCGGCCGCGTCGGCGGGCTTGGGCATCTCGCTCAGGCGCAGCAGCCGGGTGACCATGGCGCCGATCTGCTTCTTGTCGGCGGTGCCGCTGCCCGTGATGGCCGCCTTGACCTCGGACGGCGTGTGCAGCGCCACGGGAAGCCCGCGCCTGGCCGCGCACAGCACGGCGATCCCGGCCGCCTGCGCGGTGCCCATGACGGTGCGTACGTTGTGCTGGCTGAAGACGCGCTCGACCGCCACCGCGTCGGGCCGTACGTCGTCGAGCCACTGCTCGATGCCGGCCTCGATGCCGACGAGCCGCGCGCCGAGCTCCTCGTCGGCCCCGGTGCGCACCACCCCGACGGCCACGAGCGTCAGCGGCGCGCCCGGCCGCCCCTCGACAGCGCCCAGGCCGCACCGGGTCAGCCCCGGATCGACGCCCATCACCCGCACCGGCCCGCCCTCCCGTCGCCGAACACCTGTTCGGCACGAGACTTTACCCCGGCGGGGGCGCCCACGCACCGGTAATCGCCCGCACGCCGGGGAAGGGAGCCGCCGGCGCGCCTCCGATCAGAAGTAGTCCAGCATGTACGGCCTGGCGGCGAAGGCCGCGTCGAGCGCCTCGTCGTACCGGTCGTCACCGGACATCAGCCCGCTCAACCGCAGCGTGGCCGTCGGCACCCCCGCGTACAACGCCGAGAACCCGTTCACCGAGAGCGTGACCCCGGGCTCCCCGACGGGCGTCACCGCACCGGACCCGCCCGCGACCTCCAGCCGCCACGACCCCCCGCCGCCCAGCGGATCGTCCACGGTCACCACGGCCTCGCAGCTCACGTACGCCGGATAGCCCCGCCGCTCGACCGCGGCCGGCACGTCCAGCACCCTGAACATCCACCGCGCCTGCCGCACCTCCTCGTTGGACCGCTCCCGCAGCATCCACAGCACCGGGTCGTCCGGAGCCACGGCGGCGACGACATGGCGCGCGACCGACGACGCGCTGCCGACGAGCGACCACAATGCCCGGGCGGTCTCCCCCGAGCCGGCGACCAGGTTCTCCACCTGCATGTCGTCGCCGCGCCACCGGTAGACGACGAAGCCGTCCTCGGCCAGGTAGAGGAAGTCGTCCTTGTTCTCCAGCCACAGGGCCCAGGTGCCCTCGTCCCAGGAGATGGGGCCGCTGGCGCGGGTGGCGGAGTGGACGCGGTGCAGCAGGGAGACGACCTCGGCCGCGTCGTCCGGACCCATCCTGCGCAGCTTGACCTGCCCGGACGGCCGGATCTGGCGCAGCGCCTCGGCCGGGAGCCGCACCTTGTACTGGCCTCCGGCGTGCTCGTAGCCGATCGAGCGGTAGATCGGCGTGGTGGCCGGAAAGAGCGCGGAGACCGCGTCGCCGAGGGAGGCGGCCCGTTCCACGACGGCCCGCATGAGCAGGCTGCCGACACCGCGGCCACGGTCCTCGGGATTGACGGTGACGCCCGCGACGCCCGCCATCGGCTGCGGCCTGCCGTGCCACCACTGCGTGAACCGGCGCAGCCGCGCGGCCCCGGCGAGCCTGGAGCCGTCGAACGCGCCCAGATAGCGGCCCTCACCGAGCGCCGGGAGCACCGCCCGGCGCCACTTCTCGTTGTCGCCGGGGGGCAGCGGCCCGAAAGAGCGCCTGCGCAGGTCAAGAACGTCGTCGAGGTCTTCAGCGATCAGGTTGCGAATCTCCACGAGGACCCAACCTATGGCGGGCCGCGCCGCCGGTCCACTTTGGGCGGCGGGGTGCCGCGCCTACGCGGCGACGGTGCGCGCCCGCGAGCCGTTCGTGGTGATGGCGAGCCTGTCGAGGTAGAGCAGTTGGGCGGCCACCACGGCGACCAGCGCGACCGCGACGACGAGCAGCGGCGTGGCGGCGCCGACGTCGGGCTTCGCCGCGGCGAAGGAGCCGAGCTGGGCCATCTGCGCCACCGGCGCGGTGAACAACGTCGGCTTCTGGGCGACCAGCAGCGGCCAGAGCAGGTCCTGGGCGTTCATCAGGGCGACGGCCCCGGCGAGGATGCCCGCCATGGGGAGCGACGGGAGGAACACACCGCCGAAGAAGTCCTTGTCGGTGCGCTCGGCCAGCCCCTTGCACAGGAGCGTGAGCACGAGCAGGGCCGGGACGCTGACGAGGAGGGGCGGGACGAGGGCCAGGAAGGAGTCGATGAGGCCCATGTTGCGCATGTTCTGCCAGTTGGCGACGCCGAGGGGCCCCGTGCCGACGAACAGCCACGGCGCGAACACCAGCAGCAGCCACTCGCTCCCGCGCCCCAGCGGTCGCAGGCCACCGATCCCGAGCGCGGCCAGGTAGGCGACGCCCACCGAGACGACCGCTCCGCCGATCGCCGGCACCCACGTGTTCACCTGGGAACGCAGGGAGCCCGCCTCCGAGGTGGGCGAGGCGAGCACGCCGTCGATCCACGGCCAGGCGCACACGAGCGCGACGGCGAGGAAGACCACCAGCGCCACGATCCCGACGGCCATGCCGACGGTCCCGGCACCACGTGGAGCGGCCGCGTCCGGCGCCACCACGGGAGCAGCCGCAGGGGCCGCCCCCGGCGCGATCGGCCCCGCCGCGGGGGCGGTCGGCACTCCCGCAGGGGCCGCAGGTGAGGTCGGCACGGCCGCGCCCGGCTCAGGCGCGGTACGCGGCGTCAGCGTGACGCTCAGCCGGGAGGCCGCCACGACGACCGTCGCGACGATGCCCAGCACGCCGAGGATCACCCCCGTGAGGGTCGCAACGGACGCGCCAGGGCCGAACTCGGCCATCCGGAAGGCGGAGTCGTACTCCAGCCCTGCGAGCGTCTCTGTGGAGCGCTCAGGGCCGCCCCGGGTGAGCACGAGGCCGAAGGAGAACGTCTGGAGCCCGACCGCGACCGTGGCGATCGCGACGAGCACCCCCACCACGAGCATCGCGGGCCCCACACCACCGCGAGACCCGCCGGAAAAGCCCCGCGCCCCGGAGAAGCCCCGCGCATCGGAGAAGCCCTGCGGGACGGAGCCGGCGCGCAGGGCGGGCAGGAACGCCATGACCGCCAGCGCGCACACCACCCCGAACGTGCCGGCCGCGACGATCAACCGGAGCGTTCCAGGCGCGGTCGCGGGATCGCGCAGCCCTTCGGCCAGCCCCGCCAGACCCGGCGCGTCCGGCGCCAGCCCGCGCATCCAGGCCGCCGCCACCCCCACCGGCGAGAACGTGACGATCGCCAGCGACAGCGCGATCCGCCCGGCCCTCCGCGGCCACGCGCCCGCCCGGTCGAGCGCCACCGCCAGCAGCGGCGCCACCACCACGGCCACCAGCAACGGCATCGCGACCAGCGACAGCGTGAACCACGCCGCCCGCCAGAACTCGCCGTCGCCCAGCAGCCTGCCGTAGTTGGCGAACCCCACGTACGTGCTCTCGCGCAGGACGCCGCCCCTCTGCAGGCTGAGCCAGATCGTCTGGGCCGTGGGCAGCACGAGCGAGATCAGCGTGCCGAGCAGCGCGGGCACGGCCAGCAGCCAGCCGAGCGCCGGAGAGGGGGCCTGTGGAGGGGTGGGGGAAGTCACGTCGCCCGACCCTACGCTGCCCCGTCCCTTCTCGCACCCGAAGAAAGCCCCGGAACCCACCCGTGCCGAAGAAAGCCCCGGAGCTCTTCTCACGCCCGGAGGAAGCCCCGGAGCGCCGCACGAGGGCGGGCACGCATGAGTAAGGGCCCGGCGTGGCCGAGCCCTTATGTCGTGCGACTGCTAGTCCAGCGCCGCCAGCACGTCGTCCGGCACGTCGAAGTTGGCGAAGACGTTCTGGACGTCGTCGCTGTCCTCCAGCGCGTCGATGAGGCGGAACACCTTCTTGGCGCCCTCCTCGTCGAGCGGCACGCTCATCGTCGGCAGGAAGCTCGACTCGGCCGAGTCGTAGTCGAGCCCGGCCTCCTGCAGCGCCTTGCGGACCGGTACCAGGTCACCGGCCTCGGAGACGACCTCGAACGACTCGCCCAGGTCGTTGACCTCCTCGGCGCCCGCCTCGAGGACGGCCATGAGCACGGTGTCCTCGTCGAGCCCGTCCTGCTTGGGCACGATCACGACGCCCTTGCGGTTGAACATGTAGGAGACGGACCCGGGGTCGGCCAGCGAGCCGCCGTTGCGGGTCAGCGCGACGCGGACCTCGGAGGCGGCGCGGTTGCGATTGTCGGTGAGGCACTCGATGAGCACCGCGACGCCGCCGGGCGCGTAACCCTCGTACATGATGGTCTGCCAGTCGGCGCCACCGGCTTCGAGGCCGCCGCCGCGCTTGCGGGCGCGCTCGATGTTGTCGTTGGGCACGGAGTTCTTCTTCGCCTTGAAGATGGCGTCGAAGAGCGTGGGGTTGGCGTCCGGGTCGGGGCCACCGGTCCGTGCCGCCACCTCGATGTTCTTGATGAGCTTCGCGAACAGCTTGCCGCGCTTGGCGTCGAGCGCGGCCTTCTTGTGCTTCGTCGTCGCCCATTTGGAGTGGCCGGACATTACCTAGAGCTCCCTCACCATGTCTACGAAGTAACGGTGCACGCGCGCGTCCCCGGTCAGCTCGGGGTGGAACGACGTCGCGAGCAACGGCCCTTGACGGACCGCGACGATCCTATCCCCAGGCTCGCACCTGCCCAGCACTTCGACGTCGCCGCCGATGGATTCGACCCAGGGAGCGCGGATGAACACCGCGTGCACCCGCTCCCCCGCGAAGTCCAGATCGGACTCGAAGGAGTCGACCTGGCGGCCGAACGCGTTGCGCCTGACCACCATGTCGATGCCGCCGACCGTCTGCTGTCCGGCGACGCCGTCCTCGATCCTGTCGGCCAGCATGATCATGCCGGCGCAGGACCCGTAGGCGGGCATGCCTTCCTTGATCCGCATCCGCAGCGGCTCCAGCATGTCGAAGGTCTCGGCGAGCTTCCACATGGTGGTCGACTCCCCACCGGGGATGACCAGGCCGTCGACCGCGTCCAGCTCGGCCGGCCGGCGCACGGCGGTGGCCGACGCTCCTGCCTCCTGAAGCATGCGCGCATGCTCGCGCACGTCTCCCTGGAGAGCGAGTACACCGATCGTGGGCACAGTCGATCCTTCCGTCTGGGTGCGGGTTCCGACAATTCAACACCAGGATGGCCTGGGATCTTCCTAGAGGGCCACTTTGACGTGGACGGGCTTGTGGTCGGACAGCGTCACGTCCCGCGCGACGCGGCAGCTCCGCACCGTGCCTTTGGGGGCGAACAGGTAATCGAGTTTTTTACCCTCCCTGGTCCACCGGCCGGTGCGCCGCGTGCCGCGCTGGTCGCATTCCTGGTACGCGCGGTAGAGCGGAGCGACGGCCCGGCGGCCGGCGGCGCTGCCGTATCCGCTGTCCGGCGGCGCCACGTTGAGGTCTCCGCCGAGGATCGTGCGGTGTCCCGGCTCGGCCGCGATCTCGAGCAGCCGCCTGATCTGCCTGGTCCGGTAGGGGGCGCCCGGTTGGCGGTCGTCGTCGGCCCGGCCCGAGGACAGGTGGGTGCCGCAGGCGCGCACCTTCCTGGCGGGGACGGTGGCGCAGAGGACGGCGCGCGTGACGTACCAGGGCGGGGCGGGCAGCGGGTGGGCCTCGAAGGTGACGGCGTCGCCCGCCACGGCGACCGCGATGCTCTGCGCGCCGCGCGGGCGGCCGAGGCGGTCGGGGTGGCAGGCGTACGGGGTGCCGTCGTGGGAGGCCAGGCCCCATGAGCCGATGGTCCAGTTCCGTCCGGTGCGCTGTTCCAACCAGAGTTCGAGCGTGCCGGCCGCGCCCGTGCAGAACTCCTGCAGGAAGATCACGTCGGGAGGGCCGTTCTTGATCGCGTACCCGCCGATGCTCTGCGCCAGTTCGAGCGCGCCCGCGCGGTAGAGGGGGCACGCCGAGTTGGTGCCCGCGCAGACGTTCCAGGTCATCACGGACAGCTCGGCTCTCGGGGGAGCCGCGAGCAATCCGGCCACGAGTAACAGGACAGGTCCCACCATGTCGGGAAATTATCAACCAGCGGGAGCCACGGCGTCCTGGAGCGTGTGGTCGGTGTCCACCCGGCTCAGGGCGCGCAGGTGGTGGCGCCGGACGTAGAGGATGGCCATGCCGACGAGGCAGCAGGCGGCGCCCAGCGCGTACGGGACGGCGACGCCGATCTCCTCCCCCAGCTTGGTCGCGATGAACGGGGCCAGCGCGCCGCCCATCCAGCGCACGAAGTTGTAGCCCGCGGAGGCGACGGGCCTGGGCGCGTCGGAGACCTCCATGGCCGACTCGGTGAAGACGGTGTTGTTGAGGCCGATGGGGATGCCGGACAGCACGGTGAACAGGATGATCCCGACGTGCCCGGACAGCGCGATGCCGATCTGGAACACGGCCAGCAGCGCCAGCGCCAGGTGCAGCACGTTCACCGAGCCGATCTTGCGCTGCAGCGGCGGCGCGCCGAACACCGAGGCCAGCGCCACGCAGACGCCCCACCCGAAGAAGACGGCGCCGATGCCGTACGGCGACATGTGCAGGATGAACGGGGTGAAGGCCAGCACGGTGAAGAACGCGAAGTTGTAGAAGAGCGCGGTGAAGGCCGTGGTGGACAGGCCGCCGTGGGCGAGCGCCTTGATCGGGGCGGCGAGGCTGGTCCTGGCCGCGGGCTTGGGGGTGGCCTTGAGCAGGGTGACGATCAGGACGAAGCCGACGGCCATGAGGGTGGCGGTGCCGAAGAACGGGGCCCGCCAGTTCCAGTCGCCGAGCAGGGCGCCCACCAGCGGGCCGGCGGAGATGCCCAGGCCGAGCGCGGCCTCGTACAGGATGATCGCGGCCTCCGCGCCGCCGCTGGCCGCGCCCACGATGACGGCCAGCGCGGTGGCCACGAACAGCGCGTTGCCCAGGCCCCAGCCCGCGCGGAAGCCGACGAGCTCGCCGACGCTGGTGGAGGTGCCGGCGAGCGCGGCGAAGACGATGACGAGCGCGAGCCCGGCCAGCAGCGTCCGCTTGCCGCCGATGCGGCTGGAGACCCAGCCGGTGATCAGCATCGCCACCGCCGTCACCAGGAAGTAGCTGGTGAACAGCAGCGACACCTCGCTGGGGGTGGCCTTCAGACCTTGGGCGATGGAGGGGAGGATGGGGTCGACGAGGCCGATGCCCATGAAGGCCACGACCGCGGCGAACGCGGTGGCCCAGACGGACGTGGGCTGGCGAAGAATTCCGCCGCCGGATTGCATGGGGCTCCTTTACCGGGGGTTGCGGCTTTTACCGGGCTTCGCCGGGCTTTACCGGGGGTTGCGGCCGAGCTTGGCCAGGACGGGCAGCGCGGCCGCCAGCGCGGCGCGCTCGTCGTCGGTGAGCGCGGCCAGCTCCTGGCTGAGGTGGGCGATCCTGGCCCGCCGCACGGCGAGCAGCCGGTCGCGGCCCTCGCCGGTCAGCTCGACCGTCCTGACGCGGGCGTCGGCCGGGTCGGAGCCGCGCGCCACCAGGCCGGCGTCCTCCAGGCGGTTGATCTGCACGGTCATGGTGGGCAGCTGGACGGCGTGCTCCTCGGCCAGCTCGGTCATGCGGCGGGGGCCGGGTTCGAGCGAGCCGAGCACGGCGTACTGCTGGCTGGTGACGGGTTGGCCGGCGACGGTGCGCCTGAGCAGGAGGACCAGGTGGCGCAGCACCGTGGAGACCTGCTCGGCCAGGCGGGTGGGGTCGTCCCTCATGCTTAGCCCAACTAACTTAGCCTGGCTAATATTCCGCCGAAAGAAAAGCGGCACCCCGGGCCGGGGTGCCGCTCTCCGGAACGATCGTCAGGGACGCTCGGTCTCCAGGCGGACCGTCTCCTCCACGGTCAGCTGCTGCTGGGCGCGCAGCGTCGGGTCGAGCGGCCGCAGGTACGTCTGCTGCACCCCCGGCACCCGGTCCTCCACGACGAACGTGGCCCGCGTGTAGACCTCGGCCCCCGGGGTCTGCACCTTCGGCACCACCCTGAAGTCCGCGGTCATCTGGTCCCGCTCGACCTTCGTCAGCACGTAGCCGCGCTGGTTGTTGTAGAACTTCAGGTGCGGGTTGATCGCCAGGAACGGGTGCGTGGACGGGTCGGAGTCCGCCCCGTTGCCGCCCGTCGAGATCGAGGTGGCCACCAGCTCGGAGCCCACCGACGGCCCGGTCGGGTCGTCGTAGTTCAGCTTGAGGTCGCTGGCCCAGTGGGCGTGCACGTCGCCGGTCAGCACGACGGCGTTGCGCACCTTGGCGTCCACCCAGCCCTGGGTGATGCGCTGCCGGGAGGCGACGTAGCCGTCCCAGGCGTCCTGGCTGGTGATCTTGGCGGGGCCGGCGTTGTTGTCGCGCTGGGCGAAGAAGACCTGCTGGCCGATGATGTCCCACTGCGCGCGGGAGTGGTGGAAGCCGTCCAGCAGCCAGGACTCCTGCTCGTTCCCCGTGATCGAGCGCGCCGGGTCCACGGCGGCCGGGCAGTCGCGGTAGCCGTCACCGCAGCCCTGGTCGTCGCGGTACTGGCGGGTGTCGAGCATGTGGAACATGGCCATCCGCCCCCACCGGATCCGCCGGTAGAGCTGCATGTCGATGCCGCGCGGGATGGAGGTGCGGCGCAGCGGCATGTTCTCGTAGTAGGCGCGGAAGGCGGCCTCGCGCCTGGCCAGGAAGTTCGGCTGGGGGACCTCGGGCTTCTCGGGGATCTCGTCGGCCCAGTTGTTGTCGACCTCGTGGTCGTCCCACACCACCAGCCACGGCGCGGCGGCGTGCGCGGCCTGCAGGTCGGGGTCGGCCTTGTACTGGGCGTGGCGCTGGCGGTAGTTGGCCAGGGTCTCGGTCTCGGGGCCCTCGTGGTCGCGGACGTTGCCGCCGGGGATGGTGTAGGTGTCCTTGGTGTACTCGTACTGGTAGTCGCCCAGGTGCAGGACGAGGTCCGGGTTGTCCTCGGCCAGCCTGCGGTACGAGGTGAAGTAGCCGTGCTCGTACTGGGCGCACGAGACGAACGCCATGGCCAGCGAGCTCCCGTACGAGAGCGGGTGCGGCGCGGTGCGGGCCCGCCCGACCGGCGAGACGTACTTGCCGACGCGGAAGCGGTACCAGTACTCGCGGTCGGAGCCCAGCCGGTCGACCTCGACGTGCACGCTGTGGCCCCACTCGGGCGTGGCCACGCTCACGCCGGAGCGGACGACGCGGCGGCAGTTCTCGTCGGCGTACACCTGCCACTGCACCGGGAACGGCCGCTGCGGCATGCCGCCGAACCCGTCCTCGGCCAGCGGCTCCTGGGCGAGCCTGGTCCACAGGACGAAGCCCTCGTGGTCCGGGTCGCCGGAGGCGACGCCGAGCGTGAAGGGGTCGGTACGCAGCTCGCGCGAAGCCGCTGCGACGTCGGGATCGGTGCCGGGATCGGCGAAGGCGGCGGTCGCGGGGATGGTCACGGCGGCGCCCGCCGCTAACCCTGTGACCAGAAAGTGCCGGCGGTTCAGCTTGGACACGAGACGCTCCTGTGACGATCAAGGGTGAGGGGGACGCCAGGTAGCTTTACTGAAGATCATGACTACTTGGTGAACGCCACACAACACCAAAAAGGCGACATCCTTCGCGGATGCCGCCTCATCTGGCGATTTTCATCGTCACGCTGTGGTGTGCCCCGCCTGCCGTACGTGATCATGTCACACGGGCGGGCCGGGCGACCCGCAACGACGCGCCGCCTACCAGCCGCGCTCGGCCAGGCGGTGCGGCTGCGGGATCTCGTCGACGTTGATGCCGACCATGGCCTCGCCCAGGCCGCGCGAGACCTTGGCGATGACGTCGGGGTCGTCGTAGAAGGTGGTGGCCTTGACGATGGCCGCGGCGCGCTTGGCCGGGTCGCCCGACTTGAAGATGCCCGAGCCCACGAACACGCCCTCGGCGCCGAGCTGCATCATCATCGCCGCGTCGGCCGGGGTGGCGATGCCGCCCGCGGTGAACAGCACGACCGGCAGCTTGCCGGTCTTGGCGACCTCGACGACCAGCTCGTACGGGGCCTGCAGCTCCTTGGCCGCGACGTAGAGCTCGTCCTCGGGCAGCGAGGTGAGGCGCTTGATCTCGGCGCGGATCGTGCGCATGTGGGTGACGGCGTTGGAGACGTCGCCGGTGCCGGCCTCACCCTTGGAGCGGATCATGGCCGCACCCTCGGTGATGCGGCGCATGGCCTCGCCCAGGTTGGTGGCCCCGCACACGAACGGCACGGTGAACTGCCACTTGTCGATGTGGTTGGCGTAGTCGGCGGGGGTCAGCACCTCCGACTCGTCCACGTAGTCGACGCCGAGCGCCTGCAGGACCCTGGCCTCGACGAAGTGGCCGATGCGGGCCTTGGCCATCACGGGGATCGACACGGCCGCGATGATGCCGTCGATCATGTCGGGGTCGCTCATCCTGGACACCCCGCCCTGGGCGCGGATGTCGGCGGGCACACGCTCGAGGGCCATGACGGCCACCGCGCCGGCGTCTTCGGCGATCTTGGCCTGCTCGGGGGTGACGACGTCCATGATGACGCCGCCCTTGAGCATCTCGGCCATGCCACGCTTGACACGGGCGGTTCCGGTGACGGGGGTGCTTTCAGGCGTGCTGGTCGACACGGTCATCCTCACGGCTCTCACGGCTTCGGTAAGTTATCAACCCCATGGTAGGTCCTGAAGGACCCCTCCCCCGACATGCCAAGATGTCAGGATTTATCGCCATACTTGGACAGATAGGCGCTAGGGGATGACGGGTTTGCGGCTGGCGAGCGCCACCCAGACCTGGCCGGGCGCGAAGTTCATCGGGTCGCCGCTCTCCGTGGTGAACGTCGTACCGGTGTCCTCGGATTCCCGCTCCCAGTTCGCCTTGTACGCCTGGCCGTCGCGCAGCACGATCGCCTTGCCCTTGCCCGTGGTGTGCACGAGCGGCGTGTAGCTCTGGTTCTTGTCGTGGAACTCCGAGCGCTCGGTCTTGGTGTACTGGATGACCACCGTGGGCGCGCCGAGCTGGCCGCCCTCCGCCGCCATGTCCTTCTTGCCGTCCTGCCAGATCAGCCACTGCTTCTTCTCCGCCGACCAGGCGAAGGTGAAGCGCGCCGCGGGCCACTTGACGCTGTACGACTTCTTGTCCACGCCGCCCTCGGCCGGGGCATCGCCGAAGGTGAAGCCGATGTCCTTGGCCTTGCTCGCCTTGGGGGCCTTGCCGAGGAGGTCCTTGGTGTTGGCGAAGAGGTTGTAGGGGGCGAAGCGGCCCGGCTGGCGGAAGTACGCGCCGGGGTTGCGCGTGTCGCCGACGTCGAACAGCGACGCCTTGGCCACGAACGGCAGCATCTTGGTCTGCACGCCCGAGTAGGCGAAGGCCGGCTTGCCGAACTGCGGCGTGATGTGCAGGTCGGAGATGCGGGCGCTGCGGACGGGGCCCACCTTCGCCGGCACCTTGGAGGAGAAGATCGCCATGAGCCGGGTCAGGCCCGCCTCGACCTGCTCGATGTAGACGATGTCCGCGCTCTTGAGGCCGAGCTGCGGCTTGCCCGCCGCGGTGTTCTCGATCTTCACCGCGAGCACCGGCTTCAGGCCGTCGTACGGCTTGCCGGTGAACGGGTGGCCCTCGGGCGCCTCGGTGGGCTCCTCGCTGGGCGCGGCCGTGGCGGCCTGGGGCGCCTTACCCGGGGCGGGCGCCTCCGAGGAGGAGCAGGCCGCGACAGGCAGCAGCACCGCCGCTCCGGCCAGTGTGACCGTGATCATCCGGGGTAGCCGCACGTGAACACTCCTCGCTTCAGCCCGAAAACGGGATGAAGCTTACTGGCTTCCCCAAATGAGGTCATTCAGTTGCCATAGCTGCCGGCGGATTGTCATCGATTTCGAAGAATTGCGGATATTCGGTATGGCCCGCCAGGCGGAGGGTTCTGGCCAGCCAGCGCCGCTGCGCCGCCCGCGTGACCGCAACCGCATTGTTGTAGAAGCGGCGCGAGTAGACGACCTTGGCCACCGCCGAGTCGAGCTCGTCCAGCAGATCGCCACCGCCGGGCGACTCCGCCAGCTTCTCCCTGAACCGCTCCTGGTCCACGACCGCGCGCAGGGTGCGCGACAGGTCGCTCTCGGCGTGCTCGCGCTCCTCCGGGCCCGCACTCCTGGCCTCGTGCGCCGCGGCGGCCAGCACCAGGGAGGTCGCGGGGTCGAGCAGGCGCGAGCCGGCCAGCTCCAGCACCACCGCCCTGCGCCGCATCAGCGCGGCGTCCAGCGACTCCTGGGCCAGCTCCAGCCGGATGTGCAGGCGGTCGAGCCGGCCCGCGCGCCAGGAGATGTAGACGGCCGTGAGCACCACGACGAGGCCCACGACCAGCACGATGATGGTGGATGTCACAGATCTTCCTCCACGCGCCCCGCCCCGCTCGTGGCGACCGTCTCGTAGACGCGTACGACGTCCCGCGCGACCGTCGACCAGTCGTACTTCCGCACCGCCACCAGCGCCTCGGCGGCCAGCTTGGCCCGCCGCTCGGGCGCGTCGAGCAGCGCGCCGGCCTCGCGCGCCAGCGAGCCGGCGTCGCCGTTGGCGAACAGCGCGCCCGCCTGCCCCTCGCCCAGCACCCTGCGGAAGGCCGGGATGTCGCTGCCCAGCACCGTCGCCCCGGACGCCATGGCCTCGGCCAGCACGATGCCGAAGCTCTCCCCGCGCGTGTTGGGCGCGCAGAACACATCGACCGAGTGGTAGGCGCGGATCTTGTCGGCCTCGCTCACCATGCCCAGCACGGTCACCCGGTCGTGGAACTCCTTCGGCACCCGCTCGTAGACGTCCTTGGCGTCGCCGGGCCCGGCCAGGAGCAGTTTCAGGCCCGGCCGCTCGGCCGCGAGGGTCCTGAACGCGTCGAGCAGGATCGGCAGGCCCTTGCGCTCCTCGTCCATCCGGCCGAGGAAGCCGATCGTGGCGCCGTCGGGCCCCCAGCCGTCGAGCGGCTCGGCGTCGGTGTAGCGGGAGACGGTGACGCCGTTGGGGATCAGCACGGCGTCGCCGCCGAACTGCTCGACCAGGCTCTTGCGGGCCGCGTCGGAGACCGCGATGCGGCCCATCAGCTTCTCCAGCGCGCTGCGCAGCAACGGCTCGGCCACCGCGATGGCCCGCGAGCGCGTGAACGACGCGTGGAACGTGGCCACGATCGGCCCCCTGGCCGCCCAGCAGGCCAGCACTCCCAGGCTCGGGATCAGCGGCTCGTGGATGTGCAGCACGTCGAACCCGCCCGTACGCACCCACCGCCGCACGCGCGCGGCCGACAGGAAGCCGAACGACATCCTGGCCACCGACCCGTTGTACGGCACCGGCACCGCCCGGCCCGCGCCCGTCACGTACGGGGGCAGCTCGTCGTCGTCGGCCGCCGGCGCGATCACCGACACCTCGTGCCCCTGCGCGATCAGCGCCTGGGCCAGGTCGTCGATGTGCTGCTTGACCCCGCCCGGCATGTCCCACGAGTAGGGGCAGACGATGCCGATCCTCATCGCGCGAGGTCTTCCAGCCAGAGCCGCTGCAACATGTGCCAGTCCTCCGGGTGCTCGGAGATGCCCTTCTCGAACACGTCGGTCAGCCCCTGCGCCACCGCCGCGACCTTCTCCTGCCGGGTGCCCTCGGCCGGGACCGGGACCTCCTCGTGGATGTGGATGCCCCAGTCGTCGCCCACGTTGTAGAGGATGGCCGGGAGCAGCGCGGCCCCCGTCTGCACGGCCAGCAGCGGCGGCCCGGCGGGGACCTTGGTGGTCGCGCCGAAGAAGCGCACCTCGACACCGCCCTTGGTCAGGTCGCGCTCGGCGGGCAGGCACACGACACCGCCCTTGCGCACGCGGGTGGCCAGCGTGCCGAAGTTGTGCCCGTCGCCGCCGGTCAGCGGCAGCACCTCCATGCCGAGGCCCTCGCGGAAGGCCACGTACCGGCGGAACAGCGACTCCGGCTTGAGCCGCTCGGCCACGGTCGTGAAGGGGTGGCCCACGCCCACCAGCCACGCCCCCGCCTGGTCCCAGTTGCCCATGTGGGGCAGCGCCAGCACCACGCCCCGCCCGGCCGCCACGTTGGCGTGGACGTGCTCGGCCCCGATGGTGTGGCTGCGCCGCACGATCTCCTCGACGCTCATCGACGGCAGCCGGAAGATCTCGTGGAAGTAGCGGAAGTACGAGCGCATGCCGGCCCTGCTGAGCTCGCGCATCTCGCGGCTGCCCGCGTCGAGCCCGGTCACTCTGGCAAGGTTGGACTCCAGGCGGCGTACGGACTTGCCCCGCCTGCTCCAGATCCGGTCGGCCAGGAAGCGGAAGACCGCGGCCGTCGGGCGCTCGGGCAGCAGCGGCACGAGCTTCCAGCCCGCCGCGAAGCCCGCGGCCACGACACGATCACCGAAGGACGCCTTGTCGCTCATCTCTCCCTCGTCTGCCGGTGGACGGCCACCACGCGCTGCCCCACGGTGAACACGCTGGCCGCGGCGAGCAGCCACATGCCCACGGGAAGAATGTACGGAACGCCGAGCCCCGCGAAACAGGCCGCGACGAGCGCGACGACCAGCCGCTCGGGCCGCTCGGCCAGCCCCACGTCGGCCGTGAGCCCGAGCCCCTCCGCCCTGGCCTTGGCGTACGACACCAGGGAGCCCGCGATCAGGCACACCAGCGTCACGGCCGCCATGAGCGTGTCGTGCTTGGAGATGAAGTAGAGGATCAGCCCGGCGAAGATGGCCGCGTCGGCCACCCTGTCGAACGTCGAGTCGAGGAACGCGCCCCAGGTGGAGCCGCCCTTCCCGCCGAGCCTCGCCACCACGCCGTCGAGCAGGTCGAACAGCACGAAGACGGTGATCGCGAGAGCGCCCCAGGTCAGCTGACCCAGGGGGAAGAAGAGCAGGGCGGACACGACCGTGCCGAGGGTGCCGATCGCCGTGACGGCGTTCGGGCCGATCCCGCGGCCGACGAGGGCCCTGCCCAGCGGGGTGAGTATCCGGGTCATGGCCGGGCGCAGGAGTTTGAGCATCGCGGTCCGATCGTAGGCCATGGAACGCCTGACAACTTTCTTTGCCCCACCCCCCTTGTGATATCCGCCACAGGGGTATTTGGTGAACACACCGCGTCCATGCGGTTTCCAGACACCCTCCGCTTGGGCGCGGTCGTTGGAATATCCGGCGACGTGGGAGGCTGTTGTGGCAGAGAAGAACACCGGTGGCACTGCGGGAGCCGCGGGCAGGGCACCCACGGCCGACAGGGCGGATGCGATACGCAATGTCGTGCTGGTCGGCCACTCAGGAGCGGGTAAGACGACCCTCGCCGAGCAGCTGCTGGCCGCGACCGGCACCGTCCAGCGCGCCGGCCGGGTGGAGGACGGCAACACGGTCAGCGACTTCGACGAGGTGGAGGTCCGTCAGCAGCGGTCGGTCAACCTCGCCGTGGCACCGCTGGTGCACAACGGTATCAAGATCAACCTTCTCGACACCCCCGGTTACGCCGATTTCGTGGGCGACCTGCGCGCGGGGCTGCGCGCGGCGGACGCCGCGCTGTTCGTGGTCTCCGCCTCCGAGGGGATCGACGGCCTCACCCAGATGCTGTGGGAGGAGTGCGCCCAGGTCGGCATGCCGCGGGCGGTGGTGATCACCAAGATCGACCACCAGCGGGCCGACTTCGACGAGGTCCTCGTGACGTGCCAGGACGTCTTCGGCGACGGTGTCGCGCCCCTTTACCTGCCCGTCATCACCAACGGCCACGTGAACGGCCTGATCGGGCTGCTGTCGCAGAAGTTCTACAACTACGCCACGGGCACCCGCACGGAGAAGGAGCCCGGGCCGGACTACGCGGCGCAGATCGAGGAGCGCCGTGGCGAGCTGATCGAGGGGATCATCCAGGAGAGCGAAGACGAATCGCTCATGGAGCGCTATCTCGAAGGCGAGCCCATCGACACCAAGGTCCTGGTTGAGGACCTGGAGAAGGCCGTCGCGCGCGGCAGCTTCTACCCGGTGCTGTGCAGCGGGCTCGGCGTCGGCGCGCCGGAGATCCTCGAGATCATGACCCAGGGCTTCCCCTCGCCCCTCGAACACCCGCTGCCCGAGATCACCGACCTGTCGGGCAAGCCGGTCAAGAACATCGCCTGCGACCCCGACGGCCCGCTCGTGGCCGAGGTCGTCAAGACCACCAGCGACCCGTACGTGGGCCGCATCAGCCTCGTACGCGTCTTCTCGGGCACGTTGCGCCCCGACATGACCGTGCACGTGTCCGGGCACGGCCTGGCCGACCGCGGGCACGAGGACCACGACGTGGACGAGCGCATCGGCACCCTGACCTGCCCGCTGGGCAAGCAGCAGCGTCCCGCGGCCAAGGGCGTCGCGGGCGACATCATCGCGGTCGCCAAGCTGTCGCGGGCCGAGACCGGTGACACCCTGTCCGAGGTCGAGCAGCCGCTCCTGATGACCGCCTGGGCCATGCCCGACCCGCTCCTGCCGGTGGCGATCAGGGCCAAGTCGAAGGCCGACGAGGACAAGCTGTCGCAGGCCCTGGCCCGGCTGGTGGCCGAGGACCCGACCCTGCGGCTGGAGAACAACGCCGAGACCAGGCAGCTCGTCCTGTGGTGCATGGGCGAGGCGCACACCGACGTGCTGCTCGACCGCCTGGCCAAGCGCCACGGCGTCGAGGTCGAGCGGGTCGACCTGCGGGTGCCGCTGCGCGAGACGTTCGGCGGCAAGTGCCAGGCGATGGGCCGCAACGTCAAGCAGACCGGCGGCCACGGCCAGTACGCGATCTGCCACCTCGAGGTCGAGCCGCTGCCGTCGGGCGGCGGGTTCGAGTTCGTGGACAAGATCGTGGGCGGCGTCGTGCCGCGGCAGTTCATCCCGTCGGTGGAGAAGGGCGTGCGGGCCCAGATGGAGCGGGGCGTCGTGGCCGGCTACCCGATGGTGGACGTGCGCGTCACCCTGTACGACGGCAAGGCGCACTCGGTCGACTCCTCCGACATGGCCTTCCAGATCGCCGGCCAGCTCGCGCTGAAGGAGGCGGCCGCGAAGGTGCCGACGCTGCTGCTGGAGCCGGTGGACGAGCTGTCGGTGCTCGTCGCCGACGACTACGTGGGGTCGGTGATGTCCGACCTGTCGTCGCGGCGCGGGCGGGTGCTCGGCACGGAGCCCGTCGGCACGGGACGTACGCTGGTCAAGGCCGAGGTGCCCGAGCTGGAGATCACCCGGTACGCCATCGACCTGAGATCCATGTCGCACGGCACCGGGACGTTCCAGCGGGCCTTCCTGCGCTACGAACCCCTTCCGCCGAACCTCGCGAGCAAAGTGGCCGTCACCGCGGACTGAGGCTGGACGGAGCCGGGAGGGCTTTGCTCCCTCCCGGCCCAGCCGTTTACTTTTGTCACAGAAGCATCACGAGTCGATTTCTTTTTTTCGTACCGAGCATGCCGGAGCAACTGCCACACTGGGTGGCATTATGCGAACTGGACGCCCACTCCTAGCCGCTGCTGCTCTCGCGGTCGTCACCACCTCCGCCGCCTACGTCTTCGGCCCCGGGGTCGGGGAGAGCCCAGCAGCGACCAAGAAGAAGACGGCCGTCGCCGCCGCACCCGACGCATCCGCCGCGGCCTGCAAGGCCGACGCCGGCTATCCCAAGCGCGAGCTGCGCGGGGTGTGGATCGCCACCACCCAGAACATCGACTGGCCCTCCAAGACCGGGCTCTCGCCCGATCGGCAGCGCGCCGAGTACGTCAAGATCCTCGACGGTGCCGCCAAGCGCAACCTCAACGCGGTCTTCGTCCAGGTCCGGCCCGCCTCCGACGCGCTGTACAAGTCGTCGCTGGAGCCCTGGACCCAATATCTGACGGGCACGGCCGGCAAGGACCCCGGCTGGGATCCGCTGCCGTTCCTCATCGACGAGGCGCACAAGCGCGGCATGGAGTTCCACGCCTGGTTCAACCCGTACCGCGCCTCCTACGGCGACAGCGCCGCCAAGCTCCCCGCCGGCCATCCGGCGCGCAAGCACCCCGACTGGACGATCAAGTACGGCGGCCGCCTCTACTACAACCCCGGCCTACCCGCCGTCCGCGACCACGTGACCAAGGTCATCACGGACGTGGTGTCCCGGTACGACATCGACGGGGTGCACTTCGACGACTACTTCTACCCGTATCCGGCGGCGGGGCAGAAGTTCGACGACGCGGCGGCGTTCGCGAAGTACGGCGACGGCAAGAAGCTCGCCGCCTGGCGGCGCGACAACGTCAACACGCTCGTCGCCCAGGTGGACAAGGCCGTCCACGACGCCAAGGGGTACGTCAAGTTCGGGATCAGCCCCTTCGGTATCTGGCGCAACAAGTCGAACGACCCGACCGGCTCGGACACTTCGGGCATGTCCGCGTACGACTCGATTTATGCGGACGCGCGCGCCTGGATCAAGTCGGGCACCGTCGACTACGTGCTCCCGCAGCTCTACTGGCCGCGCGGCCACAAGCTGGCCGACTACGACACGCTGGCGGCCTGGTGGTCCGACGAGGTCAAGGGCACGGACGTGCAGCTGTACATCGGCCAGGGGCTCTACCGGGTGGGCGCCAAGGACGACCGGGCCTGGACGAAGCCCGGCGAGCTGGCCGCCGAGGTGGGCGTCAACCGTGACCACAAGCAGGTCAAGGGCGAGGTCTACTTCAGCGCCAAGAACTTCCTGGACAACCCCCTCGGGTCCGTGGACCGCGTCGCCAAGAACCACTACTCCCGCCCCGCCCTGCTGCCCTTGATCAAGGAACGCGGCGGCTCCGCCCCTCCCGCCCCCGCCGGGCTCAAGGCCAACGGCACCCAGCTGTCCTGGAAGCCGTCCCAGGGGGCGCGGACGTACGCGGTGTACCAGGTGCCGAAGTCCGGCAAGGACTGCCACGGCACGGACGCCCGCAACCTGGTCGCCGTCGTGACGAGCCCGTCGTTCACGGCCGCGCCGGACGGGACCTACGCGGTCACGGCCGTGGACCGGCTCGGCCACGAAAGCAAGACCACCAAGGTCAAGACCCCGGCCCCCTGACGCCTCAACCCACCCGGCCCCGCCCCACGCGGGGCCGCACCACACCGGGCCCGCGCCGCCCCGGGCCCGCACCACGCGGAGAGCACGCCACATCGGCCCCGCACCACGCCGGAACCCGCACGCCGTCGAGTGCGCGCCACACCAGGGACGTGCCACACCGGATGCGCGTCACACCGGGGACGCCCTCAACGCCACGTCCCCGGCACCACCCCAAACCGCGCCGCGACGGCGAGACGTCGTACGGCGGAGCCCGGCGCAACGCGCACGGCGCCCAGCCAGGCCACCACAACCGCCCAGAGTGGGAAAAGCTCACCCGAATGAAACGGCGCACGTGATACATGCACCGCATGAGAGGGTAGTCGGGTCCGGTGGCGCCGGAACATGACCTTGCTCTACCGTGCCACGGAATCATTCGATCACGGAAGGTCATCGGGATGAGGCGCACGCTGGCCGTGCTGGCCGTGCTGGTCGGGCAGGTCCTGCTCGGCCAGGGACTGTTCACCGGCCCGGCCCAGGCCACGAAGGACGCGAGCGCGGGCCGGGTCGCGCTCATCGGCGTGTCCGGCCTGCACTGGAACGACATCACCCAGGCGGACTCCCCCAACCTGTGGGAGCTGGCCAGATCCAGCGCGATCGGCTCGCTGTCCATTCGTACCGTCGGCGGGGTGACCTGCCCCTACGACGGCTGGCTGACCGTGTCGGCGGGCACCAGGTCGGCGGCCGGGTACAGCTGCGGCGCGCCCCCCATGCCCGAGCAGCAGGGCGCGGGCGCTGTCATCCCCGACTACCGCTATCTCCTCGACGTGGCCGGGCAGCGCAACGCGGGCACGCTGGGCGAGTCGCTCAAGGCCGCCGGGCAGTGCTCGATCGCCATCGGCCCCGGCGCCGCGCTGGGCCTGGCCGACCGGCAGGGCGCGGTCCAGGAGTACCACTCCTCCCCGCTCCAGGTCGGCGCGCCCGATCTCGAACGGTGCCGGATGATCGCCATGGACGTGGACGACCTCGTCCGCCCCTACCTGACCAGCGGCAAGCTGGCCAAGGTGCCCGACCAGCTCAGCGCCGCCGAGCGGCGTGACGCGCTGAGGATGGCCGACGCCAAGGCGGGCGCGCTGCTGTCGGTCCTGCCCGCCGACACGACGGTGCTGCTCGCAGGCCTGTCCGACCACGGCTCCGTACCCCACCTGCGGGTGGCCGCGCTGCGCGAGCCCGGTGCGCAGGGCCACCTGCTCGGCGCGGCCTCCACCCGGCGCGAGGACATCTCGATCCTGCCCGACCTGACCTCCACGATCCTGACCAAGCTCGGGGTGCCGGTCCCGAGCACCGTGATAGGCGTTCCGCTGCAGGTCGGCGGGCCGGGCGCGACGTTCGAACAGCTCCAGCGGGCCGACGCCACCGCGCAGGCCATCCGCTCGATCAAGGGCATCTACTTCACGGTCGTGGCCGTGCTGCAGGTGCTGTTCTACGTGGTCGCGTTCCTGCTGCTGCGCCGCCGCAAGGGCCTGGCACCGGTACGTTTCGCGGCCGTCGCCCTCGCCTCCCTGCCCGTCTCCAGCTACCTGGTCAACCTGCTGCCCTGGTCGAGCCTGCCGCAGCTGGTGGCCGGGGTGCTCGGGTGGGCGGCGGCCGTCACGGCGGTGGCGTTCGCGGGGCCGTGGCGGCGATGGCCGCTGGGCCCGCTGGCGGTGGTGGCCGGGATCACCGCGCTCACGCTGGCGGGCGACCTGCTGACCGGTACGACGTTGCAGCTCAACAGCATCATGGGCTACAGCGCGGACGTCGGGGCCCGCTACTACGGCCTGGGGAACATCCCGTTCGCGCTCCTGGCCACCGGCACCCTGCTGGCCACCACGGTGATCGCGCACCGGTGGCCGGGCAAGGTGGGGCTGGCCGCGATCGTGCTGCTGGGGACGTTCGCGATGGTGCTCGGCGGCTCCGGGATGGGCAGCGACTTCGGCGGCGTGATCGCGTTCGTGCCGGGCATCGCGGTGACCGCGCTGCTGCTGGCGGGCAAGCGGGTCTCGCTGGTGAAGCTGGGCGCGTTCCTGGTGGCCGGCGGGTTGATCGTGATGACGTTCGCCTGGCTCAACTACCTGAAGCCGGCGGACGAGCAGACGCATCTGGGCAGGTTCGTGGGGCAGGTGCTGAGCGGTGAGGCGTTCGACGTCATCCTGCGCAAGCTGCAGGCCATGCTGGCCACCCTGCTCAGCCCCAACCTCATGCCGATCGTGATCGCGGCCGCCGCGTTCCTCGTCTACGCGATCCTGCGGCCCGAACAGGCGTCGGCCGGGGTGGTGCCCGCCGCGTTCGAGCACTCCCCCGCGCTGCGCGCCGGGCTGATCGGCACGCTCGTGAGCGGCGTGGTCGGGATGCTCGTCAACGACTCGGGCGCGGCCGTGCTGTCCATGGCCCTGGCGCTGGCCGTACCTCTGCTGCTGGCCACCGGCATCGGCGCGCTCCGGCGCGACCGCGAGCCGGTCACCGGCCCCGTGTCGTCGGACTTAGCGACCGCGACGAAGTAACGCGGCACCGGACGGAGTAGCCCGCCTCCCGGAAGCGGCCACGAACGTCCGGACAGCGGGCGCTGCCCCAGAGCGGGTCAGTCCCAGGCGTCGGCGAGCAGCTGGCGGGTGTCGCGGAGCAGCTGCGGCAGGACCTTGGTCTGGCCCACGACCGGCATGAAGTTCGTGTCGCCACCCCACCTGGGCACCACGTGCTGGTGCAGGTGGGCGGCGATGCCGGCGCCGGCGACGTGGCCGAGGTTCATGCCGACGTTGAAACCCTGCGCGCCGCTGGCCTTGCGCAGCGCGCGCAACGACTTCTGCGTGAACTCCCCCAGCTCGACCAGCTCGGCCGGCACCAGCTCGTCGTAGTCGGACACGTGCCGGTAGGGGACCACCATCAGGTGGCCGGAGTTGTACGGGTACAGGTTGAGCACGGCGTAGACCGTCTCGCCCCGGGCGACGATCAGGCCGTCCTCGTCGCTCATCTTGGGGATCGCGTCGAACGGGCACCCGTCATCGGGGCCGCTGCCCGTCGGTTTGTTCTCGCCCTTGATGTAGGCCATGCGATGCGGGGTCCACAGACGCTCGAAGTTGTCGGGGGACCCTGCCCCTGCCTGATCGTGCATACCTAGCAGCATAGGACCACGGACAAACGGCCCGCTCTTCCGGCACAATCCCAAGCATCGCCTACAGGAGGCCGCGATGAGTGACGCATTAGCCGAGCACGACTTAGCCGAGCACGACTCCCTGCCGACCGTCCACTCCATGCCGTCCGCCGACACCCCGTCCGCCGACACCCCCGACCCGGCCACGGACCCCGCTCCTGACCCGGTCGAAGACGTGAGCTCCGCACCCACCGGCGTACCACCCTCGGAGGCGCCCGCCTTCGGCGCCGTCGTCAAGGGCCGGATCAAGGTCGCCGACGAGGTGGTCGAGAAGGTCGCCGCCCTGGCGGCTCTCGAGGTGACCGGGGTCGCCGACCTGGGCGGCGACCTGGCGCGGGCCTTCGAGTCCGTACGCGACCGCATCGGCATCGGCTCCCGGCGCGCCAACCAGGGGGTCAGCGCGCAGATCCAGGACCGTACGGTGGCCGTGAGCGTGACCATCGTGGTGGAGTACGGGCACGTGGTGCTGGAGGTGGCCTCCGAGGTCAAGACGAACGTGGCCAGGAGCGTCAGCCACATGCTCGGGATGCGGGTCGCGGAGGTCAACGTGACGGTCGACGACGTCCGCCTCCCGGGCGAGCCCCGCCGCCCCCTCCGCGACACCTCCGACGACGACACTCACCCCTCCCCCCTCTAACGCCCCTCCACCCCCGTCTCCCTCCACCACCCTTGAGCCCATCAGCCGCGCCCTCGGGGTGATCGGGCGTTCCTGAGCACCGGCCCTCGCGGAGCGACCCGGCGCCTGCGGCAGCCCCCGGCCCCCAAGGGCGGCCCGGGCGCCGGAGGCGGCCCAATGCCGGAGGCGCGTCCAGCTGCGCCTCAGGCGGCCCGATCCCGAAGGCGGCCCGGTGACTGCCGCGCGTTCAGCTGCGCCTCAGGCGGCGGTGTCCTCGTCTGGGGCGGGTGCCCCGTCCGAGCGACCATCCATTCGGTGCGCATGCACCCGAAGGCGACGAGCCCCGGGCTTCGAGGGACGGCCGGGGCACCGCGTGAAGCCAACGCCCGCGCAGGCGCGCCTTTAGGGTGTGGGCCATGACCGATCAACTGGAGCCCATGCCCGACGACTGGCAGCGCGCCCTCGCCATCGTGGCCCACCCCGACGACCTCGAGTACGGCTGTGCCGCCGCCGTCGCCACCTGGACCGACCAGGGCCGCGAGGTCGCGTACCTGATCGTCTCCAGGGGTGAGGCGGGCATCGACACGCTCGCCCCGGCCGAGGCCGGGCCGGTGCGGGAACGGGAGGAGCGGGCCAGCGCGGCCGTCGTCGGGGTGACGAGCGTGGAGTTCCTCGACCACGCCGACGGGGTGATCGAGTACGGCACCGCGCTCAGGAAGGACATCGCCGCCGCGATCCGCAGGCACCGCCCCGAGCTGGTGATCACCCTGAACCCGGACGACACCTGGGGCGGAACGTACTGGAACACTCCCGACCACCGGGCCGTGGGCCGCGCCGTCCTGGACGCGGCCGGGGACGCGGGAAATAGGTGGATATTTCCGGATACGGAGGCAGCGCCCTGGGACGGCGTCCGCTGGGTCGCCGTCGCGGGCACCGACTCCCCCACCCACGCCGTGGACGTCACCGACGGCCTGGAGCGCGGCGTGCGCTCGCTCGTCGAGCACCGCGCCTACATCGAGGCGCTCACCGACCAGGACCCCGAGTCGTACGCCCGCGACCTCATCGAAGGCTTCGCCCACCAGGCGGCCGAGCGCTTCGGCGGCCGCCCCGCCATCACCTTCCGCCTGTTCACCCGATGACCCCCGAGCCGGCGGCCGGACGACGAAAAACGGCGGAGCCGTGAGACTCCGCCGTTCTCGTCACCGCGTCAGACCTGGACGCGCCGCTCCACGGCGTTGACGATCTCCGCCACGGCCTCCTCGATCGGGACGCCGTTCTTCTGCTCGCCGTTCCGGTAGCGGAACGACACCGCGCCGTTGGCGATGTCGTCGTCACCGGCCAGCAGCATGAAGGGAACCTTGGCCTTCTGCGCGTTGCGGATCTTCTTCTGCATCCGGTCGTCGGAGGCGTCGACCTCGATCCGGATGCCGCGCTCGCGCAGCTTTTTGGCGACGTCCTGCAGGTAGGACACGTGCGCGTCGGCGATCGGGATGCCCGTCACCTGCACCGGCGAGAGCCAGGGAGGGAAGGCGCCCGCGTAGTGCTCGGTGAGCACGCCGAGGAAGCGCTCGACGGAGCCGAACAGCGCCCGGTGGATCATGACCGGAGTCTGCCGGCTGCCGTCGGCCGCCTGGTATTCGAGGCCGAAGCGCTTGGGCTGGTTGAGGTCGAGCTGGATGGTGGACAGCTGCCAGGTGCGCCCGATCGCGTCCTTGGCCTGAACGGAGATCTTCGGGCCGTAGAAGGCCGCGCCGCCCGGGTCGTCGACCAGGTCCAGCCCCGACTCGGTGGCCACCTGGCGCAGCGCCTCGGTCGCCTCGTCCCACTCGGCGAGCTCGCCGATGAACTTGTCGGACTCGTCGCGGGTCGACAGCTCCAGGTAGAACTCGGGCAGGCCGAAGTCGCGCAGCACGCTGAGCACGAACCTCAGCAGCGACTTGATCTCATCGGCCATCTGCTCCCGGGTGGTATAGATGTGCGCGTCGTCCTGCGTCATGCCGCGCACCCGGGTCAGGCCGTGGACCACGCCCGACTTCTCGTAGCGGTAGACCGAGCCGAACTCGCACAGCCGCAGCGGCAGCTCGCGGTAGGACCGCCCGCGCGCCCGGAAGATCAGGTTGTGCATCGGGCAGTTCATCGGCTTGACCCGGTATTCGATGCCCTCCAGCTCGAACGCCGGGAACATGTCGTCGGCATACCACGGCAGATGCCCCGAGGTCTCGAACAGCGACGACTTGGTGATGTGCGGCGTGTTGACGAACTCGTAGCCCGCCTCCGCCTGCCGCCGGCGCATGTAGTCTTCCATCTCCTTGCGGATGATCCCGCCCTTGGGATGGAAGATCGGCAGGCCGCTGCCCAGCTCCGGCGGGAAGCTGAACAGGTCGAGCTCGACACCCAGCTTGCGGTGGTCGCGCTTCTCGGCCTCCTCCAGCAGCTTGAGGTAGTCGTCCTGCTTCTCGCGGGACTCCCAGGCGGTGCCGTAGATGCGCTGGAGCTGCGGGTTCTTCTCGCTGCCGCGCCAGTAGGCGCCGCCCGAGCGCATGAGCTTGAACGCCGGGATCGACCGGGTGGACGGCACGTGCGGGCCGCGGCACAGGTCCTTCCACTGCAGCTCGCCGGTCTTGGGGTCGAGGTTGTCGTAGATGGTGAGCTGCCCGGCCCCCACCTCGACCGACTCCTCGTCGGCGGCGCCGCCCTTGAGCCCGATCAACTCCAGCTTGTACGGCTCCGCCGCCAGCTCCTCGCGCGCCTCGTCGTCGGAGACGGGCCGGCGGGAGAACAGCTGCCCCTGCTTGACGATCTCCCGCATGCGCTTCTCGATGCGCTTGAGATCGTCGGGGTGAAAGGCCTGGGCGACGTCGAAGTCGTAGTAGAACCCGTTGTCCACGGGCGGCCCGATGCCCAGCTTGGCCTCGGGGAACAACTCCTGCACCGCCTGCGCCATGACGTGGGCGGTGGAGTGGCGGACGATGGCCCGGCCGTCCTCGCTGGAGACCTCGACCGGCTCGACCGCGTCACCCTCGGACAGCGGGTGCGCCAGGTCACGGAGCTCGCCGTTGACCCGGGCCGCGATGACCGAGCGGCCGTCGGCCTCGAGGGCCTCTCCGGCCGTCGTGCCGGCCGCGACCACACGCTCGGCTCCGGCGAGGGTGATGCGTAGCTCGGCTGACACGGTGACTCCCTTGGATCGCGCCCCGGCGCTCGGCACCGGAGCTGCTTCGATGGTGAACACCGATGCTATCGCGGGTCAAACCCAATATTTGTCAGCTCTTGCCGGGTCCCGTGGAACACGTTGCGGTCTAGCGGGCTGTGGACGTACTGATGAACGGCCCAGTCGCGCCAGGGTGACGGCACCGCGGGCTCCCCGCGCGGCTTGTCGGGGGCGGCGATCCATAACGGGTACTCGCCCAGGCCCGCGCAGTGTCCGCCACGCGCGAACGCCCGGAAGGTGTGGACGAGCGGCCGCGCGCCGCCGTGCCGTTCGACGTGGTGGCACCAGCGGCGCGCGTGGCGGGCGACCTGCTCGGGGCGCAGGCCGTCATCGGTCTCCAGGTCGAGGGCCACCAGGTCGCCGGCGCGTAACCCGCCCGCCGCGTCGATCGCGGCCAGGAAGTGGCGCGCCTGCTCGATCGGGTCGCCCCCGGGCCTGGCGCAGTGGTACGCGCCGCGGACGATCCGGCTCTCGCGCATGCCGGTCCAGTTGCGTTCGAACAGCTTGTCGGTGAAGTCGCCGCCCTCGGTGGCCTTGGCGAACGCGAAGGTCACCCCGTCCGCCGCGTGGCCGGCCCAGTCGACGGGCCCCTGCCAGTCGGACACATCAACGCCATGCAGCAAGCGATCTTCACCCCGCCGGAGAATTATGGAGATGTCTTGGGGTCAGCCCTTCGCCGCGCCGATCAACAGCGCCCGCGTGCGTTCCTTGCTCGCGAACACCGAGCCCACGAAGTCGGCCACACCGGCTTCCCGCAGCACGTCGAGCTTGGCCAGCACCGCGTCCTCGTCGCCCACGATGGCGACGTCTCCCGGAGTGGCCGCGCCTTCCCTGTCGAGCATCGCACGATATGAGGGGAGGTGTCCGTAGACAGCGAAGATCTCGTTCGCGCGGGCGACGGCGGCGGCGGGGTCGTCGGTGACGCAGATCGGCAGCGCACAGACGATCCTGGGCGCCTCGCGGCCCGCCTCGGCGGCGGCCGTGGTGATGGTGGGCGCCACGTGCTGGGCGACCGTCTTGGGGCCCGTCATCCACAGGACGGTGCCGTCGGCCACGGTGCCGGCCAGCTTGAGCATGCGCGGGCCGAGCGCGGCGACGAGCACGGGGAAGCCGCCGCCGGGCGTGGTGAGCCGCAGGTCGGCCTTGAGCGTCTCGCCCTCGTACTTGACGTGCTCGCCCCGGCTGAGCGGGAGCAGGATGTCCAGGTATTCCGACATGTGCCGGTACGGGCGCTCGAAGCTGTGGCCGTACATGCCCTCGATGACCATCTGGTGCGACAGGCCGATGCCGAGCGCGAGGCGCCCGCCGAGCGCGGCGTTGGTGGTCATGGCCTGCTGCGCCAGCACGGCCGGGTGGCGCGGGTAGGTCGGGACGACGGCGGTGCCGAGCTCGATGCCGGGCACCTGGCCCCCGGCGGCGGCCAGGGCGGTGAGGGCGTCGAGGCCGAAGATGTTGGAGAGCCAGGCCGAGGTGAAGCCGTCCTCCGCCGCCTGGGCGATCTGGGCGCGCAACCCGCCGATCGGGTCGTCTCCTTTGGGCTCTGTCAGATAATAACCGAATCGCATAGGAACCGAACTCCGTTCTAGTAATCGACGGAACTGTACCTTCCCACACCCGGCCGCGCCCATCCTCCGGCCGGAGGCGGATTTGTAAAGTGGCCTACATGACGCACGAACGCGCAGGACAGCCAGCCCAGCCCGCCGACCTCGTGGCCGTCGACAGGCTCGTGACCTCCTATTACGCGCTGCATCCCGATCCCGGTGACCCGGGGCAGCGGGTGGCGTTCGGCACGTCGGGGCACCGGGGGTCGTCGCTGAGGACGGCGTTCAACGAGGATCACATCCTGGCCACCACGCAGGCCATCTGCGAATACCGGCGGATGCAGGGCACCGACGGGCCGCTGTTCCTCGGCGTCGACACGCACGCGCTGTCGGAGCCCGCGCGGGTGTCCGCGCTGGAGGTCCTGGTCGCCAACGGGGTCCAGGTGCTGATCGACTCCCGCGACGGCTACACGCCGACCCCGTCCGTCTCGCACGCCATCCTGCGGCACAACCACGGCCGCACCACCGGGCTGGCCGACGGCATCGTGATCACGCCGTCGCACAACCCGCCGGGCGACGGCGGGTTCAAGTACAACCCGCCACACGGGGGTCCCGCCGACACCGACGCGACCACGTGGATCCAGGACCGCGCCAACCGGCTGCTGGCCGCCGGGCTGGAGAGCGTGCTGCGGGTCTCGTACACGAAGGCTCTGGAGGCGGCGGGGCGTTACGACTTCCTCGGGATGTACGTGGACGACCTGCCGTCCGTGGTGGACCTGGACGCGATCCGGGCGGCCGGGGTGCGCATAGGGGCCGATCCGCTGGGCGGGGCGAGCGTGGCGTACTGGGGGGAGATCGCGGAGCGGCACCGGCTCGACCTGACCGTGGTCAATCCGCTGGTGGATCCGACGTGGCGGTTCATGACGCTGGACTGGGACGGGAAGATCCGGATGGACTGCTCGTCGCCGTACGCGATGGCCTCTCTCATCGCCAATCGCGATAAGTACGACATTTCCACCGGAAACGATGCCGACGCCGACCGGCACGGCGTCGTCACCCCCGACGGCGGCCTGCTCAACCCCAACCACTACCTCGCCGTCGCCGTCTCCTACCTCTACACGCACCGCGACGGCTGGCCCGCGGCCGCCGGGGTGGGCAAGACGATGGTCAGCAGCGGGATCATCGACCGGGTCGTGGAGTCCATGGGGCGGCGGCTGTACGAGGTGCCGGTCGGGTTCAAGTGGTTCGTCCCAGGCCTGCTGGACGGGTCGCTGGGGTTCGGGGGCGAGGAGAGCGCGGGAGCGTCGTTCCTGCGGCGCGACGGGTCCGTCTGGTCCACGGACAAGGACGGGATCATCCTGGCGCTGCTGGCCTCCGAGATCCAGGCCGTCACCGGCAAGTCGCCGAGCGCGCACTACCGGGGGCTGGTCGAGCGGTTCGGGGAGCCCGCGTACGCCCGGGTCGACGCCCCCGCCACGCGCGAGGAGAAGGCGGTGCTCGCGAAGCTCTCGGCCGCGCAGGTGAAGGCGTCGTCGCTGGCGGGCGAGCCGATCACCGTCGTCCAGACCACGGCGCCCGGCAACGGGGCCGAGCTCGGCGGGGTGAAGGTCTCGACGGAGAGCGCCTGGTTCGCGGCGCGGCCGTCGGGGACGGAGGACGTCTACAAGATCTACGCCGAGTCCTTCCGCGGCCCCGACCACCTGGCCAAGGTGCAGGAGGAGGCCCGCTCGCTGGTCTCCGACGCCCTCGGCTGACCGCACGGCCTGGTGTCGGGGCGGCCTGGTGTCCAGTCGGTCCGGCGGCCGGGCGGGGTCAGCGGCCGGGGGCCAGCTCGGGGGCGGTGTCGGTGGTCATTCCGGTACGGCCGAGGTCGGCGCGGCGGCCGGCGGCCACCCCGTCCCGGTAGCCCGTACCGCTCGTCCTGGGCACGCTCACCCGGATGTCCGGATAGTGGGCGGACACCGCCCGCTCCACCTCGGCCCGGCGGTCGGCCAGGACGAGCGCGGCACCCGTACTGGCCTGCTCCGCCTGGGACTCCGCCACGCGCAGCAGCCGGTACACCTCGTCCGTGAACCCCAACAGCCACGACCGCCGGTACGCCCGCACGGCGGTCACGCCGTCGGGCACCCGCACCCGCGCCAGCCCGCTCGCCATCTGCAGCAGCAACGACGTGGCCAGCAGGTCGGCCCGCTCCAGATCGGCCGCGAACCCGAACACGTGCACCCGCTGCCCGCCCTCGCCCCGCCCGATGAGCAGGGGGCGGCAGCGCACGGCCTGCGCGACCAGACTGACCAGCCGGGCCTTCTCCCTGGCCCAGGGGTTGGGCAGGGTGACGACCCGGTCGCCGGGCGTCTGCCGGGTGCCCGCCGGGGGGAGCGAGTCGATGCCGTGCTTGGCCATCAACGCCGACGCGGCCGCCATGAACGTCGCCCGCTCGTGCTCGTTGTCGGTGCGTTCGGCCTTGGCCAGGAGTTTCCTGACGCGCTCGAGCGTGCGCTCCCGCAACCGCGCTCCCCCTACAACTTGGTGGTCAGCACCCGCCCGTCGTCCGCGATGGCGGGGAAGGCGCCCGTGTCGACGATGCCGTGCTGCTGGAACAGCGCCTCGATGAGGGCGTGCGCCTGCGGCTCGAGCTTCCACAGGGCACGATACTCGCGCGCCGTGGCCAGCGAGATGCCGATCTCGTGGGCGATGTCCACCGTACGCGGCACGATGCCCTTGGCGATCTGGCGGTCCCAGAACGCGCGGGCCTGGCGCATCAGCGCGGCCCGCTGGGCGGTGTCGACGACCTGCGGGGTGGTGTCGAGCACCTCGATGTCCTCGTCCTCCTCCTCGACGAGCTCGGCCAGCGCGGGCGGCAGCGCCGGGCGAGCGGGAACCGGCTGCTGCTCGGGCTCCGGCTCCCACGGCACGCGGGGGGCGGCGTCGATGAGGGCGGTGGTGTTGTAGAGGGCGGCGATCTGGGCCAGCAGCGCCTCCTGGCGGGCCTGGTTCACCGCCAGGCCGGTGTGCTCGACGGCCTGGTCCATGGCCTTGTCGAGCTTGGCCAGGGCCACGCGCATCTTGCGCTCGGAAGCCCCGTTGTCGCGCAGCGCTTTGGCCCGCTTGGCGGCCAGCGCGACCCTGGTCAGCCGGCGGTGGGCGTCGACCTCGCTCGCCGTACGGTCGCTGACCTCGGCCAGCCCGACCCGGACCAGCAGCCGCTCGGGCGTCAGACGCCAGTTGATGCGGCCGGTGCCACGGATGCGGTGCCGCTCGATGGCCATGCCGCGCTCCCAGAGCCAGGCGGCGACCAGCGGCGCGGCGAGCCTGAACACCGCCTCGGGCAGGCTGCGCGCGTCCATGCTGGACAGTACGGCGGTCAGGCAGGTCAGCGCCCACACGGCGATGCCGTCGATGCCGGCGGAGAAGTTCTCGCGCATGTTGCGGCGGGCCCGCACCGCGCTCGTGATGATCGCGACCTCGATGAACGCGAACAGCAGCAGCCGCAGCGGCCCGTCCAGGCCGAGCACGTCGCCGGAGAAGCGCCACATGCCCTGCGCGGACACGCCGGTGGCGATGGAGGCGGCGACGATGGTCAGCACGTCCTCGATGGGACGGGCGGCGACGTACCGGGAGACCAGCCAGGCGGTGGCCCGCCAGGCGATCCTCAGCACCAGGAACGCCAGCGCCAGCCCGGCCAGGCTCAGCAACGCGATGACGGCGGTGGCGAGCGGCTTCTCGGTGACGAAGGCTGCTATTTCCTCAAATGTCGGCATCTGTCACTATCCGTGGGGGCTCAAACTCCGGCTCTATGCGACGAGATCATCGCAGAATGTCGCCATCTTGTACGCCAAACGCCATCTGCCGCCCCATTTTGCCCCTGTTTCACTGCAGTTCCGACAACTTCCCCCACGCCCGGCCGGGCGTGTCGCCCGGGTGGGTTTCCCTCCGGGTGGCGCGGTCCAACGGCGCAACAACACGCGGAGCGTAACTACACCCCGCCCAAGCGCCCCGGAACGTCCCCGGACCGCACGCGGCGCGGGGGGACCGAAGGGGCGCACGGTCGAGCGACGTACGGTCCGGAGCATGACGGCACACGGCGCGGAGAGGGAGGGCACTCGGCACCGCAGGGGACGCAGTGGCGCCGAACGGCGTGCAGGCAAGCGACGTACGGTCCGGAGCGCGACAGCGCACGGGGCCGGAGGGCGCGCAACGGCGTGAGGGGCGAAGTGGCGCACCGGACCGGAGCGGCGTTCCGATCGGGGCGGCGTTCCGATCGGGGGCGGGGTGACGTTGGGGTTAGAGGCGTGGAGTGGGGGTGGTCGTGGGGCGGGGGTGGGCGCACAATGGGCCGCGAGGAGGGGATTGTGAGCAAGCGATCACGCAGACGCCGCGCTCTTCCCAGCGGCGCACCCGCCTGGATGCCCGGATACGGGCCCGGCGAGCCGCACTGGCCCGGCGAGAGGGATTTCCCGTTCGACGACCCGCCGGAGGGTGGCGAGGGTGGGGTGCGTGAGCCGCGCAGGCCCAAGCCCGCTCCGCCGGCGCTGTCGGCGGAGGCCCCGTTGCCCGAGCAGCTCCTGTACGCCCGCGACCGGACCGAGCCGTCGCCCGGTAAGGTGACCGGGGTTCTGGCTGGTCAGGATGCGTAGGACGGTCCTGTGAGGGAGGCGGTGGGGGCCGCGAGGGGGAGGGGAAATTCGTCCTTTTGGAGGGCAACATCCGCCGATCCGGGTGGGACCATCTACGGAGGGATTTATCCCAACATGGCGTGATGTATCCCAGCAGGACGGATATCGATGTCTGACAATGAGTTCCCCCTCGTCCAGTTCATGCGCGAAGGCTTCGACCCCGTGGGCGAGCTCGGACGGATCCGGGCCGAGCATCCGGTCTTCCCCATGGAGATCCCCGGCAGCCAGACCGTCTACCTCGTCACCCGCTGGGAGGACGTACGCGGCGTCCTGAGCGACCACGAACGCTTCAGCAACGACTTCGCCGGGGTGATCGGCCTGGGCTCCAACCAGGAGGACCCGGGCGGCCTGGGGTTCCGCGACCCGCCCGAGCACACGCGGCTGCGCAAGTACCTGACGCCCGAGTTCACCATGCACCGCCTGCGCAGGCTGGAGCCGCGCATCGAGGCGATGGTCGAGGAGCACCTGGACCGTATCGAGGCCAAGGGCTCCCCCGTGGACCTGGTGGAGGAGTTCGCGCTGCCGATCCCGTCGCTGGTGGTGTGCGAGCTGCTGGGCGTCCCGTACGAGGAGCGCGCCGACTTCGTGAAGATCAGCAAGGACCGGTTCGACTTCACGGCCGGGCCGGAGGCGTCGCTGCAGGCGATCAACGACGCCATGGCCTATCTGACCGACCTGGTCGCCCGGGAGCGGCAGAACCCCGGCGAGGGACTGCTCGGCCAGCTGCTGCGCCAGCACGGTGACGAGCTCGACGACCGTACGCTCGCCAGCATGGCCGACGGGCTGCTGACCGGCGGCCACGACACCAGCACCAGCATGCTCGCCCTCGGCACCCTGTGGCTGTTGCAGAACCCCGAGGAGGCCGCCAAGGTCCGCGAGGTCGACGGCTACATCAACGACGTCGTCGAAGAGCTGCTGCGCTACATGACGGTCGTGCAGGTGGCCTTCCCCCGGTTCGCCCGCGACGATCTGGAGCTGCACGGCGTACAGATCAAGAAGGGCGAGATGGTGCTCTGCTCGCTCACCGGCGCCAACCGCGACCCCTCCCTGGGCGAGGACATGGACCGGGTGCGGCCCGGCAGGGAGACGGCGGGCTCGCACATGGCGTTCGGCCACGGCATCCACCGCTGCATCGGCGCGCCGCTGGCGCAGATGGAGATGCGCATCGCCTTCCCCGCGCTGCTGCGCCGCTTCCCGGGGCTGCACGTCGCGGGCGAGGTGCCGTTCAGGGAACTCGCCATCGTGTACGGCGTCAAAGAGCTACCCGTCGCCTGGTAGAGCGGTTACGTTCGCAATGTGAACGAGCCTGTCATCGATCTGACCACGATCAGCGCCGTCCTGTTCGACACCGACGGCGTGGTCACCGACACTGCTCGGGGGCACGCGGCCGCCTGGAAGCACGTCTTCGACGCGTTTCTGCGCGGCCACTCGACACCGTTCGACATCCGGGACGACTATCTGCGGTACGTGGACGGCCGCCCGCGACTCGACGGCATCCGCACCTTCCTCGAGGCACGCGGCATCACGGTGCCCGAGGGTTCGCCCGACGACGAGCCCGGCGCGGCCACCGTGCACGGGCTCGGCCTGGCCAAGGACCAGATCTTCATGGCCCAGGTGGAGAAGTACGGGGTGGCCGCGTTCCCGTCCACGGTCTCGCTCCTGCACGAGCTGCGGCAGCGGGGCGCGCGTACGGCGGCCGTCTCCGCCAGCCTGCACGGTCGCAAGCTGGTCACGTCGGCCGGTGTGCTGCACCTGTTCGACCTGGTGGTGGACGGCAACGACGCGGCCCTGATGAACCTGCCCGGCAAGCCCGACCCCGCCCTCTTCCTGGAGGCGGCGCGCCGGCTGGCGCTGCCCGCCGTCAGAGCCGCGGTGGTGGACGCGGCGCTGCCCGGGGTGGAGGCGGGCGAGAAGGGCGGGTTCGGGCTGGTCGTCGCGGTCGCCAGGGACGGGGCCGAGGCGGCGGAGCTGCGCGCGGCGGGGGCCGAGGTCGTGGTGTCCGACCTGGGCGAGCTGGCGGTCCGCGGCCGGGTCCCGCCCACGATGGCGTGACCCAGGCCAGGTGATCCCACCCCGGGCCAGGGATCCCGTCCCGAAGGCGTGACCCAGGCCAGGTGATCCCGCCCCGGGCCAGGGGATCCCGTCCCGACGGCGTGAGCGCGGGTCGGGGGGAGCGGCTCTACCCTTGACGGCGTGACCGTTCTCATCGACCCGCCCAACTGGCCCGGGCCGCGCGGCCTGATGTGGTCGCATCTGGTCAGCGACCGCTCGCTGGAGGAGTTGCACGACTTCGCCTCGCGGCTGGGAGTGCCGGAGCGGGCCTTCGACCGGGATCACTACGACGTGCCGGAGACCGTGCATGCCAGGGCGGTGGAGCTGGGGGCCGAGGCGGTCACCTCGCGCGAGCTGCTCCTGCGGCTGATCGAGTCCGGCCTGCGCCGCCGCAAGCGCCGCTGACTCGTCAACAGCGCCGCCGATCCGGCTCCCACGACGACCCGTCGCCAGTGCCGCAAGCGCCGCCGGCCGGGCCCCTGCTACGACGCGTCGTGGCCCGGCGTGAGCGAGGCCAGCTCGCGTGTCATGTTCGACCGTGCCTGCTCTTCCCACAGTTCGCGGGCGCGTTCGGTCCGGTAGAGGCGCGGTACGGCCAGCAGGCGGCGCAGCACCTCGGCCCGTCCCGCCCTGAACAGGTCGTCGGGCACGTGGGCGTACTCCTGCCGGATCCGCCCCGCGTAGTCGTCGTATCCGGGCAGCCCGAGCACGGCCAGGTCGGCGTCGCACAGGACGGCGCCGTCGCGGTCCCCGTCGGCCAGCCTGTCGTGGGCGGCGGTGAGGCGTACCAGCCTGATCACTTCGGCGACCCGTGCGGCGGGCACTCCGCACCTGGGCAGCCTGGACTGCGCGAGCTGGGCGCTGCGCTCCTCGTCCAGGCCCGGCCGCCCGTCGTAGACGGCGTCGTGGAACCAGGCGGCCAGGCGCACGGCGGTCAGGTCGTCCGCCGTGGCCGCGAGCCGGGCGATCCCGGCGAGCACGACGGCCAGGTGGTCGAGGGTGTGGTAGCGGCGGTGCGGCTCGGACCAGCGGGCGATCAGCTCGGCCCCCGTGGCGAGGGACGCGGGCGAGTCCCCCGCGAGCACCGCCCAGTCCAGTCCCAGCGCCGCCGGGTCCCCCTCCGGCACCGCCCGGTCCCGCCCAGAGGCCGCCGAGCCCCCGGTGGGAGCCGCCGGGTCCTCCGCGGGAGCCGTCGAGTCGTCGATCACGCCCTCACCGTACCTTTTGGTAACGTCCAAGACATCGACGGGAACGCGAAGGAACCCCGGCGCCTGCCCCGGTGGCGGGAGCTGCGGGCCGTCGTGCCTGGCCGCCCGCGGCTGTCCAGGGCGCGCCGGGTGGCCGACGCCGCCGACATCGCCGATCTCCGGCTGCTCGCCAGGAGACGCGCCCCGCACATGGTGTTCGACTATGTGGACGGCGCGGCCGAGGGCGAGCTGTCGATGGCCAGGGCGGTGGAGGCGTTCCGGCGGGTGGAGTTCAGCCCGCGGGTCCTGCGCGATGTGTCGCGGGCCCCGACCGCGGTCGAGATCCTGGGCAGGCGGGTCGCGATGCCGGTCGTGCTCGGCCCCACCGGGTTCACCCGGATGATGCACCGCGAGGGCGAGCGGGCCGTGGCCAGGGCGGCCGAGCGCGCGGACGTCCCCTACACGCTGTCCACCATGGGCACCACGACGGCCGCCGATGTGGCCGCCGCCGCGCCCGGCGGGTGGAACTGGTTCCAGCTGTACGTGGTCCGCGACCGCGCGCGCAACCTGGAGACGCTCGCCCTGGCCCGCGAGGCGGGCATGGACGTGCTGGTCGTGACCGTCGACGTGCCGGTGGCGGGGGCGCGGCTGCGCGACGTGCGGCACGGCCTGACGGTCCCGCCGTCCCTGCGCTGGCGCAGCGCGCTGCAGGCGCTGCGGCACCCGGCGTGGTGGTTCGACTTCCTCACCAGCGAGCCGCTGAGGTTCGCCACCATCGAGGGCGCCCCCGACGACCTGCCCGGGCTCACGAACCTGATGTTCGACCCCTCGGTGACCATGGACGACCTCGAGTGGATCCGCTCGGCGTGGCAGGGACGGCTGCTGGTCAAGGGCGTGCAGCGGGTGGACGACGCCAAGGACCTGACCGCCCTCGGGGTGGACGGCCTGGTGGTGTCCAACCACGGCGGGCGGCAGCTCGACCGCGCCGCCACACCGCTGGAGCTGCTGCCCCAGGTCGTTGCCGCCGTGGGCGATCGCACGGAGGTGTTCCTGGACGGAGGCGTCCGCAACGGGGCCGACGTCGCCGCCGCGGTCGCGCTCGGCGCGCGGGCCTGCTTCATCGGCCGGGCCTACCTGTACGGCCTGATGGCGGGCGGCGAGGCCGGGGTGCGGCGGGCGCTGGACCTGCTGCGCGCGGAGCTCGTACGCACCCTTCAGCTGCTCGGCGCCGGCGGAATCGACGGACTCACCCCCGACATGGTGCACATCAGGGCTTGATCGAAGCCCTAGGCGATGGTGCTGACGGCCCCTTGGAACGCCGCCCCCTGGAAGAACGGCTCCAGCACCAGCGTCGCCGCGCCCAGCGCCACGGCGTCGGGGCCGAGCCGGCCCAGCACGATCGTCTCCGGCTGGAACGGCTGGGCCTGTGTGTTGGCCGCGGTCGCCGCCCTGATCTCCGCCAGCATCCGCCCGCCCAGCATGAGCCCCGCCCAGCCGCCGATGACGATGCGCTCGGGGTTGAACAGGTGGACCAGGCTCGACAGGCCCACGCCCAGCAGTTCGACGCTCTCGGCGATGACCGGGGAGCCCTCGTCGAGCAGCAGGGCCAGCGCGGCCTCCTCGTCGGCGGAGTCGGCCACGACGCCCCCGCGGTCGAGGATCGCCTCGGCCCCCAGGTACGCCTCCAGGCAGCCGCGCGCCCCGCACCGGCAGGCCCGCCCGCCCGCGACCAGCTTCAGGTGCCCGACCTCGCCGGCGGCCTTGCCCGCGCCCCGGTAGATCTGCCCGTCGGTCACGACCGTGCCCCCGACGCCCGAGCCCATCAGCACGATGATCGCGTCGCGGGTGCCCTTCCCCGACCCGAACCAGAGCTCGGCCTGCCCCATGGTCTTGGCGCCGTTGTCGACGAACAGCGGCAGCGACGTGCCCGCGCGTAGGAGCGCTCCCAACGGCACCGCCTCCCAGCCGAACGTCTTGGCCCGCACCAGCGCGTCCGGCCCCGGCTCGACGATGCCGGGCACGCCGACGCCGACGCCGAGCACCCGTTCGGCCGGCACCTCGCTCTCGGCGATCACCGTGTCGACGCCGGCCAGGATGTGCCGGGCGACCAGTTCGGGGTCGTGCCTGGCCGAGCGGACCGCGTAGTGGGCCCTGGCGAGCTTGGTCATCTCCAGGTCGAACAGCTCGACGCTGACCTGCGTCTCCCCCACGTCCACGCCGACGGCGTACCCGTAGGCGGGGTTGACCCTGAGCACCACGCGGGGCCGGCCGCCGTCGGAGTCGACCTGGCCGGCCTCGACGACGACGTTCTCGGAGAGCAGGTCGCCGGTCATGGTGCTGACCGTGGCCGGGCTCAGCCCGGTCGCGGCCGACAGGTCGTTGCGGGTGGCCGGGCCGCCGAAGTAGAGCGCGCGCAGGAGCATCGCCCGGTTCCCCCTGCGAAGATCCCGTACGGTCCTGCGCCCTGACGTGCCCATCCTCGTCCCCGCCTCTCCCGCGATCGCCTCGCCATGGTAGTTCACCAGCCGAAATCGCCATGAACCCGCTGTTACCGAAGCGTTTCCGGTCTGCTCCTGACTTTTTTCAAGGCTTAGATTATGGTCTGGCCATCCCCCCGATGAGGAGATGACTATGAGCCGAGGACTCGTGCGAGGCCCCATTGCGATGGCACTCGCGGCGGCGCTCGCGACCGGGCTGGCCGCCTGCGGCAGCGGCGGCGGCAGCGGCGACGCGGACAAGACGCTGACGTTCTGGATGTACCAGGACCGCACCCCGCAGGCCGGACAGGTCATCGAGAAGGTCCGCAAGGACTTCGAGAAGGCCAACCCCGGCGTCACGGTGAAGCTCGTCAAGATCCCCAAGGACGACTACAACACCAAGCTCGGCAGCGCCGTGGCCAGCAAGAGCGCGCCGGACGCGGGCATACTCGACCAGCCCCTGGTCTCCAAGTACGCCCTGGACGGCACGATCAAGGAGGCCCCCGCCGGCCTGATCGACGAGGCCGGCTTCTACAAGGGCGCGCTCGACACCAACCGCGCGAACGGCAAGCTCTACGGCCTCCCGCAGGACCAGACCACGGTCGCGCTCTTCTACAACAAGAAGCTGGTCCCGACCCCACCCAAGACCTGGGACGAGCTGAAGCAGACCGCCGCCCGGGTGCACGCCGCCGACGCCAAGGTCGCCGGCATGAACGTCCCCAAGGGCGACGGGTACGGCGCCTGGATCCTCCCAGGCGTCGTGCACGGCGCGGGCGGCCAGATGGTGGACGACGCGGGCAAGAAGGTGCTGTTCGACCAGCCGCCCGCGGTGGAGGCGCTGCAGCTCTGGGTGGACCTGGTGAAGTCGTCGCCGCGCCAGATCACCGACTCGGACAAACCCTTCGAGAACGGCCTGGCCGCCATGACGATCTCCGGCCCCTGGGACGTGCCGACGATCCACGAGCAGTTCTCCGACCTCGACTTCGGCGTGGCGCCGCTGCCGTACAAGACCGAGCCGGCCGGCAACATCGGCGGCGAGGACTCCGTCGTCTTCTCCTCCAGCAAGAACGCCGACCTGGCGTGGAAGTGGCTGGCCTTCCTGGCGAACGAGACCAACAACGGCGCGGTCGCGGACGCGTTCGGCGGCTTCCCCGTCAACCTCAAGGCGCAGGTGGTCGCGGGCGGCCCCGAGCAGGCGGCCTTCCTCGAGCAGCTCAAGGTGGCGCACGCCCGGCCCGCGGTGCCGCAGTGGATCCAGGTCAACGACGAGATCATCGCCCCGGCGATCGAGTCGGCGCTGACCGGCAAGGTCACCGCGCAGCAGGCCCTGACCGACGCGGCGGGCAAGACACGCTCCCTGCTCGGCTGGAACGGCTGACGTGGCGGCACCCGCACTGGCGGAAGCGCAGGTGGCGACCAGATCGCGGCGGCGGCCGTCGGCCCGCCGCCGCGACCGGCTCATCGGCTGGCTCCTGGTCACCCCCGCGCTCGCCTATTTCCTGATCTTCCTGCTTTATCCGGCATTGTCGGCGCTCTACTACAGCTTCACGGACTGGAACCTGCGCTCCGACGCCGCCTGGGTGGGCCTGGCGAACTACGCCGACCTGCTCTTCGACGACGTGAAATTCCCGCACTTCTGGAAGTCGGTCGGCGTCACGCTGCAGTACACGCTCGTCGCCGTCCCGCTGACCCTGGTCTCCGCGCTGGCGCAGGCGCTGCTGCTGAACGCGATCCGGCGCGGGGCGAACCTGTTCAGGCTGCTGCTGTTCCTGCCGGTCGTCACGGCCGAGGCGGCGGTCGGCGCGATCTGGCGCTGGCTCTACGACCCCCAGTACGGCCTGATCAACGCCGTGCTTGGCCTGTTCGGCATCCCGGGGCAGAACTGGCTCAACACCCCCGAGCTGGTCATCCCGGCGCTGGCGTTCATCGCGGCCTGGCAGTGCGGCATCTCGATGATCATCTATCTGGCCGGCCTGAAGGGCATCCCCGGCGCGATCACGGAGGCCGCGGTCATCGACGGGGCCGGCCCCTGGCAGCGGTTCTGGCGGGTGACCTTCCCGATGCTCCGGCCCACCACGTTCTACCTGCTGGTGACGGGGGTGATCGCGGCGCTGCAGGTGTTCGGCCTGGTGTACGTGATCTTCTCCGGCAACGGGCGCAGCGTCACCGGCGGCCCCGAGCAGTCGGGCCTGACGTACGTGCTCCACCTCTACCTGTTCGCCTTCCGCTACGACGCCATGGGGGCGGCCTGCGCGATGTCGTTCATCCTGCTCGTCTTCATCATGATCGTGACCGCGCTGCAGTTCAGGTTCGTCAAGCAGGAGGCGGCATGAGGAAGGCCCCCTTTTACGTGGCGCTGGTGCTACTGGCGGCCGTGTCGGTGGTGCCGTTCCTGTGGATGCTGGCCACCTCGGTCAAGCACGGGCAGGACATCTACAGCAAGGTGCCCAACCTGCTGCCGCTCGACAAGAAGACCGGCGAGTGGGCGGCCACGCTGGACAACTACGACTACGTGCTGGACGTCGGCGGGCTCGGGAACGCGTTCGTCAACAGCGTCTGGGTGTGCGCGATCCTGGTGCCGGCCAAGCTGCTGGTGGACGCGCTGGCCGCGTACGCGTTCGCGCGGATCCCGTTCCCGGGCCGCGACAGGCTGTTCGTGATCATGCTGGGCGGCATGATGGTGCCCGCGATCACGCTGCTGGTGCCGCGCATCCACGTCACGCAGGCGCTCGGCATGTTCGACTCCGGATGGGGGCTCATCGTCCCGAACATCGCCTCCGTCCTGGACATCTTCCTGCTGCGGCAGTTCTTCCTGTCGATCCCGGCCGAGCTGGAGGAGGCCGCGCTCATCGACGGCGCGGGCCGCATGCAGATCTTCTGGCGGATCGTGCTGCCGCTGTCGAAGCCGGTGCTGGCGGTCGTGACCATCACCAGCTTCCTGTTCCACTGGAACGACCTGGTCTGGCCGCTGGTCGTCACCAACGACCCCGAGCTGTACACGCTGCCGCTGGCATTGCAGCAGCTCGTCGCCAGCCCCGACGGCGGGCGGGCGTACTACATCATGGCCGGCGCCACGCTCGCCGTCCTGCCGGTGATCGCCGTGCTGATCGTCTTCCAGCGCCGCATCCTGCAGGGCATCGCGTTCACCGGTCTCAAAGCCTGAGGAGGAAGAGAGTGCTCATCGACGGCCGGGTGCTGGTCACCGCCGACTACCCCTACTACCGCGACGACCCGGCCGTCTGGGCCGACCGGCTGCGGGCCGTGCGGGACGAGCTCGGGATCGAGGTGGTCACCTGCTACCTGCCCTGGCGGCACCACCAGCCGGAGCCGGGCCTGGCCCCCGACTTCACCGGGGCCACCCACCCGGCCAGGGACGTCGTCGGCTTCCTCGCGCTCTGCGCCGAGCTGGGGCTGCGGGTGATCGCCAAGCCGGGCCCGTTCATCCACGCCGAGGTGGGCTACGGCGGGTTGCCCGACTGGGTCGACCCGGACGCCGACCCGTCCATCGAGGCGCTGCTCGACGCCGAGGGGAAGCCGTCCCTCTGGTCGGACGGCTCCGTCTCCCGGCCGCTGCCCGCGCCGCTCGGCGCCGCGTTCCTGACCAGGACCACGCAGTGGCTGTCGGCCGTGGGCAAGGAGGTGCTGGTCGGCGCGGCTCCGGTGATCGCGCTGCAGATCGCGAACGAGGGTATCTACACCAGCGGGGCGCTGCCGCTGACCGCCTACGACTACAGCCCGTCCGGGCTGGCGTTCTACCGGGACCGGCTGCGGTCCTGGTACGGGACGCCGGAGGCGTACAACGCGGCGCACGCGACGGCGCACGCGGACTGGGCCGAGGTAGAGCCGCCGCCCAGGGCCGGCGGGCTGCTCGCGCGGGCCGACTGGGGCCGCTTCCACGCCGAATACCTGGCCGAGGTCTACCGTGTCTGGGCCCAGGCCGTCGGCTCCGGCCTGCCCGTCTTCGTGAACCTGAACCCGCCGACCGTGCCCGAGCTGGACGACTGGCTGGCCAGGGTCAGGCCGCGGCTGTGGGGCGGCATCTCGTACGGCTTCACCAACTGGATGGGCGTGGTGTCGGCCGACCGCGACGCCCAGGCCCGCTACGTGATCGCCGCCAAGCTCGCCCCCGGCCCGAACCTGGAGGAGAACTGGGGCTTCTCCCGCCTCTACGACCCCGCCTACATCGACGGCGCGACCAGCTTCCACCAGTCGCTGCTGGCCATGGCGGCGGGCGCGACCGGGTTCAACGTCTACACCGGGGTCTCCACCTCGGGCTGGGCGCCGGAGCTCGACGCGGCGCACGAGGGGCCGTACCCGGACTGCGCGCCGATCGACGCGGACGGCTCTCCCACCGGCAAGGCGCCGGTGGTGCGGGCGCTGGCGGACTTCTTCGCCGCGCACGGGGCGGAGTTCCTGGAGTGCGCGGGCACGGCGCGCGACGCGTTCGGCCTCTACCTGCCGTACGCCGGGATCGCGGCACTTTCGGGTGCCGACGGACCGGGTTGCGGACGTGCGCTGCGGGCCTTCCACGAGCGGATGCGCGAGCGCGGCCTGGACTACGCGCTGGTCGACCTGGAGGACACGACGGCCGGGGAGCTGGGCGCGTACCGGTCCGTGACCGTGCCCGGCGGCCCGTTCATGCACCGGAGCGTGCAGCGGCTGCTCGCCGACTACGCCGCCGCCGGCGGCCGGGTGCTGGTGGACGGGCCCGTCCCCGCGCTGGACGAGAACCTCGCGCCGTGCGCCCTGCTCACGCCGTCCGCGCCGCCCGCCGACGAAGACGGCTCCCTCGTCTTGTACGGCGCCGCCGACGCCTTCCTGCGCAGCCATCCGGACCGGGACGTCCACTACCTGATCGTGCTCGTCCAGGCCGGCAACCGGGGCCCGATCGGGGTGCGGACGCCGTACGGGACCGTCGAGATCGCCGCCGCGGACGGCGGCGCGGCCGTGCTGCGGCTGACCGGCGGCGGGCTGGGCGATCTGGTGGTGAAGGGCGTCAACGGCTACCTGTCGTCCGCGGTCGCGGCGCGCGTGTCCCTCAACGGCGAGAGCGTCGTCACGGCGGGCCCCGGCGACCTGATCATGATCGCCGGAGTCTGCCCAATGCCCGGCATTTATTGACAGAACGGACAGGTATTTCGCCGCCTCGGCTGCCGCTCTGCTCCTTCACACGGGGACGACGTTCCCACCGGAAAGGAGAACGGAATGGCAACCGGAGAATTCCAGGTGATGAAAGTACCGGCCGAGCAACTCGCCGGCGTTCTCCACGGCCAGGTTGTCGATCCCGGCGCGCAACCCACGAACGTCGTGCACCGTAACGAGGGCTGGACCGTGGACGTGAGCTGGGAGGTCGCCGGCGAGCTCATCGACTGGCTGGCGGGCCGCTGGAACTTGGAGATCATCGCCGACCTGCTGGGCGGCGGTGAGACCAGGCACCCCTCACCCCCTGTCGAACTGACCTTCACGCCTGGCTCGGGCAGATACACCGCCTCCGTCCCGATGCGGGGTCAGCTCTCCCCCGGCACCTATGACCTGGTGGTCAACCTCACCACCACGACCGCCGCCGGCACCGCGGGGGCGCTCGGCGGGTTCGTGGTGATCAGCAAGATTGTGGTCAAGGAATGAGGGCCGCCGCCCCGGGCGGCCCGCCCGGGGCGGCCGTGGACGGAGCCGCCATGTCTCTGGTGCTCAACCCCGTGTGGTGGGATCAAGGCCGGCCTGGTCCCGTGGCGATGGGCGCGCTCATCGCCACCGACCGCCTGCTGTCCTACGTGACGAACGAGGAGACGGTCTTCACCCTGGCCCGCGCCGACATCCGGGCGAGCTGGCGACCCCTGCGCGTCGACCTCACCTGCGCCGGACGCCGCTTCCGGCTGCGCTTCCTGCCGCCGGGGGCCTTGATGCGGCCGACCGGCGTCCTGCAAGCCCGCCGTAAGTCACGCGCCCTACGCTCCTGGCTGGCGACCACGGGGGAAAGACCGGCCGCCTGACGTATCTGACGCCGCTGGAGACGCTCTTATCTCCTCGAGGCGAACTAACGGGAGACCCCATGTCCGACACTCCGATGACCGCGGACGACGTGCTGCGCATCGCCGCTTACAAGGACCGGAGCCCGGCACTCGAAGCGATGGTCATCGCCTACAGCTACCACCGCGTCGCCGGGGACCTCGCCCAGCACCTGGGCAAGGACGCGAACAACTGGTACTGCTACGCCACCTGGACCTCCAAGGCCGTCGGAGAGAGCCTCGACCTCAGCCCCGACTCCCCGTTCATCCTGGACTTCGGTCGCAAGATGCGGGTGCCCCACCGGTTCAGGAGGGTGTTCAGGGCGGTCCTGCTCACCCTGCTCGGGCCCAGCTACCAGCTCGGGCTCGCGCTCGCCAACCGGGCCATCTTCCTGGAGACCGCCAGCCTCGCGGTCAACCTGTGGAACGATTCGCCCGACCGTTTCCTCAGGGTCAGCCCGGAGTCGGATCTGACGCCGAGCCCGCCGGCGTTCCTGACGGACCTGCTGGCCGAGGCCGACCCCCGCTACCTGAAGGACGCCGCGCAGCTCCTGGTCGAGGCCAAGCAGACCGCCGACCCCGAGGCCCGCGCCGAGCTGATGTTCGGCGCCTGCGTGGCGCTGTCCGCCTACGAGCAGGCCCGCGCGCAGAAGGCCCTCGAGCTGGTGCTCTACCGGCCGGTGCGGTGGCTGACGCGGGTGTCGTGGCGGTCGCTGCGCTCGCTGGTGACCCGGCGCCGCTTCCCGAGGTTCCGCCTGTACGCCGCGCGGCACGAGGAGCAGCCGTGGCTGACGCGCTGGCTGGAGGGGAAGTGGTCCTCGCTCTACACCCGCCACCTGTTCGCCGTGCAGACGCCGCTCAGCGACATCAAGGTGGGCCGGCCGCTGACCGCGCCGGAGGGCGTGGACATGGAGCAGGTCTGGGCGCCGATCCAGAACGAGAAGGTCCGCAAGCTGGCCGAGGAGTTCATCACGGCCGACCAGGAGGCGTCCACGGCCGGGGTGGCCGACTGGGTGTCCTACCGCGACCGCATGCGCTTCATCGTCAGCTACTTCCGCGTCTACCAGCACGTGGGCGCCCTCTACGACCTGCCCTTCGCCAAGGACGTCGCCGACGGCCTCGCCCAGGAGATGGAGCACGGGTTGGTGCCGCAGGCCGTCAACATGATGCTCGCCCGGGGCGGGCGCAAGGTCTACGAGTATCCGGCGGAGAGCGACCCGGACGCGTTCGAGATGGCGCACTTCGACTTCGAGCCGTTCCTGGAGGCGATCCAGCTCGACCCGTCGGCGAAGTGAGTCAGTCGAGGAAGTCCCTGGTGATCTCGCGGGCTTGCAGGAGCCCGCGGAGCTTCGCGAACGTGCGGGCTCGGGTGGGCCCGATGCTCCCGACCGGCCTGCCCAGCCTGCGCGCCACGTCCACGTAGTGCGGCTCGGAGGTTTCCGTGAGCGCTCTGAACAGGACCCGCTGCGCTGCCGGCAGCTCCTCGACGAGCTCGTCGAGCGTGCCGGCCAGCCAGATCCTGGCCAGCTCCCTGTCCACGTCGTCCGTGCTGCCCAGCGTGTCGAGGTCAGGGGTGCAGATCTCCTTCGTCCGCTTGGTGAGCTTCAGGCACTCGCGGAAGGCGATGGTGGCCAGCCAGCCCGCCATGCGCTGGCCGTCCTCCACGCTCCTGAGGTTCTGCCAGGCCAGCAGCCAGGTCGTCTGGAGCACGTCCTGGGCGTCCTCGTGGCTGAGCCTGAACCGGCGGACGCGGGCCTTGAGCATGGGGCTGAACTCTTCGATCAGCCGCTCCCACGCCATGGCGTCGCCGTCCTGGGCGGCCGAGACGAGGGTGGCGGTATCGGGTCTTTCGATGGTGTCCAGGTACATGTCGATCTCCCTGCCGGGCCGGGCACTCGGGGGGTCGCCATTACCGCCCGGCATCCCAACGGTGCGCCGAGTGATCGCCAGGAGCTGTCTCGCGCGTGACAGTCACGATGTGTTCCTCATCACAATCGGGACATCCAGGACCGTCGGCTGTTCGTGCGCGGGATGCGGCTTAAAGTTCTTGCATGAGCGGGTTCCCGAGCGATGTCCAGCCGGTGGCCTCCGTGCTGGCGGAGATCCCGCTGTTCCGCGTACTCGGAGAGAGCGGCATCGAGAGCACGGCGCGGGCCGGGATGGCGAGGCGTTACCGGGCCGGCCAGATCATCATCCACCAGGGGGATCCGGGAGAGTCCCTCTACGTGGTGCTGGACGGCCTGGTGAAGGTGGTGTTCACGACCGAGCACGGCGACGAGATCGTGCTCAACATGCTGAGCCGCGGCGACACCTTCGGCGAGCTGGCGCTGCTGGACAACTCACCGCGCTCGGCGTCGATCGTGACGGTCCGCCCCGCCTGGGTGTTCGCGCTGCCCAGGGCACGGCTCCTGGAGCTGATGCGGGAGCATCCGGGGCTGGCCGACGAGTTCCTGCGCATGCTCGGCCACATGGTGCGCAGGCTCACCGACCAGGCGGCCGACCTGGCCTTCCTCGACCTGGGCGGGCGGCTGGCCAAGCTGCTGCTGCAACTGGCCGACAAGCACGGCCACGACGACGGGGTGGTGGACCTGCCCGGGTTGACCCAGTCCGACCTCGCCGCGCTCATCGGCGCGTCGCGGCCGGCGGTCAACCGGGCGCTGCAGTCCCTCGTGGCGAGAAACCTCATCGCCGTCAAAGGCCGGGCGATCACGCTGCTGGACGTCGCCGCCCTGCGGAAACGGGGCGGCCTCTGACCGAATCTGGAGTACGGGGTAGATGAACGATCACGAACACTGGCCTGAAGAGAGATTCCGCCAGCTGCGACAGCAGGCGGACCCTGACATCGACAAGGTCGTGGCCGAGTACCTGGACGCCCAGCCTGCGGGAAGCGGGCCCCTGGAGCTGGTGAAGGCGGTGATCCAGGAGCTGGCGGCGGCCAAGCGGGAGGCCAGGGCGCCGTCGGGCGAGCCGCCCGCCTCCGCGATCTTCGCGGCCATCGACTTCGCCGCGGACCTGCCCGACTGGGGCGACGACCGCGAACTGCTGGCCAGGGGGCAGGCCGTCTTCGCCGACTACGGGCTCTACCAGTCGGCCGCGCTCTTCTGCAAGTGCCTGCCCATGGCGTACGTGGAGGTGTCCAGCGCCAAGGTGCTGGCCAACGTGTCCCGGCTGGCCACGCACAGCCTCACCCGCCGGGTGGCCGAGACCGGGCAGATGCTGGTCGACGTGATGGGCCTGAAGGCCACCAACAGCTTGGAGCCCGGCCGCCCCGGGCACACCACGGCGCTCGGCCTGCGGATCCTGCACTCCTTCGTCCGCGCCCTGGTCAACGAGCGTTTCGCTGACCACTGGGACACCGCGCGGTTCGGCCCTCCGGTCAACCAGGAGCTCCTGCTGGCCACCATCTTCGACTTCTCTGTGGTGACATGGGAGGCTCTGGAGAGTATGGGCGTGACGCTCTCCGCGGAGCAGCGTGCGGCCCACCTCTACACGTGGAGCGTGTTCGGCCATCTCATGGGCGTGGAGGCCTGCCGTGACCGGCCTCTCACGCTCGAGGACGTCGAGCCGGTCAGCGAGCGCCTGGGCCGCCTGTACGAGTCCAGCGACGAGGGCCGCCGGCTGATGGCCAGGCTGCTGGAGGAGATGGAGGAGTTCATGCACCTGGGGTGGCGCAAGCTGCCGCGCAGCCTGGTGCACTGGGTCTTCCGCGACGCCAAGTACGGCGCCGACCGGGTGCCCGAGCTGCTGGGCGTGCCCAAGCCCGCCTGGTGGTTCACCGCGCTGTTCGCGGCCGGCCGGGCGGCGAACCGGCACGCGGCGCTGGCCGGGCCGGTGGACGGCGTCGTCCGCTGGCTGGTGCGCAGGCTCGGGCGGCAGATCGTGGTCGCCCTGATCGACCGCCACTCCGACGGGCAGGCGGCCTTCCGGATCCCCGGGGACCTGGCCGGCGCCTGGCGGATCAAGCAGTCGCGCTCCGCCGTGAAGACGCGCGAGATCCGCCGCAAGGTCCGCCGGAAGGTGCGCGCGCCCGCGCGGAGACTGAAGGAGCGGCCCACATGACCGCTCCCCACCCACCCGGCACGCTGACCACGGCGACCATCCTGTTCACCGACGTGGTCAGCTCCACCGCCATGCGCATCAGGCTGGGCGAGGAACGCGCCAACGTGGTCTTCCGCCGCCTCTACCAGTTGCTGCGCTCCGTGGTGACGGCCAGCGGCTCGACGTTCACCAAGAGCCTGGGCGACGGGCTGATGGCCGTCTTCGACTCGGCCACGGCCGGGCTCGACGCGGTCATCGCGGTGCAGCAGGCGGTGGCCGACGAGAACGAGCGCGCCCCGGACAAGATCTCCATCAGGGCCGCGCTCGCCGCCGGCGACGTGTGCTGGGGTCACGACGACGTCAGCGGGCTGCCGACCGTCGAGGCGGCCCGGCTGGTCGCCATCGCGGAGGGCGGCCAGGTGCTCTGCACCGACCTGGTGCGGCGGCTGGCGCAGGGGCGCAGCCGGCACGAGTTCAAGGATCTGGGGCGGCTGCCGGGCAAGGGGCTGCGCGAGCCGCTGCACACGTACGAGCTGCACTGGCAGAGCGCCGACCACCACCAGGTGGCCGGGCTGGCCCCCTGGCTGGAGGACGGTCACGTGCTGCCGTTCGTCGGCCGGGACGAGCAGCTGCGGACGCTCGACGGGGAGCTGGCGGCGGCCGAGTTCGGCAGCGGGCTGGTGATCCTCCAGGGCGACTCGGGGGTCGGCAAGACCCGGCTGGCCTCGGAGGTGGCCCGGCGGGCGCTCAAGCGGCAGTTCACGGTGCTGGCCGGGCGGTGCACGGATCCGGCGCGGCGGGCGTACGAGCCGATCGCCGGGGCGGTGGAGCGGCTGGCCCGCACCTCGCCCGCGCTACTGCTGCGCGCCGGGGTCGACCAGCAGTGCGGCCAGCTCGTCCGCCTGGCACCCTCGCTGGCCGCTCCCCCGCTGTCGCTGGAGGTGCCGCCGGCCACCGAGCCCGTGTCCGAGCGCTACCAGCTGATGGCGGCGGCCCGCACGCTGATCGAGCGCCTGACCACCGTGCGGCCGGTGCTGCTGGTGATCGACGACCTGCAGTGGGCGACGCTGGAGTCGCTGCAGATGCTCAACGCCCTCATGTGGGACGCCGAGGCGCTGCCGCTGCTGGTCCTGGCCACCTCGCGGCCCCTGCCTGTCGGCTCGCCGGCCGAGTCGGCCCTGCCGGAGCTGCACAAGCTGACGGCCGACGGCCGCACGATCGAGGTGCCCTCCTTCGGGCTGGACGAGGTCTCCCACGCGCTGGCGGAGGTGCGCGGCGGCGGTGACTCCGAGCTGCTGCACCGGATCACCGGCGGCAACGCGTTCCTGGTCAGCGAGGTGGTCAGGGAGCTGGCCGCGGGCAAGGAGCTCGACGGGCTGACCGTGCCCGACTCGGTGACGCGGATGGTCATGGCCCGGCTCTCGCAGCTCCACCCGGACGCCAAAGACCTGGTCAACCTGCTGGCCGTCGGCGAGCGCATGGAGTCGGCCGAGCTGCGGGCGGGGCTGGGGCTCGACGAGGCCCGGTTCGTGGCCGCGGTGGAGGAGGCCATGGGCGCCGGCCTGGTGACCATGTCGGACGACGGGTCCTGCCGGTTCTCCCACGAGCTGACCAGGACCGCCCTCTACGCCAAGCTGTCCGCGCCGCGGGCGGGGCTGCTGCACGGCAAGGTCGCCGACGCGCTGTGCCGGACCGACCCGCGCGCCATGGAGACCCGGCCGTACGTCGTGGCCACCCACCTGCTGGCCGCCGCCGGGCACGGCCGCGACCCGGCCCGGGTCAGCGCGGCGGCGGACGCGGCCGTGCACGCGGCGCAGTACGCGCTGGCCGGGCTGGCGCACCGCGAGGCGGTCACCTGGTACCAGCGGGTGCTCGACTTGCTGGCGGACTTCCCCGGCGCCACGCTGGAGCGGCGCGCGGAGCTGCTGGTGGAGTGCGGCCGGGCCATGTGGCTGGCCGGCGACCCCGACGCCAGGCAGACCCTCGTGCGGGCGGCCGACCTGGCCAGGCAGTGCGAGCGCTCCGACCTGATCGTGATCGCGGCGCTGGGCGGCGACCGGGGCTTCTCCACCATCTCGGCGGCGCCCGACCAGCAGCGCATCGCGCTGCTGACCGAGGCGCGCAGGCTGGTCGACTCCACCGACCTGAGCACCCGGGCGCTGCTGGCGGCCCAGCTCGCCTCCGAGCTCATCTGGGCGCCCGACGGCGAGCGGCGCTTCGCGCTGAGCGACGAGGCCGTGGCCCTGGCCCGCAAGTCGGGCGATCCACGCACGCTCGCCAGCGTGCTGGGGCAGCGCAGCCTGACGATCATCCCCGCCGACCCGCTGCACCAGCGCCACCGCGACGGCGACGAGATGCTGGAGGCGGCCCGCCGCACGGGCGACGACCTGGCGCTGTTCCACGCGTACGTGCAGCGCACACCCCCGGTGCTCGACGGCGGCGACGTGACCAGGGCCGCGATGCTGCTCGGCGAGGCGGACGAGCTGGCGCGCCGGCTGGCCCAGCCGCACCTCAACTGGCTGATCGGCTACTCCAGGGCCGGCCTGACGCTGATGCAGGGCGACCTGGCGCAGGCCGAGTCGGAGGCGCAGGCGGCCCTGCGGCTGGGCTCGGAGATCGGCCGCCGCCTGGAGGCCGTGGCCATCTACTCGTCGCAGATCGCCGAGATCCGGCGGCTGCAGGGGCGGCTGTGGGAGCTGCGCGACCGCTATCGCCGTGCCGCCCAGGCGCCGCGCGTCGACCCGGTGCACGCGATCCTGCGGTATCTGTGCGAGATGGCCGACGAGGAGGCCGCGCCCCTGCTCGACCGCATCCTGGCCGACGGCGGCGCCACGCCGCCCCGCAACATGGCCCACCGGCCCGCCCTGGACAACCTCGCCGTGGCCGCCTCCCGCCTGGGGCGGGCGGAGCTGGCCGAGCAGCTGTACGGCTCGCTGGCCTCCGACGGGCAGACGTTCGGCCACGGCGCGGTGGCCCACCACTGCGGGCACCACTACCTGGCGCACCTGTGCATCGCGACGGGCTCACCGCAGCGGGCGGCCGAGCACTTCGAGGCCGCGGCCGAGATGCACGAGCGGCGGGGGGTGCCGCTCATGCTGGCGGAGTCGCTGCTCGACTGGGCCGACCTGCTGGACGGTGGCGAGGTGAGCGGGCCGAAGCCGGCCGACCTGCGCAAGTGGTGCGCCTCGCTGCTGCCGGGTCGCGGCGCGATCCTGCTGGAGCGGCGGCTGCGCTGACCCCTTCCGACGGGGTCAGCGCAGGTAGGAGGCGCCGTTGAGGTCGAGCACGGCGCCGCTGGCCCATTCGGCGGCCGGGGAGGCCAGGTAGACGACGGCCGCCGCGATCTCCTCCGGCCGCGCCACCCGCCCGAACGGGCTCTGCGCCCGGATCGCGTCTCCTCCGGGCCCCGTGAGGTACTCGGTTGTCATGTCCGTCTCGACGAAGCCGGGCGCCACGGCCGCCACCGCGATCCCGCGCGGGGCGAGCGCGACGGCCAGCGACTGGCCCAGCGCGTTCAGCCCCGCCTTGCTCGCCCCGTAGGCGGGGCTGTCCGGCTCGCCGCGGAAGGCGCCGCGCGAGGAGACGTTGATCACGCGGCCGCCGGCGGGCATGTGCTGGACGGCGCACCAGATGACGTTGGCCGTCCCCACCAGATTGATGTCGAGCGTGCGCCGCCAGGCGCTCTGCCACTCCTCGTACGACAGCTCCGTCAGGGGATGGTGGAAGTAGGTGGCGGCGTTGTTGACCAGCACGTCGATGCCGCCCAGGGCGTCGGCCGCCGCGTCCACCATGCCGCGCACCGCCTCGGGATCGGCCAGGTCGCCCCGCACGATCGTGTGTCCCGGGCCGGGCAGCTCCGCCAGCAGGTCCTGCGCCTCCTTCGCGGAGTCCCGGTGATGGATCGCGACCCGGTCGCCCTGCGCGGCGAAGGCCGCCGCGACCGCCCGCCCGATACCCCTCGACGCACCTGTGACAAGAACTCCACGCCCGCTCATGTCGCCGCACGCTAGCAGGTGTCCGCTCAGAGGCGGCGTTCGGGCTCGCGGGCCGGTGGCGCCCACAGGGGCGGGGCGGCGGCCGGGCCGGCGGGCAGGCTGACGGTGAAGGTGGCGCCGGCGCCCGGGCGGCCGTCCGCGGTGATGGTGCCGTGGTGGCCCTCCACCACCTCCCGTACGAGTGCCAGCCCCAGCCCGAAGCCACCCCCCACGAACCGGGCGAAGAGGCGTTCGGTGTGCGCCGGGTCGAAGCCCACCCCGTCGTCGCGCACGGTCAGCCGGACCAGGTCGCGGTCCCGGGACAGGATCACCCAGATGTGGCCGCCCGCGCGCGTGTGGCCCAGGGCGTTGTCCAGCAGGGCCGAGACCACGCGGCGCAGCGCGGACTCCACGCCGCGCACCACGTGATCGCCCGGCCCCTCGCACCGGACCTCGATCGTCACCCCCTTGGCCGCCGCGCGGGCGCCCTCGGCCACGGCCAGCTCGGAGGCCAGCATCGCGAGGTCGACGGGCGCGAACGGGCGGCGCGACTGCTGGAACCTGGCCGACTGGAGCAGGTCCTCGACCACCTCGCCCAGCTGCCTGGTGCCGGTGACGAGCTGGTCCACCTCGTCGATGAGCAGGATCGGGTCCGTGCCGCCCCGCAGCCGGCGGGACAGGAGCTGGGCGCGGGTGTGCAGGCGGGTCAGCGGGCTGCGCAGCTCGTGGCTGACGTCGGCGGCGAAGCGGCGCTGGCGCGCCAGGGCCTCGCCGAGCGGCGCGATGGCGCGGCGGGAGATGACCTGGCCCACCAGCAGCGCGGCCAGCAGGCCGCCGACCTCCGCGCCGCCGAGCGTGCGCAGCAGCCGCTGCCGTTCGGCCTCCTGGTAGCGCAGGTCCAGCGCCGCCTGGAAGGTGTCGTCGCCGCGCCGCTGGGTGCGGATGAGGTACGCGTGCCCGTTCACCCGGACCTCCTCGACCCTGGGCGGCAGCCCGGTGGCGACCTGGTCCATGGGCGCGCGTACCGGAAGCGCCTGCGGCGCGCCCGGGGAGCTCTCCACGGTGCCGTCGGGCCGCAGCAGGTAGAGCCAGACGCAGGGGGGAGGGTGGGCGACGGGGGCGCGCTGCACGGCGGCGGTCAGGTCGCGCCGGGCGGAGTCGGCCTGCTGGTGCAGCATGACGCAGTAGACCAGCACCCCGGCCAGGGCCAGGACCAGGGAGATCGCGCCGGCCACCTGCGCGGTGAGGCGCCGGCGGGCCCGCTTCAGCAGCCGCCGCTCGAGCTCCGATCCCCGCCCCGCCGGGCTCATAACTCACCCAGGCGGTAGCCCACGCCCCGCACGGTGTACACGACCCCTGATCCCAGCTTGTTGCGCAGGTAGTAGACGTACGTGTCCACGATCGATTCCTTCTTGGCGCCGTCGAAGACCCGCTGCCGGAGCGACGTGCGGGTGTGCACCTGCCGCGGGCGCGCCGCCAGGGCGCTGAGCAGCCGGCACTCCTGCCCCGACAGCTCGATCTGCTCCCCGCTCGGCAGCCGGACGATGTGCGACTCGGAGTCCAGCCAGCCCGCGCCGAGCGGCAGCAGCGTGGCCTGGTCGAGGTTCCTGCGGTGCAGGGCCCGCACCCTGGCCAGCAGCTCGTCGATCTCGAACGGCTTGACCAGGTAGTCCTCCGCGCCCGCGTCCAGCCCGGCGACCCGGTCGGCGACCGAGCCGAAGGCGGTCAGCACCAGCACGGGGGTGGTGACCGCCTGCCGTCGCAGCCGCCGCATGAGGTCGATGCCGTCGAGCGACGGCAGGCCGCGATCGATGATCAGCACGTCGTACGAGCGGCTCAGCCCCAGATGCAGCCCGCGCTGACCCTCCGGAGCCAGATCGACCGTGTACCCCTCCTCGGTGAACAGGTCGACGAGCATGCGCCCCAGTTCGCGGTCATCCTCGATGACCAGCAGCCGACGGGCTGTACCCGGTGTTCCAGCCACCAGACCACGGTTACACCACGCCCAGGAGGATTACCAGGTCCACTCGGGCATTGGTTGATCGAGAACCAGGCGCACCACGGTTCACCTGCGCGATCACGATGGATTGGTCCTGACCAGCTCCGAAACTTCCGCAACCTTGGTCCGGGTCTCGAGGCGCTCGGGCAGCGCCAGCTTGTAGAGGGGCAGCGCGCCGGCCGTGGTGAGGATGGCCACGAGCACCAGCATCGCGAAGAGCTCCTGGTTGATCATGCCCTGGGCCAGGCCGATGTTGATGAAGATGAGGATCATCAGGCCGCGGGCGTTCATGAGCGCCCCCACCGCGTACGACTCCCGCCAGCCGAACCCCATCCCCCGCATCGCCAGCGCGCACCCGAAGTACTTGCCGGCGAACCCGGCGAGCAGGATCAGCCCGAACGCCAGCAGCATGGCGCCGCCCGCGATGCCCCCGAGGTGGGTGTTCAGCCCCGAGAAGGTGAAGAACGTGGGCAGCAGCAGCGTCGAGACGATCTCCATCATCCGGCCGTGCAGCGCCTCGCGGAACTTGGGGTCGCGGGGCATGGCCAGGCCGGCGAGGAAGCCGCCGAAGACCGAGTAGACGCCGATCCAGTCCGTCAGCCAGCCGGCCGTCAGCGGCACGAGGATGACGACGTACATGCCGGTGGCGCCGAGCCGGCCGGTGCGGGCCACGGTCGCGCCCAGGGGGCGCAGCAGGGGGGCGACCACCTTGAGCATCACGACGGCGAACAGCGCGGTCAGGCCGATGGTGGGCAGCGCGTCGCCGGCGCCGGTGCCGAGGTGCATGGCCGACAGGACGGCCAGGATGCACCAGGCCAGGGCGTCGTCGATGGAGGCGGCGATGAGGGTGAGCCGGCCGACCGGGGCATTCTCCAGGCCGCGCTCGTACAGGATCCTGGCCAGCATGGGGAACGCGGTCAGCGACAGCGCCCCGCCGACGAACAGGGCGAACTGGAAGGGGCTGACGTCCGGCAGCGAGAGCAGGTCGTACAGGAGGAGGCCCGCGCCGAAGCCGAGCAGCAGCGAGGGGACGATCCCCGAGACGGCCAGCGCGGACGCCTTGCGGACCTCGCCGGGCGTGCGCCCGCTGTGGTCGAGCCCCGCCCCGACCAGGAACATGTAGAGCGTCAGGCCGATGGTGCTCAGCACGTACAGGACCGGCCTGACGTCCTTCGGGAACAGGGCCGCCTGCGCGTCGGGGAAGAGCCAGCCGAAGAACGTCGGCCCCAGGAGCACGCCGGCGACCATCTCGCCGAGCACGCGCGGCTGCATCACCATTTGCGCCAGCCGGCCGCAGATCGCCGCGACGATCAGGATCACGACGAGGGCGGGCAGGACCTTGAGTATGAGGGCGAGGTTCGGGTCGGGAGACGTGACGTGGGCCAGTACGGTCATGTTCGGTTCTCCGCTGGTTGATCGAAGTGGATCTCGCAGAGCCGTTGCCGGCGGGCGTCCCAGACCATGTACGTGCCGAGGACGAGTTGCACGAGGCTGCGCCAGACGTCCTCCCAGCGGTCGCGGACCCGCATGAGGACGAGCGCGGCGCGGGGCGGGGACGCGTGCGGCGGGGTGAGCAGGCACGGCCCCCGGTTCGGCAGGGACCGGGTGTGTGCGGCCGAGGAGTGCAGGGCGTGGCGGTGCAGGATCTCCCGAGCCGCGACCCGCATCGCGATCGGCGCCAGCCGCCAGGCCGGGCAGGGTCGGTTGGCGGCGACGCCGAACGGGATGTGGTTGAGCTCTTTGACGGGCCGGTCGAAGCGGCCCGGGTCGAAGCGGTCCGGGTCGGCGAACCCGGCGCGGTGGAACTCGGGATAGTCGAAGCAGAGCACCGACCCGGCCGGGATCGCGGTGCGCTCGCCGAGCGGGATCTCGCCGGTGGTGATGCGGTGGGCGATGCCGAAGAGCGGGTAGAGCCGCAGCGTTTCGGAGATCACCTGGTCGAGGTAGCGGTCGTCCCCCGTACGGGCCCGCTCCTGCACGCCGGGATGCTGCGCGAGGACCATCAGCAGGTGGGCCATGGCCTCCGACAGCTGCACGACGGCGGTGTTGAAGAAGGCGCCCTGGAGGTAGAACGCCTGCTCCTGGGGTGACAGGCCGGCGGGGAGCGGGATCCGCACGCGTGACAGGCGGCCGAGCAGGTAGCGGGTCAGGCGGTGGCGGCGTTCCATGTGCCGCAGGCCGGTGCACTTGAGCGAGGTGACCACGTCGTTCGCGTTGCCCACGATCAGGTCGCGGGCCTCGCGCGGGCACGGCTCGGCGAACACCAGCTCGTAGGAGAACTCGGCCCACAGCGGCATCGTCAGGTCGCGCAGCCGCACCAGCCCCCGCGCGTCCGCCAGCGTACGGGCGGCGCAGCGGCGCGTGAGCTCCTCGGCCTCGTCGCGCGGCACGGCGAGCAGCCCGCGCGTAGCCTTGGCCACCGCGTCGTACCGCTCGCCCGCCTCCAGGTGCTCCTGGTGCATCTCGGGGCCGGGCGACAGCCAGTACCAGAACAGGTCCGACAGCGCGGCGCCCCGGCTGCGCCCGCCGGCGGCCGGGTGCGAGTAGACCTCCCTGAAGCGGTCGACGCCCACGAGGTCTCCGGGGACGGGGATGCCCTCGTCCCCGTTGATCCGGTTGAAGACGCGTACGCGCAGCGCCACGACCCTCGCCGGCAGCCACCACGGCAGGCTCGCCACAAACGCCAGGGCCAGGATGATCAGCCCGATGATCAGCATGGCCGCCGCACCATGCCCGGGTCGAGGTCGCCGATCGACGCGCAGCCGCACAGCGTGAGCGCGTGCTCGACCTCCGCGCGCAACCGGCCGAGCACGCGGGCCACTCCCCGCTCGCCGCCCGCGGCCAGCCCCCAGATCACCGGGCGGCCGACGGCGACCGCCGTGGCGCCGAGCGCCAGCGCCTTCAGCACGTCCGTGCCGCGCCGGATCCCGCCGTCCAGCAGCACTGGCACGGCCCCGCCGACGGCCGCGGCGATATCCGGCAGCAGGTCGATCGAGGCGGGTACGGTGTCGAGCTGCCGCCCGCCGTGGTTCGAGACCATGATCGCCGAGACGCCTCGGTCGAGCGCGATCCGGGCGTCGCCGGGATGCGTGACGCCCTTGACCACGATCGGCAGCGCGGTCATCTCCCGGAGCCGGTCGAGGTGCTCCCACGACAGCTCGGGCGACATGAGGATCGGGCGAACCCGGTCGCCGTCGCGCAGGTTCTCGCAGCACAGGTGTTCGGGCAGGTCGTGGAAGTCGTTGCGCAGGTCCCGCTCGCGCCGGCCGAGCACGGGCGAGTCCACGGTGACGACCAGCGCCTTGCAGCCGGCCGCCTCGGCGCGGCGCACGACGGTCTCGGTGAAGGCCAGGTCCGGCTGCACGTACAGCTGGAACCAGAGCTCGGCGCCGGGCGCGGCGGCCGCCACCTCCTCGATCGCGACGGTGGCGGCCATGCTGACGATCATGATCGTCTCGGCGGCGGCCGCCGCGCGGGCGGTGGCCCGCTCGCCCTCCGGGTCGGCGAGGCGGTGGAACGCGGTCGGCGCCACCAGCACGGGCATGGCGGCGCGGCTGCCGAGCAGGGTGATGCCGGTCTGCAGCTTGGCCGCGCCGCGCAGCACCCTGGGCAGCAGCCCGATCCGGGCGAACGCGGCCTCGTTCGCGCGCACGGTGACCTCGTCATCGGCCCCGCCGGCGAAGTAGTCGTAGTGCGCGGGGTCGAGGCGGGCGCGGGCCTCGGCCTCGAACTCGCGCAGGCTCCACCGCTCCATCAGACCGGTACGGACGTCAGCCGCGCGGCGAAGAAGGCCCGGAGGGGCTCGACGTGGATCTCCTTGGAGGTCCACTCGTTCTCGAGGTTCTCGGTGATGTGGTGGGTGACCGGGGGCTGACCGGGCACGTGGTGGCGGACGACGGGGTGGAGGTAGTGGCCCTCGTGCGCCCGGACCGAGTCGCTCTGGCGGATCCGGCCCACCTCGACGTCGAAGGGGTCGATCTTGTCATGATCGGGCCCGTAGTCCAGGGTGATCGCGAAGTGGCCGCGGTCGCCGATCGGCGGGCCCTGCAGGTCGTACGGCAGCTCCTCCAGGTAACGGGCGGTGTCCCCGTCGGGCACGATGACGTCGGCCAGCAGCCCGAACTGCTGCCACAGCGCCGAGGTGCGGTTGACCCGTTCGATGACCGCCGCCGCGAGCGCCGCCGGGTCGGCGGGCAGCACCGTGGCGGGCCAGGGGACATCGTGGTGGCGGGACTCCAGGACGCGGTGCAGAGCGCGCACGCCGTACCGGAAGCCGTGGATGAAGCCGCTGGTGCCGTGCTTGAAGTCGCGCGACTGGGTGATCGTGCCGGCGAAGTAGAGGTCCGGCACGTTGACGGACTCGTAGGCCGGGGTGAGCGACGGGAACCTGTCGTTGATCACCAGCTCGGGGCGGCAGTCGTCGCCGAAGATCGAGCCGTCGAAGCGGAAGCCGGTGCAGAGGATCACGCTGTCGTACGGGATGTCCTTGGTGACCTCGTCGACCCGGACGAAGGAGACCGTCACCAGGTACGTGCCGTCCGGCCGGCGCTCGACGCGCTTGACGTCGCCGTCGAGGATCGCGTTCTGGGACTTGAGCTGGTAGGTGTCCAGCAGGCCGTTGTTGACCGCCCGCAGGTGGCCGACGTAATGGGTGCGCCAGGCCATGCGGACCGAGCGCGGCCCCGCCACGTGGATGACCGCGGCGGTCTCCATCAGATTGTCGGCCGTCTCGAAGGCCGAGTTGCCCTTGCCGATGACGAGCACGCGCTGGTTGACGTAGTCGGCCGGGTCGGTGGAGTGGGTGCCGTACAGGTCGGCGGTCTCGATGCCCGCGATGGGCGGGATGTTGGGCTTGGTGACGCCGGTCGCGACGATGACCCGCTTCGCCTCGTAGGTGCGCCCGGTCTCGTCCGTCACCCGGAACACGGAGCCGGGCCGGTCCACGCGGACCACCCGGGAGTCGTAGGCGACGCGCAGGCCGCGCTTCTGGGCGAAGTCGGACAGGTAGCGGACCATGTCGTCGGCGTGCGGGAAATACCGGTCGCTGTAACGGGTGAACAGCAGGTCGGGGTCGTCGGACAGCAGCGAGTTCCAGTCCATCCGGAGGTTGAGCTCGGGGTCGTCCCATCCGGTGTACTTCTTGTTGATCGAGATCAGCGTGCGATGGCGCGGGTGGGTGCGGAAGAACTGGCCCGGCGCGGGACCCGCCTCGAGGATCAGGTAGTCCCGCCCCTGCTCGTGCAGGAAATACCCCAGCTGCAAACCCGCGGGGCCCGCGCCGATCACCAGGTAGTCCAGGGTCTTGTCCGGCACTGAAGCCTCCGCCACAACGAGGTGATTGAACGGACAACCTCAGTGTTGGCGGGCAATTCTCAGAATTTGCTCAGAGAGGGCGCGTTTGTCGGGCTTGCCGCTGGTGGCGAGGGGGACAGCGGGGACGATCGTGATCGTCCGGGGAACGCCGTCCTCGCCGAGCCGCGCGCGTACCAGCGCCCTCAGCTCGCCCCGGTCCGGGGTCCGGCCCGCGGCCGGGACGACGAACGCGTGCACGGCCTCGCCCGTGTCCTCGTCCGGGGCGCCCACCACGTACGCCTCGTCCACGCCGGGGTGATCGGTCAGCGCGCGCTCGATCGGGCCCGCGTACACCACCATGGCGTTGACCATGATCACGTCGCGGGAGCGGCCGGCCAGGTGGAGGAAGCCGTCCCCGTCCACGTGGCCGAGGTCGCGGGTGCGCAGCCAGCCGTCCTTCAGGGTCTCGCGGGTCTCCTCCTCGTCGCCCCAGTAACCCCGCATCAGGTACGGGCTGCGTACGTGGATCTCGCCCGTCACGCCCGGGGGCAGCTCGCGGTCGTGCTCGTCGCGCACGCTGATCTCGACCCCGGGATGCGGGCGGCCGACGGGCTCCAGCACGCCGGCGGCGATGTGGCCGGGGGTGAGCATGGCGATGTTGCCCGCCTCGGTCTGGCCGTAGCCCTGGTAGACGACCGGGCCCAGCTTCTCGACGGCCTCGGCCAGCCGCCGCGCGCTGATGGGCGACCCCGAGACCATCAGCGCCCGCAAGCTGCTCACATCCACCTTGTCCAGAAATTTCAGCATCTGGAAGAGCCGGGGCACGGTGATGATCGAGCCGGTGATCCGGTGGCGCTCGATCGCGTACGGGAACATCGGCCGCCCGTCGTTCTCCGGGATCACCGCCGTGCCGCCGCCGAGCAGGCACGGCGCCACGAACTCCATCACGACCATGCTGGCCAGCGTGCCGAACAGCAGGTACCGCTCGAAGGCCCCGGCGAGCCCGGCCGCGACGGGCGACCACACGCGCGGCTGCCACGCCCAGTGCTCGCCGAGCGCCCGGTACGTGATCGCGCACCCCTTCGGGCGGCCGGTGCTGCCGCTGGTGAAGGTCAGGGCCGCCACGTCGTCGGGGCGGGCGGTCACGGTCAGCGGCCGTCCGTCGTCGGGGTGCGCCAGCAGGTCGCCGGCGCCCGTACAGGGGCCCAGGGACAGCGTCGGCCGGCCGGGGAGGTGACGGGCCGCGGCGCGGCGCAGGTCGGGGGTCGCGGTCGCGGGATCCACGAGCAGGGCGTCGATCCCCATCCCCAGCACGTGGGCGAGCTGCCCCTCCGGATAGCCGGGCCGGATGCCGACGACCCGGCAGCCCAGCGTGTGCGCGGCCATGTGGGCGGCGAACGCCTCGGGCGTGACTGCCGTGCGCACCGCGACGGCCCGCCCAGGACCCAGGCCCGCGGCGCGCATCGCGCCCGCCAGCCGCCGGATCAACTCCAGCAGCTCGCCCCGGGAGAGGGTCCTGTCGCCGTGCTCGAAGGCCGGTCGATCCGGGGCATCGCGCAGCGCGTCGAGCAGAGGCTGCGGGAAGGGCATGTGCGCCTCCTCTGGGCTTTCATATTTCCGGATTTATCGCGACATTAGACGGCACAGATCAGAGACCCATCAGAGACGTGCAGGTGGTGAGCGCGACGTGAAAGTGATCGGCGCGGGCTTCGGGCGCACGGGCACGCGGTCGCTCAAGGCGGCCCTCGAGATCCTGGGCTTCGGCCCCTGCTACCACATGTCGATGGTCATCGCGGAGCCGTACCGCGTCCGGCAGTGGCTCGACGTCGGGGAGGGCCGCTCGCGCGACTGGGACACGCTGTTCACCGGCTTCCGGTCCGCGCTCGACTGGCCCGCCTCCGCGTACTGGCGCGAGCTGGCCGAGCACTACCCGGACGCCAAGGTCGTCCTGACCGTCCGCGACCCCGCCCGCTGGTACGACAGCGTCAGCGAGACCATCTTCCGCAGCGCCCTGGAGGAGCGCCGGCTCCCTCTGCGCCGCCGGGTGACCCGCTGGCTGGTGACCCGCCGCGCGCCGGACTTCGCCCTCTACCCGCGCATGGCCAGGGCGACCGTCATGGACCGCGTCTTCGGCGGCCGCATCGACGACCGCGACCACGTCCTCGACGTCTACGAACGGCACGCGGCCGAGGTGCGGGCGGCGATCCCGGCGGAGCGGCTGCTGGTGTTCGAGGTGCGGGACGGGTGGGAGCCGCTGTGCGCGTTCCTCGGCGTGCCCGTGCCGGAGATACCGTTCCCGCAGGTCAACGAGCGGGCCGCGTTCCGCGCGAAACGGCCGCGCCGGCTCCTTCAGCTGATCGTGCGCGGCCGCTGACGGCGCCCCGGCTCTCCCGCACGATCGGCCGGGTGTTCCCGAACGCCATCCAGGAAGATCGCGAATGCGTAGGGTGGCATGGCATGAACCTGGACCTTTCCGACTACCGCGCCAAACTGGCGTCCGCGTCCCCGGAACGTGCCTGGAAATCCCTGCGTGAGCTCGCGCTGCGCGGAGAGGGCGACGCGCTCGCGCTGGCCGCGGAGTTCGCGGAGATCGCCGAGCCGTCGTCCGAGAAGCTGCTCAGGCTGTGGCCCCAGGCGCTCGACCCCGACGCCTTCGCCGAGCACCTGCTCGCCCCCGCCTTCGACGACGAGGGCCGTACCGAGCTGGAGCTGCGCCGGCGTGACTCGCTCACCGGGCTGCGCCACCTGACGATCCTGCGGACGCTGGTCCTCGACCACTGCAAGAGCCTCACCGACCTCTCCGAGCTCGCCGCGCTGACCGAGCTGCGCGAGCTCAAGCTGGACGGCTGCGCGGCCGTCAGCGACCTGCGGCCGCTCGCCGGGCTCATCGGCCTTGAGGTGCTCGAGGTCACCAGCTCCCCCGCGGTGTCCGACGTCTCCCCGCTGCTCGGCCTGCGCAACCTGCGCCGTCTCAGCCTGCGCAGCAGCGGGGTGACCAGTGTCGAGGGGTTCGGCGAGGCGTTCCCGTACCTGGACTGGCTCGGTCTCGACAACTGCCGGTTCATCGAGGACATCCGGCCGCTGTCCGGGCTGCGACAGCTGACCGAACTGGACGTGAGCCGTACCAAGATCACAAGCATCGACGGCCTGTACGGCCTCGACTCCGTGACCGATCTGCACATGCACTGCGCCCGCCTGACCAGTCTCGACGGCATCGCCGCCATGCCCGCGCTCGAACGGGCGTATCTCAGCGGCTGCACGAAGCTGAAGAGCCTCGACGGCCTCGGCCACCACCCCCGCCTGACGAACCTCGGCCTGCCCAGCGCGCCGCTCCCCGACCTGCGCCCGCTGTCGCGGCTGCCCGCCCTGGCCGGGATCACCGTCGAGAGCTTCACCAAGCTCACCTCGCTCGACGGGCTCGAAGGGCACCCGTCGGTCAGCGAGGTGTACCTGGCCTACACCGACCTCATGACGGACTTCTCCGCGCTCGCGCGCATGCCCGCCCTGCGCACCCTGACCCTCCAGGGGCTGGACCACCTCTCCGACCTCAGCCCGTTCGCGGGGCTGCTGAACCTGGAGGAGCTCTACGTCGCCTGCACCGGCCGCCTGACCACCCTGGACGGGCTCGAGCGCCTGCTCTCCCTGCGCGCCCTGCACCTCTACGACTGCGGCTCGCTGAGCGACCTGGGAGAGGCCGGCGGCTTCCCGTCGCTCAAGGAGGTCACCGTGAGCCGCTGCCCGGCCCTGCCGCCCGACCTCCTGTCCGACCTGCGCGCCCGTGGCCTGCTCAGCGACTGACCTCCCCGGCCGACCTCAGCGGCCGACCTCGGCGGCGGCTCGGGCCGACGTGGTGATGAGCTCGTCGGCGACCCAGCGCGCGACGCCGGCGGGGTAGGGCGCCGACAGTCCGAGGACGATGTGCCGGAAGCCGGCGTCGAGCGCCTCGCCGATCGCGTCCCGGGTGATGTCGGGCTGGTCGTAGGAGACCGGCAGGTGGATCGATCGGATGATCGAGGCGGGGTCGCGGCCGAGCTCGGTGCAGTAGCGGTCCAGCAGCCGGCTGCGGCGGACGACGTCGTCGATGTCGCCGCCGGGGATGTTCCACAGGTCGGCGTGCTCGGCGGCCACGCGCAGCGTCGGGCCCGAGCGTCCGCCGATGAGGATGGGCGGGTGAGGGCGCTGGACGGGTTTGGGGTTGCAGAACGCCCCGGTGAGCCGGACGTAGGTGCCGTGGAAGTCGAACGGTTCGTCCTCGGTCCACAGCCGCCGGATCACCGTGCACGCCTCGGCGAGGCTCCCCACGGCGTGCGCGGCGTCGTGGAAGGGCAGGCCGTGTGCGTCGTACTCGCGCCGGGCCGAGGGCCAGCTGGGCCGCGAGCCGGCGCCGATGCCGAAGTCGAGCCGTCCGCCGGAGACGATGTCGACGGTCGCGGCGATCTTGGCCAGTAGCGCGGGCGGCCGGAAGCGGTTGCTGGTCACGAGCAGGCCGAGGCGCAGCCGCCGGGTCTGCGCGGCGAGGGCCGAGAGCAGGGTCCAGCCTTCGTACGTCGTCCCGTCGGGGTCGCCGAAGATGGGCAGGAGATGATCGAACAGCCATGCGTGCTCGATCTCCGGAATCGTGTCCGCCTCGCGCCAGACCCGCAGGACGTCCTGGTAGTCGACCTGCGACGGGGCGGTCATGATCCCGAAGCGGGGCCGGGAGGTGTGCAACATCGGGCCGCTGATCCTTTCGGTCGGTCAATCGGAACACGGTTCAGCGCGGCGCTTCCTGACCGCGCCATACTTGGTGACCAGAGCTCTGCTCTGGCATCATGAGCAATCGGAACCTAGTTCCGATTACGATAAGGAACGCGGTTCCGTTTTGGCAAGCTCGGCAGTGGAGGAAGCGGCACGGTGAACGAGGGCGGCACGGGGCGGGCAGCCCCGCGCAAGCGGGCCGACGCCCGGCGCAACGAGAGGACGCTGCTCGACGCCGCCGCGGCGGTCTTCGTGACCTCGGGCGTCGAAGCGCCGGTGCGCGACGTCGCGGCCAGGGCGGGAGTCGGGGTGGCCACGATCTACCGCCACTTCCCGACGCGGGCGGACCTCATCATCGCCGTCTACCGGCACCAGGTCGAGGCCTGCGCCGAGGCCGCTCCGACCCTGCTGGCGAGCGGCGCGACCCCGCACGCCGCGCTGGGGCGATGGATCAACCTGTTCGTCGACTTCCTGGTCACCAAGCACGGGCTGGCCGCCGTGCTGCGGTCGGACGACGCCGGCTTCGACACGCTGCACGCCTATTTCCTCGACCGGCTCGTGCCCGCGTGCGCCCAGCTCCTCGAAGCCGCGGCCGCCGCCGGCGAGATCCGCTCCGACGTGGACGCCTACGAGCTCATGCGCGGCGTCGGCAACCTCTGCATCGGCGCCGACAACGATCCCCGCTACGACGCACGCCGGCTGGTCGAGCTCCTCATCGCAGGGCTGCGCCTGCCGCACCGCTAGGGTCGGCGAGGTCGCGGATCAGCGTTCCGGATGCCGGACGAGCCGGTCTTCCGTCCCCCGAAGTGAACAAACTGATTCACACGCTCCCCGCGGCGATAGAGGATCGTGGACATGGCGAAGGACTACCGGTACGCCGACGCCGTTCGGCTCCTGGGCGGCGCCGATCCGGCGGTCGAGAAGATCGACCTGCTGCTCAGCATCGGCACGCTCGGGCTCTGGGACGTGATCGACGCCAAACAGCAGTTCGTGCAGGTGGGCAACACCCTCCTCGGCCGGTGGCGCGAGTGGCGCACCGGCCGCGAATGGCACAGCCGTACCGAACGGATGGAGGCCGCGCACACGATCCTGGTCATCACGGCGTTCTTCGAGGCGGTTGACTCCATCGATCTGCCGTTCAGCTCGCAGGACCTGCGGATGAGCAAGGAGGAGCAGGCGAAGCTGGCCGGGCATCCGGGCATCGACCTGTCGCGTGGCCTCCCCCGTCCTTCGCCGTACCTTCCTTTCGAACAGGCCAAGCGAGCCGTCCTCGAGTTCTACGAGACGTACGGTCATCGCCTGCGGTCGTTCGTCATGAGGCTGAAGGTCTGGGATGGGCTCGGTCCGGCCGAGCGGGAGAAGGTCGTCGCCCAACTCGAGCGGAAGCTGCCGGAGACGGCCGTCCGGCACTACGAGGACCGGTACCGGAGGCTGGCGCTCGACGTCCCCGAATTCGCGCTGTGGGCGGGGATGATCGAGCATCAGGCGACGAGAGCAGGCCTGGCGGAGCTCGAGCACTTGCTGTCCCTGGTCACCTCGGGCGCCGCCCTCCCGGCCCAGCTGACCGCCCTGAGCAGGCTGCACCGCGCGGCGTTGAAGGAACCGCTGGCGGCGACGAGGGGACAGGACGAGACGGCCGCCGCCGTGCGACTGCCGACCGTCGAGGAGGCCTATGTGACGCCTCGCTTCCGTACGAGCGAGGTGCGCCACCCCACCGACCCCAGCCTCGAAGCGTGGTGGGACGACCTGGAGGTCCGCGATGACCTGCCGCGGTTCCTCGCCGGCTTTCTCACCCGGTCGACGGCGAGCGAGGTGCCGTTCGTCATCCTCGGCCAACCCGGCGCGGGCAAGTCCCTGCTGACCAAGGTCCTGGCCGCCCGGCTGCCTGAGGGACGGTACCTGCCGGTCCGGGTGCCGTTGCGGGACGTGGCGGCGAACGCCGACATCCAGGAGCAGATCGAGCAGGCCGTCTACCGGCTCAGCGGTGAGCGGCTGGAGTGGCCCGCTCTGGCCAGGAGCGCCGAGGGCGTCCTGCCCGTGGTCCTGCTCGACGGCTTCGACGAGCTGCTGCAGGCGACGGGGGTGCGCCAGTCCGACTACCTCGAGAAGGTGGCCCGGTTCCAGCGGCGCGAGGCCGATGCCGGTCGGGCGGTCGCGGTCGTCATCACCTCGCGTACGGCCGTCGCGGATCGGGCCGCATTCGTCCCCGGCACCGTGGTCGCCAGGCTCGAACCGTTCAACGAGGCGCAGATCGACCGCTGGCTGACCGCCTGGAACGCCAGGAACGACGCCTATTTCGTCCGACAGAGGATCAGGCCGCTCGCTCTGGACGTCGCGCTCGCCCAGCGAGCCCTGGCGGAGCAACCGCTGCTCCTGCTGATGCTCGCGCTGTATGACGCCGACGGGAACGCGCTGAGCAAGGACGCGGCGGAGTTCCGGCAGACGGAGCTCTACGAACGGCTGATGCGCAGATTCGTGGAGCGGGAGCTGGAGAAGGCCTATCCCGAGGACCAGATACCGTTCCTGCTCGAACGCGAGATGCTGCACCTGTCGTACGTCGCGTTCGCGATGTTGAACCGAGGCCGCCAGTGGGTGACCACGGCCGAACTGGACCACGATCTGTCGGGACTGGAGTTTCCCGCGCAGGTACGCACCGTCACCTTCGCCACTCCGCTCACGGCCGGCGAACTCGCCATCGCGAAGTTCTTCTTCGTCCATCGCGCGCAGGCCACCCGCGACCACGACGTGGTGCAGACCTACGAGTTCCTGCACGCGACCTTCGGCGAGTATCTCACCGCCCGGCTCATCACCACGCTGCTGGGCGACCTGGCCGTCAAGCAGTCGGGCCTGGTGGTGACCGAGGTCGACGACGGGCTGCTGCAGGCCCTGCTGTCATGGTCGGCGCTGTCGTCCCGTACCACCGTCGTCTCCTTCCTGCGGGAGCTGGCCGAGGCGAAGGGCGCGGAGAGCCTCTGGGGCGAGCTCGTCATGTGGCTGAGCCGCCGGTTGGACACGCGGTTGAGCGTGCCGTACCCGAACTACCGCCCGCGCACGGCCGGCCTTCCGCAGCGCCACGCCTACTACTCCGCCAACCTGCTGGTGATCGCGCTGGCCTGCCTGGCGGTCCTCAGGGCCGGCGCGTTGCTCCCGGGGCACGAGGACCCGCTCACCGAGTGGCGACGCCACACCCTGCTGTGGCGCTCGCAGTGCGCGGCCGGCGAATGGGCGAGCCTGATCAACCTGGTGCAGGCGGACATCGTCGCGCTCCAGAACGGCGAATGGGACGGCGAATGGGACATCGAGCTGCGGCTCGACCTGAACGGCTCGACGCCGCAGCCGATCTCCGGCGACTGGGTGGAGAACGAGCCACCCGGCGACCACTCCATCTGGCACGGCGCCTTCCCCCCACCTCGGACACCGTCCGCCGAGGCGATGCTCGACGTACCGCCGCTGGTGGCGGAGCCGGCCGACAGGGCGAGCCTGCTGGACCGGGTCGCCGAGGTGTGCGAGGCCCGGTACGAACACGCCCAGATCCGCACGGTGCCGGCTCACCCCCCGTACCTGCTGATGACCGTCCCCGAGGACGGGTTCGTCCGCCAGTACCTCATCGGCGCTCACCTGGGCCGGGTCACCGAACCCGACGTGGAGGCGTTCCTGCGGCATGTGCACGCCGCCGTGCCAGGCCCGGGATCCGAACTGGTCTACCAGGGGCCCGCGCCGGCCACGGCGGTGCGCGACTACGCCACGCGCAGAGGGCTCAGGCTGCGCAGCTTCATCGAATTCCAGGGCCTGCTCGACCTGTCGGACTACGTGGCCGAGCAGACCAGGCGGCTGCGCTCCGACCGGCGCTACCCGCCCGACCTGTACGTACCCCAGCGGTTCAGGGAGCTGGACCGTCCCCAGCCGGGCGTCCAGGAGGACCTGGCCGAGGAGCTGATGCGGCTGCTGGCCGCCGACCACGGACGGTTCATGCTGGTGCTGGGCGACTTCGGCCGGGGCAAGACGTTCGCCCTTCGCGAGCTGGCCCGGCGCATCCCGGCCGAGCTGCCGCACCTGACGCCGGTCTTCATCGAGCTGCGCTTCCTGGAAAAGGCCCAGTCGATGGACTCCCTGGTGGCGGCGCACCTCGCCGCGCACCACGAGCGGTTCATCGATCTCAAGGCGTTCCACTACATGCTGCGCCAGGGGCGGATCGTGCTGCTCTTCGACGGCTTCGACGAGCTGGTGACGCGGGTCACCTACGACCGGGCGGCCGACCACCTGACCACGCTGCTCGCCGCGGCCCAGGACAAGGCCAAGATCGTGGTCACCAGCCGTACGCAGCACTTCAGGTCACACCATCAGGTCCTCACCGCGCTGGGCGAGATGGTGGGCATGCTGCCGCAGCGCCGGGTGCTGACCGTGGAGGATTTCACCCCCGCGCAGGTGCGGGCGTACCTGCTCAACAGGTACGGCGACGAGCAGGCCGCCGACGACCGGTTCGCGCTGATCGGCGGCATCTCGGATCTGCTGGGCCTGGCCCAGAACCCGCGCATGCTCAGCTTCGTCGCCGACCTGCCCGGCGAGCGGCTGCGCACGGTGGCCACGACGGGCGGCGCGATCAGCGCGGCAGGGCTGTACGAGGAGATCCTGACCTCGTGGCTGGCCTTCGAGGAGCGGCGGGCCGGGGTGCCGGGCTCGGCGGCGGTGCTGAGCACCGAGGAGCTGTGGCAGGCGGTGACGGCGCTGGCGCTGCGGCTGTGGGAGTCCGGGAAGTCGCTGCTGGATCTGGACGAGCTGACCGAGATCGGTGAGACGCTGACCGGGCTGGCCGACGGGCGGATGTCGGCCGCACAGGCGGCGCACGCGGTGGGGTCGGGCAGCCTGCTGGTGCGGACCGAGGAGGGGATGTTCGGGTTCATCCATTCCTCGGTGATGGAGTGGCTGATCGCCCGGCATGTCGCCCTGGGCGATCCCGCGCCGCTGCCGCGCCGGCACTTGTCGACGCTGACCGTGGACTTCCTGTGTGACCTGGCGGACGTACGGTGGCTGCGGTCGTGGGTGACGGAGACGCTGGCCGACGCGGACGCCGACGACGTCTCGCGGGCCAACGCGATGAAGATCGCCGGCCGGCTGCGGCTGCCCGCCGGCCCCGATCTACGGGGGGCCCGGCTGACCGGCGAGGACCTGTCGTACCGGGACCTCTCCGGCGTCGACCTGAGCGGGGCGGACCTCACCGACGCCCGGCTCGTGGGGACCAACCTGGCGCGGGCGGTGCTGCGGGACGCCCGGCTCGTGGGTGCGCGGCTGGACGAGGCCGTACTGACCGGGGCCGACCTGCGTGGAGCGGACCTGACCCGGGCCAGGCTGGCCCGGGCCGACCTGCGCGACATCGCGACCGAGGGCAGCCGCTGGGACCACGCGGCACTGATCGCCGTGACCCTCTCACCGGCGCTGGCCGACGACCCCGCCCTGCGCGGCGCCGCGATCGCGCCGGGCCGGCCGGTGTCCGTCGAGGTGGCGCCCGCGCTGCTCGGCGTGCCGTACGGCCATCGCCACGAGAGCGGCCACCTGCCCGAGCCGATCGCCTACCACCCCGACGGCAACACCCTGGCCGTGGGCAGCGACGACGGCGGCGTGCTCATCTGCGACTCCGCCACCGGCTTGCCGCTGCGCACCCTGTACGGGCACCGGGGGCGCGTCCACAAGACCGCGTACGCCCCCGGCACGCTGGTCACCGGCGCCGACGACGGCACGATCTGCCTGTGGGACCCCGCCACAGGCGAGTGCCTGCACGTGCTCACCGGGCACCCGGAAGGCGTCTGGCCGGTGGTGCTCAGCCCATCCGGTGAGCGGGTGATGGCCGGCGGCGCCGACGGGGTGGTGCGCGTGTGGTCGGTGCGCACAGGGGAAACGGTGGCGACCTTCCCCGGCCAATCCTCCCCGCTCCACACCGCCGCGTTCGCCGGCGACCTGCTGGCGACCGGCGACGCCACCGGCACGATCAGGGTCTGGGAGCCGGGCACCGGCCGGGTGCGGCACGAGCTCGCCGGCCACGGCGGCGCGGTGCATCGCCTGGCGCCCAGCCCGGACGGCCGCCTGCTGGCAGCCGGGTACGCCACGGGCCTGATCCGCCTGTGGGACCCGCACGAAGGCTCGCTCGTACGGGAGCTCCCCGGCCACGCGGGCCCGGTCCGCACGCTGTCCTTCGACCTCACCGGACGGCTGCTGGCCTCAGGAGACACCACGGGCGCGGTACGGCTGTGGGACGTGGCCGACGGCACTCCTCGCGGAGCCCTGCCGGGTCACGACACCGCTGTCCACCAGGTGCTGTTCAGCCCCGACGGGCACGTGCTGGCCAGCGGGGACGCACGCGGGGTGGTGCGGCTCCAGCGGCTCGACGGTGAGCGGGTGGAACTGACGGGGCACCATACCTCGGTGTGGCCGTTCGCCTTCCGGCCCGACGGCCGGCAGCTCGCCACCAGCGGCAACGACGGCACGGTGCGCCTGTGGGACGCGCTCACCGGCCGGAGCCGGCGCATCCTGCGCGGGCACGGGCGGCGGATCTCCACAGTACGGTTCAGCGCCGACGGCTCGATGCTGGCGACCGGCGGCAACGACGGCGTCGTACGCGTGTGGGAGCCGTGGACCGGGCGGCAGCTGCGGCAGTTCACCGGCACCTCCGACCGGCTCGTCTCCGCGGCGTTCTCCCCCGCCGGTCCGCTGCTGGCCACCGCCACCGACGACGGCGGCGTGCACTTCTGGAACGCCGCCACGGGTGAGCACGAGCGCGAGCTCAACGCCGACACCGACCAGGTGTGGACCGAGGCGTTCAGCCCTGACGGAAGCATGCTGGCCATCGCCGACGACGAGGACAGCGTCAGGATCTGGCACCACCCGACCGGGCGGCTGGCGGCCGAGCTGACGAACCACCGCGGGCGGGTGCGCGCCATCGCGTTCAGCCCCGACGGGCGGCTCGTCACCACCGGCTGCGACGACCGCCTCGTACGGCTGTGGGACGCCGAGACCGGCACGCTGCGGGTCCGGCTGACCGGCCACGACGACCGCGTCTACGCGGTGGCCTTCCACCCGTCGGGCGACCGGCTGGCCAGTGCCGGCCACGACGGCACGGCCCGCGTCTGGGACGTGGCCACCGGGGAGTGCCTCAACGTGCTCCGGGAGGGGACCGGCCGGTTGTGGGCGGCCGCTTTCAGCCCCGACGGGTCGTTGCTCGCCACAGCCGGCGACGACCTCGCCGTACACCTTTGGGATCCTGAGACAGGCCGCCGGCTGCACACCCTGACCGGGCACACCCGGCGCGTGGTCTCGGTGGCCTTCGCGCCGTCGGGCGATCTCCTGGCCAGCGCCGGGGACGACGGCGGCGTCATCCTGTGGGACGTCGGTCCCGGCACGGCCCCCGCGCGGCGTGCCACCCTGCTCGGCCTGCCGAACGGCTGGGTCGCGCTGACGCCCGACGGGCGTTACAAGCAGATGGGCGAGGTGGCCGGGCAGTTCTGGTTCGTCGTGGGCATGCGCCGGCTCGAGCCTGGCGAGCTCGACCTGTACCTGCCGTCGGTCCGTCAGGTCCCGCTGGACCACCCTCTCTGGGAAACTCCCGGCACATGAGGCGTCGTTCGGCGGGCTGCAGAAGCGACCTGTCACACCCGCACGCTAGATTCACTCCAACCACACTTGATCTTCAGTCACCACCTGGATGTACGACATGCACCCCCTCATCGTCGCCTTGGCCCTTGTCACCGCAGCTCCCACCACCGCCCACGCGCAGACAGCCGAACCCGACCCGATGGCGGGCCTGCGTTCGCTACTCGTCCGCGGCGCCGGCGCGACGGCCGAGTTCTACGGTCAGGCCTCCACGGACCTGTCCAAGGAGGTGCAGCTGAACGGCAGGCGAACCTTCATCGGGAGCGGCATGGGACTGCGCGGAACCGGCAAGGTCAAGCTGGGCCGGGCCGGCGTGATCGCCTCGGAGCTCACTCGGCAGCTCAGCGTGAGCAGCAAGGAGTTGATGGTGGAGGAGGCGCCCAAGGACCCTTACTTCGCCGGCGTGCTCGCGACGGTGGGGACGCTGCGCACCATCAGCGTGGGCGGCTGGCAGTACCAGCTCGCGCCGCGGGCGAAGACCTGGGTGCGTACGGGCCGTGCCGGCGGCGCCGCGGCCGCGTACGGCGACCAGTTCATCAACGTCCTGGAGCCGGCCACACTGCGCAAGCTGCTGGCCACCAAGACCCGCAAGACCGTCGGGCCCTGGACCACGGATCACACCACCGGCCGCAAGCAGCGGATCTACAACCTGACCGGGACGATCAAGCTCAAGGAGCTCTATCGCGTCTCCCCCAGCTTCCGCGAGGCGGCGGGGACCGCGGCCCTCGGGACGTCCGAGGTGACATGGACGTACATGTACGACGACCGCGGATGGCCGTACCGGGTCGGCTGGCGCTTCTACGCGCACCCGCGGCCCGAGGTCCCGGGGCTCGGACACGACCGGATCCTGCGGGGGCACCTGGCCACGCAGTACCGGAACTGGGACAAGCCCATGACGATCACCGCGCCCCAGGCGAAGCCGGGCCGGGGACTCGCGGTGGACGACCTCGCCGACGTCCTCAGCGCCCCCGAGCGCCGCAAGTGAGGAACGCGCTGTAATCGCCTGGGCGTGGAGACAAGCTCCGCCTGACCTCCCTCATCACTGTGGTCGGCTATGCGCTGATCGCCGTTCTCGCTGAAGGGAGCAAGGCGTTCTCCTGACTGGCCGGACAAGGGCGAGGGCGACCATCACCCGATCGCCGCCCTCCCCTGCCTCCCTCTGAGGGCGCACGCCGTCGACCTCGCGACCGGCCGGCCCCGCCTGTGCGCCTCCAGGTGCACCCAACCTCATGCACCACCGAAGGAACTCCGCATTCAGGCCGTTCTCAGGGATTGCCGTACTTCTTGACGAACTGGTAGTACGTCCATGCCCATGCCCTGCAGTCGGGCCGGACCAGGATGAAGTAACCCCCGCATACCTTGTCGCGCATGGTGATGTAGAACCGGTTGTCCACGTCCAGCTTTCGCGTACGGGTGTTGTCGAGGTAGTACTTGTACTTCTTCTTCTGGTTGGCGATCAGGCCGTACCCGTAGTCGTGGGAGTCACAGGCCGGTCGCATGTCGAAATTGTGGGGCTTGTCCGGAGACTTCGTGCAGTGGTCGTAGTAGATGCCCCTGACCTTGAAGCCGCTGGCGGTCCGCTTCCAGTCGGGCTTCCGCCATTTGCCGCCGTGCCATGCCCAGGCCGAGCAGCCCGACTTCGTGTACCACATCCAGGTGACGGCAGTGTTGCACTTCTTCGGGTAGGACTGCGGGGGATCCACGCCGTCCGGCAGGAAGTCACTGGCCGGCGGCTCTGTGGCGTTCGGGTCGTCGAGCCCGGCCGCGCCCTCGGTCGGCCCGCCGTTGGCCGGCATGTCGGTGCCGGTGGCGGCCACATTGGGAGCGGCGGCGCCCGCCGGGAACGACAGCTGCCAGCCGCCGCTGGTGACGGACTCGATCGACGACAGGCGCCCCACCGAGTCGTAGGCGTAGGTCCCCTGGACGGCGCCGACGCTGGGATCGCTCGCGGTGCGCAGCAGGCCGTTCAGGTCGTAGGCGTAGCTCGCCTCGATCTGCGGCGCCTCGGTGCCGTAGGTGACCGCGATCTCCTTGAGCCGGCCCGCGTAGTCGCCGTTGGAGGTGCCGGTGGCCGTGGTGGCCGTGGCGTAGGTGAACCTGGTGACGGTTGCGGAGGTCGCGGCGCCGGCCGGCTCCTTCACCGTGCTGACACGGCCCTGGGCGTCGTAGGTGATCGTGGACTTGCCGAAGGCGGTGCTGCCCACATCGGTCACCCGCCAGGGATCGGCACTCGGCGCCCCGGCCGGGCGGGCCCAGGTGTAGGTGAGCTGGAGGTCGCCCGTGCTGATGGGGGTGCCGTCGGCGGTGGCGAAGGTGTCGTCGCCCGCCTCCACGGGGCCCGGATCCGTCACGAGCGTCTCGACCGTCGTGGTGCGCATCGCCCCGATGACCGCGTCCCACTTGGTGGTTTCGGTGATCTTGGACCCGCTGGCAGCCTCGTACGTCTGGACGCCGCCACCGTCGGGGAAGGAGACACTGCTCTTCAGGGGATAGCTGGTCGACGTCCCCTCATCGAGCTCCGTGACGACGATGGTGCCGTTCTGGTTCTCGAGTTTCCGGTTGATCTCTCCGCCGGCGAACTCGGCCTGCCAGCCCGGCCCGAAGACGCCCAGCTCGGGGCGGGTCGCCGGAGCGGACTGCGGCCTGGCCAGATCGTCGGCGGCCAGAACCACGCCGTGCCTGCGGCTGATCGCGCCCGCGGACACGTCCAGCTCGGTGAGCTTGAAGGTCTTGGTGTCCGAGGAGTACTGACCGGGGCCGATCTCCTGGACGTTCGCCGGCGGGGGGTCGTCGAGCGCGGCGGCGGAGACCACCTCCGGGGAGAGGAAGGGGAGGAGCATCGCCGAGACGGCGACGGGAAGCGCTAATCGGCGCAAGAGGTGCCTCCAGGTGAAAGGAGAAAGTGATTTGATCACCTGGAGAGTAAGGGTCGGTAAATCACCTGGCAAGAGCTGGACAATTCCATGGAACAATGTTCAAATCGCCTTTGAAGCTGTGCCTTGGATGCGATTCATTCGCGCATTCATGCAGGTCGATGGGCTCCATGGCGAATTTATGGCGAGCTTATGGCGACAGTGTGGAGCCGTCGACAATAATGACCCGAAGGCGTATTAAGTAATTCGCGAATACAAGATCGCGTCAAATCACGCTGCCGCGACGCCATGGTCGCCGAAGCCCCTCACGTAGATCATCTGCCCCCGAGGCGCCTCGGCAGGTCGAGAGACACGAACCGGTGGCAACGTCCTGCAGGCCGGCCAGGTGCGCGTCAACGCCACGGTCATGGGCGAGTGCGGCAGCCCCGGACCAGGCCACCATCACCGGTCCCGTGTTCTAGGATCCTGGGCCTATGAGCCAATTGCGGACGCTATCTGCCACGGAAATCCCTTCGGAACGACTCCTGCTTCGCAAAGCACACGCCGCCGACCGTGAAGAATTCATCGAGCTCATGACCGACCCCGAGGTTCAGGCCTACCTCGGTGGTCCCCGGCCCCGGAGTGACGTCGAGCAGCACTTCGATGCAGCCATAACCGCCAACGCGACATCCAGCCCTGGGAACTATGTCATCGCCGACAACACGACGAACCGACTTATCGGAACATTGATGCTCGCCCACCGGCCGCCCGACCGCCCCAGGCATGTCACCGAGGATGGCGAAGAACTGGAACTGGGCTATCTACTGCGGCGCAGTGCATGGGGCGCGGGGTTCGCATTCGAGGCCGCAACGGCCGCACTGCGCGCAGCGGCCGGCGAACTCCCCGACCAGCCGGTCGTGCTCGCCACCCAGACCGCGAACAAGCGATCTCTGAAACTCGCCGCCCGCCTCGGCTTCCGCCCCATCAGCACGTACGAGGCGTTCGGCGCCGAACAGACCCTCTGCACCGCTCCCCTGTCCCTGTTCCAAAGCTGATCTCGGCATCCAACCCAGCGGCCCTCAGACCATGAGACCCAGGGTTCCCTTTTTAGGCTCTCAGCCAATCACGGCCAAAGGATGTCCAGCGCCAGCAGCAGCGTGCCGAGGCCGATCGCCATCGTCCCCAGCACCAGTCCCGCCACTGACATGCTGCGGTTGGACACCGTGGAGATCGTGGCCTTCCTTCGCACCCCAGGCCATGCCAGCGCTGCCGCAACGATCCCGAGAGCCAGCACCGTCCAGTTCGGCGCCCCCCACTTCTCTCTCAGCGGGCCACCGGCGAACATGGCGAGGCAGGCGACGATCAGAGAAAAGAGACCCATACGATCGAATAATCGCGTCACAGCGAGCGAGTGTAGATCACCCACCTGCCATTCCACTGATCAAGCGAGAGACGCGGAGCCGAGCCCGGCTCTTTGCGCTACGGCAGAGCGCCAAGGTGCCGTTGACACTAATCGTGCCGAGCCGGGACGGTCAGGCTCACCTGGTGTTCACCACCCGAAACGGCACCAAGACAAGCGCAGGCAACGTCCGTCGGGAGTTCGGCGAGTGATCGTCCGAGCCGGTCTGGTCGGTGCCGATCGGATGCCCCGGGAGATGCAACACAGCTTCGTCTCGCTGTTGTCAGCGGACGGCGTCCCGATCGAGAACATTGCCCGGTTGATCAGGCATACCGGAGGGCCGGCAGTCACCGAGAAGGTCTACTGGCTTCAGATCACACCCGTGCACCAGAACGGCGCGATCGTCACGAATCGGATCTTCCCCAGTGACGACCGTGGAACAGGGCAGTCACTCAGTGAGTCACCTGGAAGACCAAAAGGGCCACTCCCATGTTGGGATGTGGCCCTTGATCTCGGTGGGCGATACTGGGATCGAACCAGTGACCTCTTCGGTGTGAACGAAGCGCTCTCCCGCTGAGCTAATCGCCCGCCCTGTTGGCTCCTTGCGGTGCCGACGGGGAAAACCATACCGCACTCTGGCACCTGCTGGCGAAGCGAAGCGACCGGGCGGTGGGTCCGGGGTGGATGCGGGGTGGATGCGAGGTGGTTCGCAGGTGGCTCCGCGGTTGCTCTGGGGTTGCTCCGGGGAGGATCGGGGGAGGTTCCGGGGTGACGACGACGGGGCCGTGGGAGGGATTCAGGTGAAACGCGGCGGTTGCCCACCGGCGGGGTGGGTCGGTGGCATACCATCGTCCTGTTCCGTAAGGCACCGATCGCGATCTTTTGGTGAGAAACGTTCATGGTCGGCGCGGCGGGACAGGCTCCACAACACGCAAAACCCTCGCAAATACGACCCGATTTGATCCCGTTTAGCCTGGTTGATGCCTAAATGTCCAGCTGTGATGTGCGTTACAGAAGGCCCCTGGAGCGGAATCTTTCCTACAGGTTTCTTCGTTCCGCGTCATAGCTCAGGACGAAGTCCGTCAGAGCAGTGAAAGCCCCGAAGAGGGGACCTACGACGAAAAGGTTTGGCTGACGATGAACAGCACCACCGTCTCCGCCGAGCTTGGCCTTCGGCTTGTGGTCCCCGACCGTACTACCGTCCCCCTGCTCGCCGGACTGAGTTACACAGCCGACGATCCATACGCCATACGCATGGCCTTCCACGTGGGGAATGACGAGCCGGTCGAGTGGATCTTTGCTCGCGAACTGCTCACTGTGGGCATCGTGAGGCGTGTCGGCGACGGCGACGTGCAGGTGTGGCCCGCGCGTGCCGATGGCGAGCGCACGCTGCACATCAGTCTCACGTCCCCGTTCGGGCAGGCGCTCTTCGAGGTGCCGCTGGCCCCGCTCACCGAGTTCCTCCACCGTACGTACGAGAAGGTCCCCGCGGGCCGTGAGACGGACTACATGGACCTCGACGCCGAGCTGACCAACATGCTCTGGCCCTCCTGACGCCCTAGCCAGGCAGCGTTTCCAGGACTTTGCGCATGCGGGCGATCTCGATGCTCTGACCCGAGTACACGTCCTTCGCCATCAGCCGCATGCGCTGGTCCCGGCCGGTGGCCAGCTCCTCCCCCGCCATCTTGACCGCTCCCTCGTGGTGCCTGGTCATCAGCTGCAGGAACATGCGGTCGAAGGCTGCTCCCTTCGTGGCGCGCAGCGCGTTCAGCTCCTCTGGCGTCGCCATGCCGTACCCCGCCGCCTGGGTGTGCGTGTGACCGTCCGGGGCGGAGCGGCCGAGCTCGGCCAGCCAGCCCGTCATGGCCTTGATCTCCGGGGTCTGGGCGGCGGTGATCTGGCGGGCGAACGCGCGGATGGTCTCCGTGGTCGTACGGTCGTTCACCAGTGAGGTCATCTCCAGGGCCTGGCGGTGGTGGGGGATCATGGCCTCGGCGAAGCGCACGTCCGAGGCCACCGTCGGTCTGGGCGTCTGCCCGACCCGCTCCCCCGGCGTCGCGGTACGGCCCGGGGCCCCCGGGCTCCCCGGCACGATCACCGGCGCCCCCGTGCCCACGGGGGAAGGACCGGCGGGCTCCTGAGAGCAGGCGGCAAGGGCGATTGTGGTCACAACTGTGATGAAGACCGCACGCGTGCGCGTACCCACTGGCATAGCTTCCATAGTGAACTACGAGACAAAGGGGAATGCGCGTTGATCTCTGCCAAGTTGCGCGGAGCGTTGTTGTGTACGGTACTGCTGTTAACCTCCGCCTGCGCGGCGGGACAGACGGCGTCCGGGGCCTCGACGCCCGACACCTCCACGCAGGAGACCAGCGCTCCAGCCGGCAAGCCGTCCCCCACCGGGGACGTGATGACGAGCGACAACGTCAAGCTCGTCGCCCAGATGCGCCGGCCCGCCCCGCTGAACGGCCGGGACGACATCAACACCGACCTGGCGTTCCAGGGCGATTACGCGTTCGTGGGAAACTTCGGCGGGTTCGCGATCTACGACATCAGCAACCCGACCAAACCTCAGCTGGTGAGCACGGTGTCCTGCCCGGCCCAGCAGAACGACGTCTCGGTGTACGGCGACCTGCTCATCCTGTCGATCGACGAGCCGCGCAGCGGCGAGGGGTGCGACTCCAGCGAGGACAGCCGCGACTGGGAGGGGTTGCGGATCTTCGACATCAGCGACAAGAAGAGCCCCAAGTACCTCAGCGCGGTCAGGACCGACTGCGGCTCGCACACGCACACGATGGTCCCCGCCGGGGAAACGCTCTACGTGTACGTCTCCTCGCCCGGCCCCGAGCCCGAGTCGAAGACCTGCCCCCCGCCCCACGAACTCATCCAGATCGTAGAGATCCCCACAAAGTCGCCTCAGTCCGCAAAAATCGTGGCGAAGCCGGATATCTTCCCTGAGCGGCAGCACTCCGATCTCGCCTCCGGCTGCCACGACATCACCGCGTACCCCGAGAAGAAGCTGGCCGCGGCCGCCTGCTTCGGCGACGGCGTGCTCCTCGACATCTCCGACCCGGTCAAGCCGAAGGTCCTCCAGCAGATCACCGACACGGAGAACTTCCAGATCTGGCACTCGGCGACGTTCAACAACGATGCCACGAAGGTCGTGTTCAGCGACGAGCTGGGCGGCGGCGGCCAGGCCACGTGCGACAGCAACACGCCGCGCACGAAGGGCGCGGACGCCGTGTACGACATCGCGAACGGCAAGCTGGAGCGGCGCGGATACTTCAAGATCCCCCGGAACCAGCAGGAGAACGAGAACTGCGTGGCCCACAACGGCTCCCTGATCCCGGTGCCGGGCAAGGACGTCATGGTGCAGTCGTGGTACCAGGGTGGGGTGTCGGTCTGGGACTTCACCGACTCGGCCAACCCTAAGGAGATCGGCTTCTTCGAACGCGGGCCGTTCCCGGGCGGTGGCATCGCCGGGTCCTGGTCGGCGTATTACTACAACGGGTACATCTACTCCAGCGACATCATGGAGGGGCTGGACGTACTGGAGATCAACGATCCCCTCACTGATCCGGCCAAGAAGGTCAAGATGGACGATTTCAACGTCCAGACTCAGAAGTCGTACTGAGGCTGAGGGCTGACCGGCCGGCCGCCATTCCGGGTCGTGCCCCGGCCTATTCAGGCTGGGGCACGACTCACCCGGCCCTGGGGCAACTCAGCGGGTGAGAGTGACGGGCGTTCGGCCCGGCACCGGGCCGGGGGTGGGGCTGGTGGCCTGATCGGTCGCCGTCAGGTGGAGGTGGCGGGCTGCTCGGTCGCTCCCGCGTGAGGGTGGCGGGCCGGGCGGTCGCCGCCGGGTGAGGGCGGCAGGCGCGCGCTCCCGCGTGAGGGCGGTGGGCTGGGCGGTCGCTACCGGGTGAGGGCGGTGAGCTGGGCGGTCGCCCGCCGGGCAAGGGTGGCAGAGCGGTCGGTCGGCACTTGGTGAGGGCGGTTGGGTGCTGGCGGGAGTTGTCTGGCCAAGGCGGAACAGCAAGAAGCCCCAGTCCCGGCGAGTGCCGTGGGCTGGGGCTTTGAGCATGGTGGACGATACTGGGATTGAACCAGTGACCTCTTCCGTGTCAGGGAAGCGCTCTCCCGCTGAGCTAATCGTCCTTGTGAGGTGGCGACGGGATTTGAACCCGTGTGGACGGCTTTGCAGGCCGCTGCCTCGCCTCTCGGCCACGCCACCGAGCCGGAAGCTCCGAGCGGAAGACGGGATTCGAACCCGCGACCCTCACCTTGGCAAGGTGATGCTCTACCACTGAGCCACTTCCGCATCCCCCCGTTTAACCGGGGTGACGAGAGAACTCTAGCGAATCCTGGCCGAGTACCCAAACTGGATTACGCTCACGCAGGTCACGTGTGGCCTCCGTTAACGGTGATGCGCTGGCCCGTGACGAACGCGCCGCCCTCCGAGGTGAGGAACGAGACGGCCGCCGCGACGTCATCAGGTGTGCCCATGCGGCCCAGAGGCACCTCCGCGAGGTAACCGCTCTCGTCGAGGCCCGCATGCCGTTCCACCGGGATCCAGCCTGGGGCGACGACGTTGACCGTGATGCCGTGCGGGCCCAGCTCGCGGGCCCAGACCTCGGTCATGGCGTGCTGGGCGCTCTTTGCCGCGATATAGGCGGACATGCTGGGAAGCTTGCGGTCCACGATGTCCGAACCGATCTGGATGACGCGTCCGCCGCCGTGTTCCTTCATGCCCGGCAGTACCGCCTGCACCAGCAGTGTCGGGCTCTTGACGAAGAACTCCAGCTGGTCGAGTTGCGCCTGCCAGGTGAGGTCCTCCAGTGCGATGGACGGCTGTGGGCCGGTCGCGTTGACCACCAGGACGTGGACCGGGCCCAGGCGCTCGGTGACGTCGGCGACCAGGGACGACACGTCGGGCTCGTTCGTGACGTCGGCGGCGAACGCCTCCGCGACGCCGCCCGCGGCGCGGATCTCGTCCACCACCTTCGTGGCTCCGGCGGCGTCCCGGCTGTAGTTGACGGAGACGGCCAGGCCGTCGGCGGCCAGCCGGCGCGCGATCACGGCACCGAGGCCGCGCGACGCGCCGGTCACGAGGGCGACTGCTGTCATGAGACCCGACTCTAGCGACGGGCGCTGGTGACGAGCGCCGGCGGTGGGCTCTGGCGGTGGGCTCTGGCGGTGGGCTCTGGCGGTGGGCTCTGGCGGTGGGCTCTGGCGGTGGGCTCTGGTGACGGGCGCTGGTGACGGGCGCTGGTGACGGGCGCTGGTGATGGTGAGCGCCGTAGGACGGGTTCTAGCGGCCTCGCGGGCCGCCGGACACGCCCGTCGAGTACGGTGCCTCCGTCTCCAGGCGGTAGTCCCGGCCGGAAACGGCGCGGTTGCCCTCGATGACGCGTTCGGAAGGCGGCCGTTCCCCGTCCGCCAGCGCCTGCCGCATCCTCCGGAACCGCTCGTGCTCCTCCAGCACGTACCCGGTGCCCAGCGTCGTGCGGTCGGCCTGGGTGGCGAGCAGGTCGCGGAGGTAGGCCTTGTTCGGCTCGAACGTCATCGGCGGCGGGCACGCCTGGGCCAGCACCTGGTCGGGATCGCGCCCGTCGAACCGCCTGAACAGCTCGGCCGCCAGCCGCAGGTGCTCCAGCTCCATGTTGAGGTGCAGCTCCCAGATGCCCTTCACCCGGGGATCCGACTCGGTCTCCATGCACGAGTAGTACAGGTAGCACTCGTTGTACTCGTGGTTGAGCAGCCGCTCCCACCAGCTCTCGCCCCCGTCGGCCAGCGACTCGTAGTGGGTGAGGTGTCCCTCCTCCACCAGCCCGATCTCCTGGTAGAGCCGGCGGGCCGCGGGCTCCAGGCACATGGGGCCGGCGTTCATGGAGAAGTTCATGATCTGCTGCTCGACCGCCATGACGGTCAGCGCGTGCAGCCGCGACAGCGGCTCCGTCTCCCCCCGGTCGTACGGCTCGCGCACGTTGTCCACCGGATCCCGGTGCTGCAGGTGCGTCGGCCGCCCCGGCATCACCTCGGTCACCCGGCCCACGATCTTCTCGGCCGCGCGGTGCTCGATCATCTCGTACAGGTTCGCGTACCGGTAGAGGTGGTCGAGGTGCTCCAGCAGGCCGAACTGGTAGGCCTGCTTCAGATAGTCGTCCGGCTCCAGCCGCGCCGCCCACGCCGTCAGGTCCACCGCCGCCTGCTCGTAGGCGATCGTGGTCTCCAGCACCGAGGACAGCCCCGACAGCAGCCAGTTGACCACTGTCTGCTGCTGCGCCTCGATGTAGCGCACCCGCGCCAGTTGCTGCCTGATCTCGGTGTCGGGACAGTGGCGGGCGAGCTGGTGGCTGAAGAGGATCGCCTCCGTCTCGATCGCGTTCATGGTGATGATGCGGCAGCGCGTGTAGGGGTCGGTGTGGTCGGGGTCGATCGGCGTGACGTTCAGCTCGTTCCAGTGGCGCAGCTGGTCGTCCAGCGGGATACCCCGCTCCTGCAGTGGGTCGAAGGCCATGTCGCTGCGCTTACCCGGGGCGAAATGCGGCAACCTCCGCTTTCGGTCCTCTGACGGCCCGCGTTCGGTAAGGAAGCGCGTGCCCCCCGGAGGCTCGGGTAGGGCGCGGGCGTGGGTGAACAAGATGTCATCGATTTGCTGGTGATCCAGCACAGCCAGATCAGGGACCTGTTCGACGAGGTGGAGCAGGCGCCGCCGGACAAGGTGGAGGAGGCCTTCGACCGTCTCACGCGGATGTTGTCCGTGCACGAGACCGCCGAGGAGGAGATCGTCCATCCGTACGCGCGCAGGAAGCTCGACAACGGGCAGGGCGTCGTGGGCGACCGCCTGACCGAGGAGAACCGGGCCAAACGGCTCCTCCTCGACCTTCACAAGGGCGGGGTGGACCATCCGCAGTTCTGGGAGCGGCTCGGTGAGCTGCGCCTGGCCGTGGCGGCGCACGCCCGCAGCGAGGAACGGTACGAGTTCGTCAAGCTGCGCGCGAAGACCTCCGCGGTCGAGCGGCGGGCCATGGCCGCGGCGGTGCGGGCGGCCGAGAGCCTCGCCCCGCTGCGCCCGCACCCCGGCACGGAGAGCGCCACCAAGAACGTGCTGGTGGGCACGCCGATCGCGCTGATGGAGCGGGCACGGGAGCTGATCCGCAAGGCACTCGGCAAACGCGGCTGACCTTTCGGCGCACGTCGCGAGGCGGCGAGGGCGGCCGACCCCTCGGCGCACGTCGCAAGGGGCTCGGCAAGCGCGGTGTGACCCTTCGACGCGCGTCGAAATGTCGCCGTACTAGCGTCGTACGCATGGAGTACATCGCTCGCGACGCCGACATAGCGCCCGTCGCCGCGCTCATCGCGGACCCGACCAGGGCGGCCATGCTGACCGCCCTCCTCGACGGGCGGGCCCTGGCGGCGGGAGAGCTGGCCAGGGTGGCCGGGGTCAGCGCCGCCACGGCGAGCGCCCACCTGTCCAGGCTGCTCGACGGGCGGCTGGTCGACGTCGTACGCCAGGGCCGCCACCGCTACTACCGCCTGGCCGGGCACGACGTGGCCGAGGTGCTGGAGGTGCTGGCCAGGGTCAGCGCCCGCCCGCCCGTACGGTCCCTGCGCCAGTCCAGGCAGGCCAGGATGCTGGAGGAGGCCCGCACCTGCTACGACCACCTCGCGGGACGCGCCGGGGTGGGGCTGCTCGACCGGCTCGCCGAGGGCGGCTACTACGCGGCGCAGGACCTGACCGAGGCGGGAGAGCGGCTGCTGGCCGGCATCGGCGTGGACGTGGACGGCGCGCGCAGGTCGAGGAGGCGGTTCGCGCCCGAGTGCCTGGACTGGACCGAGCGCAGGTCGCATCTGGGCGGGGCGCTGGGGGCCGCGATCACCGAGGTGCTGTTCGAACGGGACTGGTACCGGCGCGGCAAGGTGCCCAGAGCGGTGGTCCTCACCGACGAGGGCAGGGAGGGGCTGTCCGCATTGTTCCCAAGTAAGGAGCTAACATCGGGTACGCCGGTTACCTAGCGAGCAGCGAGAGAGAACGCCCCATGCGCGACAACGAGGTCGTGAACGTCGGCCCCGAGCCCTTGACCTTCGACGACGTCATCCGGGTGGCCCGCCACGGCGCCCCCGTACAGCTCACCGACGACGCCCTGGCCGCCATCTCAGCCGCCCGCCAGCGGGTGGACGAGCTGGCCGAGAGCCCGACGCCCGCGTACGGCATCTCGACGGGCTTCGGAGCCCTGGCCACCCGCCACATCGACCCGGCGCTGCGCGCCCAGCTCCAGCGCTCGCTGGTGCGCTCCCACGCGGCGGGCAGCGGCCCCGAGGTCGAGACCGAGGTCGTGCGCGCGCTCATGCTGCTGCGCCTGCACACGCTCGCCACCGGCCACACCGGCATCAGGCCCACCACGGCCAAGACCCTGGCCGCGCTGATCAGCGCGGGCATCACGCCGGTCGTGCACGAGTACGGCAGCCTCGGCTGCTCGGGCGACCTCGCGCCGCTGGCGCACGTCGCGCTCACGCTGATGGGCGAGGGCGTCGTACGCGACGGCTCCGGGAACCTCCAGCCCGCCGGTGAGGCGCTCAAGCAGGCCCACATCGACCCCGTCGAGCTGGCCGCCAAGGAGGGCCTGGCGCTCATCAACGGCACGGACGGCATGCTCGGCATGCTCATCCTGGCCATCCACGACCTCACGGCGCTCGTCAGGACCGCCGACGTCAGCGCCGCGATGAGCGTGGAGGCGCTGCTGGGCACCGACCGGGTGTTCATGCCGGAGCTGCAGGCGCTCAGGCCGCACCCCGGCCAGGCCCTGTCCGCCGCCAACATGACCAAGGTCCTGCGCGAGTCCGGCATCATGGCCAGCCACCGCGACCCGGAGTCCTGCACCCGCGTCCAGGACGCCTACTCGCTGCGCTGCGCCCCCCAGGTCGCCGGTGCCGCCCGCGACACGATCGCGCACGCCGCCACCGTGGCCGGATGGGAGCTGGCCAGCGCCGTCGACAACCCCGCGGTGCTGGCCGACGGCCGCGTCGAGTCCAACGGCAACTTCCACGGCGCGCCGATCGGGTACGTCCTGGACTTCCTGGCCGTGGTGGCCGCCGACCTGGCCTCGATGTCGGAACGGCGTACCGACCGGTTCCTGGACGTGGCCCGCAACCACGGCCTGCCCGCCTTCCTGGCCCACGACCCCGGCGTGGACTCGGGTCACATGATCGCCCAGTACACCCAGGCGGCCATCGTCTCCGAGATGAAGCGCCTGGCCGTGCCCGCGAGCGTGGACTCGATCCCCAGCTCGGCCATGCAGGAGGACCACGTGTCCATGGGCTGGTCGGCGGCGCGCAAGCTGCGCAGGTCGGTGGACGGGCTCACCCGCGTGCTGGCGGTCGAGGTGCTCACCGCCGCCCGCGCGCTCGACCTGCGCGCCCCTCTGGAGCCCGCGCCCGCGACCGCGGCCGTCGTCAAGGCCCTGCGCGAGACCGTGCCCGCCCCCGGGCCGGACCGGTTCCTCGCGCCGGAGATCGAATCCGCCGTACGCCTGGTCGCCGAGGGCGGCGTGGTCGCGGCGGCGGAGTCGGTCACCGGCCCCCTGAATTAGCCAGGGAGCGCGACGATCAGGTCCACCTCCAGCAGCAGCCCCGGCCGGAACAGCCTGGACACCTCCACGGTGGTGCTGGCCGGGGGCGTGCCGGTGATGTACTTCGCGCGGACCCGCCCGTAGTCGAGGAGCTGGTCCATGTCCGTCACGTACGTCCGGATGAACGCGATGTCCTCGAACGCCGCCCCCTGGTCGGCCAGGATGCGCGAGATCACCTGGAAGATGTGCTCGGACTGGGCGGCCATGGATCCTTCGCCGACGATGTTCCCCTGCTCGTCGAAGGCGGCCTGGCCGGAGACGTAGAGCATGTCGCCGACGCGTACGGCGTGCGAGTAGCGGCCGTTCGTGGCGGGGATCGTCGACAGGTTCAGCGGCACCGCACGGTGGGTGGTCCCCCCGCCGACGTGCTCGGCGATCGCCGTCAGGTCGCGCTCCCCCAGCCCGGCCGCCCGCGCCTCCTGCAGCCTGGCCCGGGCGGCGCCGGCCATGGAGGCGCCCTCCCAGGCTCCCAGCTCCAGGTCCTTGGTCGCGTGCCCCAGCGAGTAGCGGGTCTCGGCGGACGGCACGCGCAGCCGCTCCGCCAGCGTGCCCAGCGGGGTGCCCGACAGCACGTCGGCCAGCGCGCCACGGTCCACGCCGTGCGCCTCGCCGTACGCGAACGTCTCCGCCAGCAGCACCTGGGCGGGCACGATCGCGCTCATGACGGCGATCTTCATGGCCGCGCCCGCGCCCAGCGGCCCCAGCTCCCGCACCGACCCGAACACCGACAGCACCTCGCGCCAGCCCGACACGTCACCGCCGGCCAGCACGGTCAGCGTGCCGTCGGCCGCGGGGCCCACGCTGCCCAGCACCGGCGCGTCCACCAGGCCCACCTCGGCCGGCAGCAGCGCGCGCAACTCGCGCACCGCCTCCGGGCCGATCGTGGACATCTCCACCACCGTCGCGCCGGGCCGCAGCCCCGGCAGCGCCGCCGTCAGCACCTCCCGCACCGCGGCCGGGTCGCTGAGCATGGTGATGACCAGCTCGGCCCCGTCCACCGCCGCCGCCGCGGTCACGCCGCTCCCGCGCCGCCACGTCGTCACCTTGTGCCCGGCCTGGGTCAGCCGCCGGGCCATGGGGACGCCCATGCGTCCCTGTCCGAGAAAAGCAATCATGCGCCACAGTCAACCTGGATGCGAGGTATTCCACCACCGACTAGATTGCATATCAGCCATGCGAGATCTGAATGCCTTGGACCCGGGAGCGCTGCGGCTGTTCCACGAGGTCGCCGTGAGCGGCTCCTTCACGGCCGCCGCCGAGCTGCTCGGCTACACCCAGTCGGCGGTCTCCCGCCGCGTCGCCGCGCTGGAGCGCGCCACCGGCGGGCCGCTCTTCGAGCGCCTGCCGCGCGGGGTGCGCCTGACCCCGGCGGGGAAGGCGCTGCACCGGCATGCCACGGCCGTGCTCGACCGGCTCGAACGCGCGGGCGAGGAGCTGGCCGCCATCCACACCGGCCGGGGCGGGACGCTGCGGGTGGGCGCGTTCGCCACGGCGAACGTGGATCTGGTGCCCGGCACGCTGAAACGGTTCGCCGAGCGGCGGCCCGACGTCGAGCTGCGGCTGATCGAGGGGCTGACCTCGCGGCTGATGGACCGGCTGCGCGGGGGCGCCCTCGACGTGGCCGTGATCAGCGACTACCCGGCGGGGCTGTCCGCCGAGGGCGTCCGTACGGTGCCGCTGCGCGAGGACCGGCTGCTGGTCGCGCTGCCCGGCGGCCACCGCCTGGCCGCCGAGGCCGACGTGGACCTGCGGGACCTGGCGGAGGAGACGTGGATCGAGGCCGCCCCGCGCGGCCAGCCGACCCTGCTGGTGACCGCGTGCGCGGCGGCCGGGTTCACGCCGCGCAGCGGGCTGCGGGTGGCCGAGTGGACGGGCAAGTTCGGGTTCGTCGCCGCCGGGCTCGGGGTGACGCTGGTGCCGGAGCTGGCGGCGCGGGCCGTACCGGGGGATCTGGTGCTGCGGCCGCTGCGGGGGATGGCGCCCGCGCGGAAGGTGTACGCGGCCCTGCCCGAGGCGCCGCTGCCGGCCGCGCTGGAGCTCGTCGAAATGCTGGGAGAATGGAAAATGTGTACGACGGTTTCGCCCACTTAGGCCACGTGTACGCGACCGGGTTGCGTGACGTGACCTCCGACCTGGCCGCGCTCGACGGCGAGGGCTGGTGGGCTGTCGTCGTCGACTACGAGGGCAAGGTGACGTGCGCCCGGTTCGACCGGGTGCGCGAGTCTCCCCTGCCCGCTCCCGCCCGCCCCTGGCACGGGCCCCGGCCCGACCAGTGGCGCAGTTCACTCGATCAGGCCGCCTACGAGCGTGGCGTGCGCGCCATCCGCGGCTACATCGAGCGGGGCGAGGTCTACCAGGCGAACCTCTGCCGGATCCTGACGGCCCCCGTCCCGGCCGACGCCGACCCGCTCGCCCTGGCCGCCCGGCTGGCCGCGGGCAACCCCGCGCCGTACGCGGCCGTCATCCGGGTGCCCGGCCTGAGCGTGGTGTCCGCATCGCCCGAGCTCTACCTGTCGCGTGACGGCGACGTGGTGGAGTCCAGGCCCATCAAGGGCACCGGCGCGACCGCGGACGACCTCCTCGGCAAGGACTACGCCGAGAACGTCATGATCGTCGACCTCGTCCGCAACGACCTCGGCAGGGTCGCGGCCGTCGGCTCGGTCGAGGTGCCGTCGCTCTGCGCCGTCGAGGAGCACCCCGGGCTCGTCCATCTCGTCTCCACCGTCCGGGCCAGACTGGCGCCGGGGGCGGGCTGGCCCGAGCTCTTCGCCGCGACTTTCCCGCCCGGATCTGTCACGGGCGCGCCCAAGTCGTCGGCTCTGCGCATCATCAACGAGCTCGAACCTGCACCCCGGGGGCCGTACTGTGGGGCTGTGGGCTGGGTCGACGCCGACCGCCGCCGGGCGGCGCTGGCCGTGGGCATCAGAACATTCTGGATCTCGCCGTTGGCTCACGGCAAAGGCGAGCTCCGATTCGGCACGGGAGCGGGCATCACCTGGGGCAGCGACCCCAGGCGCGAATGGCTCGAGACCGAGCTCAAAGCAGCCAGGCTCATCGCACTGGCATCCACAGGAGGAACTACATGAACATCCCTGTCTGGGTCAACGGCGAGCTGATCGACCCCGCGCAGGCCACCGTATCGGTGTTCGACCACGGACTCATGGTCGGCGACGGCGTCTTCGAGACCATCAAGATCGTGAACGGCCGGTCGTTCGCGCTCACCCGTCACCTCGACCGGCTCACGCTCTCCGCCCAGCGCATGGACCTGCCCGAGCCCGACGTCGACGCCATCGCCGACGGCATCGGCAAGCTCCTGGCCGTCGCGCCCGCGTGGGCGCTCGGCCGCATCCGCGTCACCTACACCAGCGGCCCCGGCCCCCTCGGCTCCGACCGCGGCGACCAGGGCACCACCTCCGTCGTCATCGTGGACGAGCAGAAGCCGTTCCCGGCCACCGCCAACGTCACCGTCGTCCCCTGGCCCCGCAACGAGCGCGGCGCCCTGTCCGGGGTCAAGAGCACCTCGTACGGCGACAACGCCAAGGCGCTGCTGTTCGCCAAGAAGCGCGGCGGCGGCGAGGCCATCTTCGGCAACCTGGCGGGCGACCTCTGCGAGGGCACCGGCTCCAACATCTTCATCGTCCGCGACGGCCGCCTGCTCACCCCCACCCTCGAGGCCGGCCCCCTGGCCGGGGTGACCAGGGCGCTGGTGCTCGAATGGTGCGGCGGGGAGGAGACCGACGTGCCGCTGTCGGCGCTGTACGAGGCCGAGGAGGCGTTCCTGACCTCGACGACCCGCGACATCCAGCCGATCAGGCTCGTCGACGACACCGAGCTGCCGATCGCTCCCGGCCCGATCACCACCAAGGCCATGCGGGTCTTCGCCGAGCGTTCCGCCGCCGACCTCAACCCGTAGGCCGCGAGGGGCGGGGGTGCCGGGCGTCACCGGTGGACGACCGGCTCCTTCTGCTCGCCGGGGAACACCATGATCAGCAGCTCCACGGCGCCGTCCGGCGGGTACGGGACCTGGTAGACCTGCTCGCGCCCGCGCAGGTGGACCCGGACCCGGTAATGCCCGGGGCCGGCCGCCGTGAGGCCCCGGACGCGGCGGCCGTCGCCGTCGGAGAGGGTCAGCGAGCCCTTCGGGCTCTCGTAGCCCACCTCGACCACCTCCTTCCAGCCCTTGATCTCCAGCGGCGGCCGCCTCGTGTAGGACTCGACGGTCACGCAGGCGTGCCCGATCTCGTCGGCCGCCCAGATCATCAGCGCTCCCGGCTCACTCCCGACCAGGTCCTCGACCAGGTCGGGAGCATGGCCCTCGGAGCCGTCCTCCCATCCCTGGATGGTCCAGAACTCGGTGAACATCGTGGCGCGCCGCTGGCGGACCGGCTTGATCCTGGGGCGGTGGGTCCGGTGCCGGGCGCAGGCCCGCTCCTTCCCGGCGACGTACGCGGCCGCTTCCTCCTGCCGCTGCTTCTCCTGCACCGCCTGCCGGCTCGCCACGGAGGGGCAGAGCGAGGCCAGCGCCGGCAGCAGGGACGCATGGGGCGCGTCCCGTACGGCGGGCGCGCCGATGTCGCCGCCGTGCCGATCGGCCAGGCCGCACAGGTGGTGCCCCTGGGCCAGGACGATCCGGTCGGACGACTCGTTCCACTCCTCGATGCCCTCGCCGGGGAAGAAGCCGTAGCCGCGAACCCGGCACAGGAAGTCCTTCTCCTCCTTGCGCAGCCCCTCGACCGTGCCGCGGCCGAATCCGGCGCAGTCGAGCTCGCTGTCGGCGCTCACCTTGCCCGGAGGGACGGACCCGACCGCGACCAGGAGGGTCGCCGTCACCGTCAGGACCACGGCGGCCGCGCGGACGAGGCGGCCCCGCCGGACGAACGCACGCCGGGAAGGGCGCGCCGCGAGCAGGACCAGGATCGGGGGCACCAGGACATAGAGGTCCATAGGCCCTACGGCACGGCATCGCGGGTTGAGCGCGTACATGAGGAGCTGCAGGAGGCTCGGGAGGAGCAGGACGGTGGCCGCGGAGCGGGCGACGATCCGGCCGAGCCGGCCACGCCCCTTCCGCAGGCTCGCGTACCAGCCCGCGAAGCCGAGGACGATCAACGGTGCGCCGCCGTACGAGAAGAGCGGGAAGTCCCGCAGCGCGCTGTCCCAGTAGCGGACGGACAGGTCGATCCGGCACGAATACAGGGTCACGAACCCGTACAGGCCTGTGGCGTCCTCGGGTTCGGACAGGAGCGCGTCGATCCGGAACAGGACGCCGGGCAGCACCGCGAGCAGCAACGCCGACGCCCAGAGAGCCGATGATCGTCGGGACACGACAGCGAACACTAAGTCATGAAATAGCCCCCGCGCGAGACACCGCTGCTTTTGGTAGCGTGCCCGGCCCTCAGCGGGGTACCGATCGGCCCCCGCCTGAATATCGGCAACACATTCAGGCTGTCCGCCAATTGTCGGTGAGGGTGGACATACTGCCCAGGTGATTGACGAGACGCAGCGCCGGTATGCCGATTTCCTGCAGCGCCACCCCTATCTCGCAGAGGCCACCTGCTGGACTGTCGTGCAGCCGATCGCCTCCCCCTTAACCGTCGAGACCATCGTCGAGCGACTCGGTGGGCGGGCTGAAGACCTGGAGCCCGAGCCCGACGACGATGTGGACGAAGCCGATTACGAAGGGGTTTTCTACATCAGCCACGACGACGCGTCGTTCATCCTCTACGAAAGCAACGGCTACCAGGGCAACCGTCCGGAGGTGTTGCGGCGGCTGAGTGACGGAGCCCGCGTGCTGAGCCTTTTCTGGAACGTCAACTGGACAGCCAGGCTGACATACGCCGCTTACGGCACGATTGTCACCGCGTTGGACCCGAAGTTTCCCGGTGAGCGATGGGGTAAGACTCCGCACGTCCTCGATACAGAACTCATGGTTCTGGAGGCGGCGGCCGAACCTGGCCAATGGCAGGCGGCCGCAATGGCCGTCGTCGAAGTCGTCACCGGAGTGAGACTCGATCTGCCTGACGCGAGCGCGCCACGACTGCTGCTGGAGGAAACCATCCCGGATGACCCGCGCGCTCCGAGCGCACTGGGTGGCGTCGATCCCGATCTGGATGTTCGGCTGCGCCTGGCGCCAGAGCCCGTACAGGCCGCGGTGATCCATCGCGTCGTCAACGCCTACGTCGCGGCAACCGGCCTGGCGGGCGAACCGACGGTCCGGGAAGCGCTCGACCACCTCGTGACCGGCGGCGGTGATGCAAGGCGAGCAGGGGCCGGCCTGACGCCGCTCCTGACCCGGCTCATGGACGATCGACGTGACGAGCAAGGAGTGGTTCTTGCGGAGGATCACCCTGTCTCGCGCCGGTTCTGGGCGGCCCGGGCTCTGGGCGAGGCCATGACGGGAGGCACCTGGCCTGATCGCCTGGATGTGCTCGTCAACGCGCCCACGATCCTCGGCGACATGTGGCCGGCGCTACGTTCCCAGCTCAAAACCATGATCGCCGAACGCCCACGCCACTAGGCGAAAGACGCTCGGGCAGAGGACGGGATGTGCCGGTGCTGGTGGCCGGGTGGTCGGTCGTGTGGAGCGCCTTCCTGGAGCGGCAGGAGCTGCTGCGCCGCTGAATGATCTGGCCAACGAGCGCGCACAGCGCGACGATCACCTCATGGACACGCAGGAGATCGCCGATCGACTCGAAATCACCGGACTTCTGGCCCGCTACACCCGCGCCATCGACTCCGGCCAGTGGGACCTGCTCGACGAGGTGTTCAGCCCGGACGCGGTGATCGACTACCGCGCCACCGGCGGCATCAGGGGCACGCGGGACGAGGTCAAGACGTGGCTCGCCGAGGTGCTGCCGCACTGGCCGGGGCGGCTGCACCTCATCGGGGCCCCGACCATCGACTTCCAGGACGGCGAGGCGCGCGTGAGCGCCCCCTTCACCGACACCCTCGCGCCCACCAGGGACATGGTCACCGCGGACACCGAGGGCTTCCTGCACGGCGGCGGCTGGTACCACCATCGCCTGCGGCGCACCTCCGGCGGGTGGCGCAGCGTCGAGCTGGTCGAGGAGCAGGCCTGGCGCACCGCCCGCTGATCCGGTTCCCGTGCTCGCCACCCGGCCCGGCACACCGGCTGAGCTGCGGGGACGGGGGCCGATACAGAGTTAAGACGTTTGTGGTCAAAACCGTCAGGGCAGCGCGAGTGCGGGCAGCAGTCCCCCTGCCCTTCCGGTCGAAAGGCTGTGCGGCACATGGCATTCGCATTGGGTCTTCTCGGTCATGACATAGCCGTCGATCTCGGTACGGCCAACACTCTCGTCTACGTCCGCAGGAAGGGCATCGTCCTGAACGAGCCCTCCGTCATCGCGATCAACCTGCACAAGAACACCGTCGTGGCCGTGGGCAGGGCGGCCAAGCGGATGATGGGCCGTACTCCCCCGCACATCGCCACGATCAGGCCGCTCAAGGACGGCGTGATCGCGGATCTGGACGCGGCCGAGCGGATGCTGCGGATGTTCATCCAGAGGGCGCACCCGAGCAGGTTCCTGGCCAAGCCGCGCATCGTCGTGGCGGTCCCGAGCGGCACCACCTCCATCGAGCAGCGGGCGGTCAAGGAGGCCGCCTACGAGGCGGGCGCGCGCCGGGCGGCCTCTACGGCAAGGGGCTGTTCAACGGCGAGCAGACCGGCGGGCACTTCGTGCCGCGCAGCACACGGACTTCATCTTCACCGTCGCGGGTGAGGAGCTCGGGTTCGTCGGCGCGATGCTCATCGTGCTGTGCGTGGGCGCGCTGCTGTGGCGCGGGCCGGCCATCGCCCGGCGCGGCGACTCCCCTTACGGGACCCTGCCGGCCGGTGCGCTGGTGTCGTGGATCGCGTTCCAGACGTTCGTGAACGTGGGCATGACCGTGGGCCTCGTGCCGATCGTGGGCGTGCCGCTGCCGTTCGTCTCCTACGGCGGCTCGGCCACGGTCGCCGGGCTGGTGGCCATCGGGCTGCTCCAGGCCGTGCACCGGACCAGGGCCATGGAGCCGTAGCGGGAGCCGTCACGGCCGCCGAACGGCTGCAAGCTCGGTCCTTCGCGTAAGGGCGGAGAAGCCGACGCGGCGGCATGCTATATGGATGACCGGGGAAGAACCCAGCGACCTGATCCGCAGCGTCTCCCGCGCGCTCCGCGTGCTGGAAGAGGTCTCGCGTGCCGACCGGCCGCTGTCGGTCAAGGTCATCGCCCGCCGATGTGGCCTGAACCTGTCCACGTCGTACCACCTCGTCCGAACCCTGTGCTACGAGGGCTACCTGCACCGGCTGCCCGACGGCGACTACCTGCCGGGCTCGCAGGTGGCCGAGCGGTTCCACGAGATGCTGGAGTCGTTCGAGCGGCCGCCGCGCGCCTCGGAGGTGCTGCGGCACCTGGCCGACGCCTCCGGCCACTCCGCCTACCTGGCCCAGCTCGCCGACGAGCGGCTGATGGTGGTGGAGGTGGCGGAGGGGCCGCGCTCGCCGTGGCTGGAGGACCTGCAGGCGGGCCTGGAGACGGCGCCGCACGCCACCGCGCTCGGCAAGGCGCTGCTGCTGTCCCTCCCGCCGCATGTCCGGCGCGGCGTGCTCACCGGGCACGGCATGCAGCGCTTCACCTCCGTGACCCCTTCGAGCGTGGAGGAGCTGGAGGAGGAGCTGGCGGGGCTGCGGCCCGGGCAGGTGGTGGAAGAGCACGGGCAGTTCAGGGAGGACGTGGCGTGCGCGAGCGCGGTCGTGCCCGGGACGCAGTGGGCGATCGGCATCTCGGCCCGCGGCCTGACCGTCCCGACGCCCGCCACCGCCCACCTGGCGCTCGCGGTCCGGGATCTGGCGGGGCCATAATCCGTTGCCCTCCGGTGCGGCTCTTCGCCAGGCTGGCCCGCATGAACATGCCCTACCGGCAGATCCGTGCCGCCTACACCGAGGAGTCGATCACCGTCTACCAGGCCTACGACGCCGCCATCGCCGGGCCCGCCGTGGCGGCGCAGCGGTTCGTGGCGCCGTTCAAGCGCGAGCGGATGACGTGGATCAAGCCGTCGTTCCTGTGGATGATGTACCGGTGCGGGTGGGCGACCAAGCCCGGCCAGGAGCGGGTGCTGGCCATTTCGCTGTCGCGGGAGGGGTTCGAGTGGGCGCTGGCGCACTCGTGCCTGAGCCATGACGACCGCCGCCCCGGGTGGTCGGACCGGATGCGGCGCAGTCCGGTGCGGATCCAGTGGGATCCCGAGCGCGGGGTGCGGCACCAGGCGCTGCCGTACCGGTCGATCCAGGTCGGGCTGTCCGGCGAGGCCGTACGGCGCTACGTCGACGAGTGGACGCTGGCGATCACCGACATCACCGACCGGGTACGGGAGGTGCGCGAGGCGGTCGTGGCGCGTGCGGACGTGAGCGGCCTGCTGCCCGCGGAGCAGCCCTATCCCCTGCCCGACGAGATCCGAGAGACAATCGGGGCATGAGGGTGATCCTGTTCGGGGCGACCGGAATGATCGGGCGCGGGGTGCTCAGGGAATGCCTGCTCGACGACCGGGTGGACGCCGTGCTCACCGTCGGGCGCGCCCCGACGGGGGTCGTCCACGGCAAGCTGCGCGAGATCACCCACCGCGACCTGCTCGACCTCGCCCCGATCGAGGCCGAGCTGGCCGGCTACGACGCCTGCTTCTTCTGCCTCGGGGTCTCGTCGGCGGGTATGAGCGAGCCGGACTACCGGCGGATCACCTACGACGTCACCCTGTCCGCGGGCCGCACGCTGGCCCGGCTCAACCCCGGCTCGACCTTCGTGTACGTGTCAGGTGCCGGCACCGACGCCCAGGGGCGCTCGATGTGGGCCAGGGTGAAGGGCGCGACCGAGAACGCGCTGCTGGAGCTGCCCTTCGAGGCCTACATGTTCCGGCCCGGCTACATCCAGCCGATGCACGGCGTCACGTCGCGGACCCGGGTCTACCGGCTGGCCTATGTGGTGACGCGGCCGCTCTACCCGATCCTGCGGCGGCTGTTCGCGTCGGCGGTCACCACGACGGAGCGCATCGGACGGGCCATGATCGCGGTCGCCGAGCGCGGCGCGCCCAAGCGCATCCTCGGCCCGTCCGACATCAACGCGCTGGCCGCCTAGTCGCTCAGCCGCCGGAAGGCGGGCTGGGGACGTGGACCCGCGTGGTTGTCAGCCTCCAGCCTGTGGTGATCCGTCTGGAGGTTCCGCGTACTGGTGCGCACCATGGTGGAATATCTCAGCGGGGCTGTGCGCTACCGTATCCGTCAAAAGTTCAACAGTCATGGATGGTGACTAAAGTGCAGTTCGGAATCTTCAGTGTGGGCGACGTCACCACTGACCCCACCACGGACAGGACGCCGACGGAGCACGAGCGGATCAAGGCGATGGTGGCGATCGCGCTCAAGGCCGAGGAGGTCGGGCTCGACGTGTTCGCGACCGGCGAGCACCACAACCCGCCCTTCGTGCCGTCCTCGCCGACCACCATGCTCGGCTACATCGCGGCCAAGACGGAGCGCCTGATCCTGTCCACCGCCACCACGTTGATCACGACCAACGACCCCGTGAAGATCGCCGAGGACTTCGCCATGCTGCAGCACCTGGCGGACGGCCGGGTGGACGTCATGCTGGGCCGGGGCAACACCGGGCCCGTCTACCCGTGGTTCGGCCAGGACATCAGGCAGGGCATCCCGCTGGCCATCGAGAACTACTCCCTGCTGCACAAGCTGTGGCACGAGGACGTCGTCGACTGGGAGGGGCGCTTCCGCACCCCGCTGCAGGGCTTCACCTCGACGCCGCGCCCGCTGGACGGGGTGCCGCCGTTCGTGTGGCACGGCTCGATCCGCAGCCCCGAGATCGCCGAGCAGGCCGCCTACTACGGCGACGGCTTCTTCGCCAACAACATCTTCTGGCCGAAGGAGCACTTCATGCGCCTGATCCACCTCTACCGCCAGCGCTACGCGCACTACGGCCACGGCACCGCGGAGCAGGCCGTCGTGGGCCTGGGCGGCCAGGTGTTCATGCGCAAGAACTCGCAGGACGCGGTGCGCGAGTTCCGCCCGTACTTCGACGTCGCCCCCGTGTACGGCCACGGGCCGTCGCTGGAGGAGTTCATGGCGGAGACGCCGCTCACCGTGGGCAGCCCGCAGCAGGTCATCGACAGGACCCTCGAGTTCAGGGACTACTTCGGCGACTACCAGCGCCAGCTGTTCCTGATGGACCACGCGGGCCTGCCGCTGAAGACCGTGCTGGAGCAGCTCGACATCCTCGGCGAGGAGGTCGTGCCGGTGCTGCGCAAGGAGTTCGCCAAGGACCGCCCCGCCGAAGTCCCGGACGGGCCCACCCACGCGGCCCGCGTCCCCGCCACCGCCTGACCCATCGGAAAGGAGATCGACCAGATGAAGCTCGCCGTCGTCACGGCGGGGCTGACCCAGCCCTCCTCCAGCCGCCTGCTCGCCGACCGCCTGACGGAGGCCGTCACGCGCCAGGCGCCGGCCGAGGTACGCGTGATCGAGCTGCGCGACCTGGCCGTGGACATCGCGAACAACTTCGTGACCGGCTTCCCGAACGCCCGGCTGCGCGAGGCGATCGAGGCGGTGACGGAGGCCGACGGGCTCATCGCGGTCACGCCGATCTTCAGCGGCTCGTACAGCGGCCTGTTCAAGTCCTTCTTCGACGTGATCGACGACGGGGCGCTGGCGGGCAAGCCCGCGCTGATCGCCGCCACCGGCGGCACGGCCCGGCACTCGCTGGCGCTGGAGCACGCGCTGCGCCCGCTCTTCGCCAACCTGCGGGCCATCGTCGTCCCCACCGCCGTGTACGCGGCCTCGGAGGACTGGGGCGGCGCGGCCGACGCCTTCACCGACGGCCTCGGCCCGCGCATCGCCCGCGCCGCCGAGGAGCTGGCCGACCTGCTGCTGCACCGCAGGCCCAAGGCCGAGGCCGAGGAGGAGGTCGTCCCGTTCGAGCAGCAGCTGGCCGCGTTGCGGCCCTTGGGTTAGTTTTCACAACATGAGCCCCGTAGGTTGACTTATCGGAGTATGGTTCGTTAGGAAGCTTTCCTAACCTCCCTCTCCTCCAGGGGCTCATGTGCTGACCGCCACACTCCTGACCCTCTCCCTCGCCGTCACCGGCACCGGCCCGGCCGACCTCGACGACCCGCACAAGAAGGACATCGCCATGCAGCTGGTGTCCAGCGCGGAGAACTCCTCGCTCGACTGGAAAGCCCAGTACGGCTACATCGAGGACATCGACGACGACCGCGGCTACACGGCGGGGATCATCGGCTTCTGCTCGGGCACCGGCGACATGCTGGAGTTAGTCGAGCTCTACGCCGAGCGCAAGCCCGGCAACGTCCTCGCTAAATACCTCCCGGCCCTGCGCAAGGTGAACGGCAGCGCCTCCCACAAGGGCCTCGACCCGAACTTCACCAAGGACTGGAAGACGGCCGCCAAGGACACCGTCTTCCAGCAGGCCCAGAACGACGAGCGCGACCGCGTGTACTTCAACCCGGCCGTCAACCAGGCCAAGCAGGACGGGCTGCGCGCGCTCGGCCAGTTCGTCTACTACGACGCCATGGTCATGCACGGGCCGGGCAGCGACAAGCTGAGCTTCGGCGGCATCAGGAAGTCGGCCCTGGCCAAGGCCAAGCCGCCCGCGCAGGGCGGGAACGAGGTGACGTACCTGAACGCGTTCCTGGACGCCAGGAAGGCGGCGATGAAGGCGGAGGAGGCGCACGAGGACACGACGCGCGTGGACACGATGCAGCGCGTCTTCCTCAAGAACGGCAACCTCGACCTGAACCCGCCGCTGACCTGGAAGGTCTACGGCGACAGCTACACGATCAAGAAGTAGGGCCCGGACGGGCAGGGCGGCCCCCTGCCCGTCCAGGGCGGTCAGCGCTTGACGGCGACCACCGAGTACGGCGTGTCGGGGGCCGGGGTCGTCGTGAAGCGGGCGTTGGGCAGGTAGAGGCGCTTGCCGGAGGCGGCGACCGTCGTCGGGATGTCGAACCGCGGATCGGTCAGCCGTTTCACGACTTTTCCGGATGCGCCGTCGCGCGTCAGCCTGACGACGGCGATGGCGTTCAGGCGGTTCTGCACCGCGTACAGGGTCCGCCCCTCCAACAGCAGGCCGTCGCCGTTGACGAGCGACTCGCCGCCCAGGTCCACCTCCGTGGTGACCCCGGAGGACGGGTCGACCTCGAACAGTTTGCCGGTGTTCGACTGGACGATCAGCAGCGACTCCCGGTCGGGGCTGGGGGCGATGCCGTTGGCGTTGTTGCCGGTCGTGTACTGGATGGCGCCGGACAGCGGGATCTTGACGGCCTCGCCGGGCAGCGCGCCGCCGCGCCCGAGCTCCAGCTTGTACAGGACGGGGTTGCGGGAGTCGGTGAAGTACGCGGCGCGCCCGGTGAGGATGACGTCGTTGACGAACGCCGGGTCGGCGGTCAGCTTGTACGACTTGACGACCTCGCCGGTACGCAGATCGATCACGCGGGCGTCGCCGCCGGCGCCTCCGGCCACGAACAGCCGCCCGCGCCCGTCGGTCTTGAGCCCGAGTGAGGGCGTGCCCGGGCCCTTGCTGATGACGGACCCCTCGCCGGTCCGCAGGTCGGCCCGGTAGATGTCACCGCTCGCCCGGGAGCCGAAGTAGGCGTACGGGCCAGGCCCGATCGCGATGCCCTCCGGCTGGAACCCGTTCGGCAGCGCGAACGTGTCGGGCTTCCCGGTGGCTTGCGCAGTGTCCTGCACGGTGGCCTGCACAGCGGCCTGCGCGGGCACGCCGCTGAGCAGGACCACGACGAGGGTGCTGAGTGCGGTCTTCAGGATCGCGGATCTCATGCGGCCCACGATGCCCGCGCCCGCGGCCCGGGCAAAGCCTGAGGGCAGCCTTCACAGGGAGCTTTCAGCAAGGGGGGTGGGGGAAGGCCACCCGCACGCCGTGGGATCGCGCGGTAGGTTGGGACGCAAGCGAACAAACGGGGTTTAGACATGTCAAACGGTGCCCGTCATGTTCTGGGAGTGGTCGCGGGGCTGCTCCTCCCTCCGATCATCGCCGCGAGCCTCTGGTACGGCATCGGCGACCACCTGCTCAGATTCCAGTCGGCGTTCGAGCTGTCCTGGCTCGGGCTGTCCGCGATCGTGGCGTCGGGGATCGCGTTCGCGTTCCTGGCCGGCTCGCGGCTGTCGCCGATCGCCTCGCTGCTCGGCGGCCTGGCGTTCACCGCGCTCGGCATCCTTCCCATCGTGGAGCTGCGGGGCGTGCGGGTGCTGCCCGACCACTGGCTGCCGAACGTCATGGAGCAGGGGTTCCGGACGGTGGCGGACTCGGGGGTGCTGCTGTTCCTGGGGGTGGCGCTGGTGGTCGTCTCGCTGTTCCCGTCGCGGTGGCGGTCCTCGGGGAAGCAGGCCGTCTACGCGCCCGAGTACGGGCCGGCGCCGGCGCCGTACGCGTCGTACAGCGGACCGGAGGACGCCACGCGGCCGATGCATCGGGAATGAGGGACGCGTGGCCTGACAGAATGCCGCCATGCGCGACTCAAAGATCGTCGACTTCCTGACCGAGCTGGCCGACAGAGTGCCCGCGCCGGGCGGCGGCGCCACGGCCGCCCTGCACGCGGCCCAGGGCGCCGCGCTGCTCGGCATGGTCGCCCGCTACACGACCGGGGAGAAGTACGCCGGCCACGCCGAGACCGTCGTCGGCGTGATCGGGGAGACCGACACCCTGCGGGTCCGCGCGCTGCGGCTGGCCGAGGCGGACGCGGCGGCGTTCACCGCGGTCACGAACGCGTACCGGCTGCCCAAGGGCGAGGAGCGCAGCGCCGCCATCGCCCGGGCGCTGGCCGGCGCCGCCGAGCCGCCCGCCAGGGTGGTCGAGACCGCCACGCGGGTGATCGAGCTGTGCGAGGTGCTGCTGCCGATCTGCAACCGCAACGTCGTCACCGACGTCGCCGCCGCCGCGGAGGCCGCCCGCGCCGCGCTCACCACCGCCCGGATCAACGTCGAGGTCAACCTGTCGGGTATCAAGGACGAGCGGATACGCGAGGAGCTGAACGCCCGTGTCCACGGTGTGGACGCGGCCGTGGCCAGGGCAGACTGGGTGACCGCCGAAGTACGCGAGGAGATCAACCCGTGAGAACCCTGACCGGGAAAGAGCTGGCCGCCGCCATCAGGGCCCAGACGCAGGCCGAGGCGGCGGCGGGCCCGCCGCCGCGGCTGGCCGTGGTGGTGGCGACGGACGACGAGGCGAGCCTGTGGTACGTCAGGTCGATCGCCAAGGCGGCGGCCGGCGTGGGCATCGCCTGCGACATCGTCGATCTCGGGCCCGAGGCCGCGCCCGAGCGGATCGGCGAGACGCTGACCAAGCTCAGCGCCGACGCCAACGTCCACGGGCTCATGCTGCAGACCCCGCTGCCCGCGGGCGCCTCCGCGCAGCGGCTGGCCGCGGCCATCGACCCGCGCAAAGACGTCGACGGCGCCAACCCGCTCTCGCTGGGCCGGCTCGCCGCCGGGCTGCCCGCGTTCCCGCCCGCCACGGCTGCGGCCGTGATGGCGCTGCTCGACCACTACGAGGTGGAGCTGGAGGGCCGGCGGGCGGTGGTGGTCGGGCGTTCGACCGTGGTGGGCAAGCCGCTGGCCCACCTGCTGCTCGACCGGAACGCCACGGTGACCGTCTGCCACTCGCGCACCCGGGACCTGGCCTCGGTCACCACTACCGCCGAGGTGCTGGTCGCGGCCGTGGGCCGCGCCGGGCTGATCGGCGCCGGGCACGTGGCGCCGGGCGCGGTGGTGATCGACGTCGGCACCAACCCCACGGACGACGGCGGGCTGGTCGGCGACGTGGACTTCGACGCGGTGTCGCAGGTCGCGGGCGCGCTCACGCCGGTCCCGGGCGGGGTCGGCCCGGTGACGACCGCGCTGCTGCTGCGCCACACGGCCAGGGCGGCGAACCTCCCGTGAACGAGCAGATCCTGATCGTCCAGAACAGCAGGAGCGGCGGCCCCAGCCGGCTGGGCGGCTGGCTGGAGGAGGCCGGGCTGAAGCTCGACGTCGTCCTCGCCCACGAGGGCGCTCCCCTGCCCGGCCGCCTCGACCACGCGGCCATGATCATGCTCGGCGGCGGCTACCTGCCCGGCGAGGACGACCGGGCGCCGTGGCTGGCCGACGCCCGGCGGCTGGCGGGGCAGGCGCTGGAGGAGGGCGTGCCGTTCTTCGGCATCTGCCTGGGCGGGCAACTGCTCGCGGAGGTCGCGGGCGGCGAGGTGACCGCCGACACCGGCGCGCCGGAGAACGGCAGTCTCCCCCTCACGATCCGGGCCGAGGCCGCGGGCGATCCGCTGTTCCACGGGCTGCCGGAGGTGGTGCCCGCGATCGAGCACCACAAGGATGCGGTCACCCGGCTGCCCGGCGGGGCCGTCTGGCTGGCGGAGACGGGCGCCTGCCCGTACCAGGCGTTCCGGGTGGGCGAGCGGGCCTGGGGCGTGCAGTTCCATCCCGAGGTGCTGCCCGCGCGCATCCGCGAGTGGTCACCGGACGGGTTCGACCCCGAGGAGGTGTACGCGCGGGCGGTGGCGGACGAGCCGGTCTCCACGCCGATCTGGCACCGGGTCACCACCCGCTTCGCCGCGCTCGCCACCGGGCTCTCCACTGGGCTCGCCACCGGGCTCTCCATCGGGGCGCCCGAGGGGGTCAGCGCGCGTACGAGTCCCAGCCGAGCTTGACCGCCACCGCCAGCCCGCAGGCGGCCGCCAGGTAGCGCAGGCTGTTGCCCGGCAGCCGGCGCGCGATCCTGGGCCCGATCCACCCCCCGAGCAGAAACCCGGCCGCCAGCGGCGCCGCGGCAGCCCAGTTCACCGGCCCGAACAGCGCGAACCCGAGCGCGGCCACCGCGTTCGCCAGCCCGGACATCACGTTCTTCATGGCGTTCAGCTTGGCCGCCGGATGGTCGAACATGAGGGCCAGCACGGCGAACACCATCAGCCCTCCGGCCGCGCCGAAATACCCCGTGTAGATCGTCACGGCGAACAGCGCCACCCGCCCCAGCACGCCGTGCTCGCCGTGCGCGCGCCCCGACGGGGGCCTGACCAGCAGCAGCGAGGCCATCGCGATCAGCCAGGGCGCGATCAGCTCGAACGTCCTGGCCGGGGTGACCAGCAGCAGCAACGCGCCGGTCGCGCCGCCGACCGCGGCCACGGGGCCGAGTTTGAGCACCCGGGCGCCCTCCCCGGCGAGCTCCGGCCGCGATCCGGCGGCGGCGCCGATGCCGGTGAAGACGAGGGCGACGGTGTTGGTGACGTTCGCGGTGAGCGGGGGCAGGCCGAACGCCAGGAGCGCCGGGTAGGAGACTATCGAGGCGAGGCTGACGACCGTGCTCACCACTCCGGCCGCCACCCCGGCTCCGAGCAGGCCGAGCGTTTCTCCGACGATCACCCGGTTATGTTAGTTGTTGTCCGTTTTATCCCCTTGGGGCGGGGCCTCCCGCCAGCGCTCGGGCGGTGGCCTGCCAGATCGGGGTGGCGGGGTTGATGACATCGAAGTGGTCGCCGGGCATTTCGAGGTAGGTCACCTCGTCGCCGGCCTCCTCGGCCGCGCGGGCGTAGCGGCGGCTGAAGTCGACCAGGTCCAGGTCGTCGGCGGCGCCTTGGACGACGAGCTGGCGTACACCGAGCGGGAGCCGGAGCAACGGCGAGGCGTCCGCGTACGGCGGCACCGCCACCTGGCCTTCGGGTGCGCGCCCGCCCAGGGCGGCTCCGACGGCGCCGGTCCCGACCCACCGCCGGTCGCCTTCCACAAGATCGAGCACCCCGGCGAGCGACACCAACATCACCACCCGCACCCCACCCACCGCACGAGCCTCACCGCCCGTGCAAGCCTCACCGTCCGCGCGAGCCCTGTCCACCGCGTGAGCCCCACCCGCCTCGGGAGCCTCACCCGCCGCGTAAGCCTCACCCGCGGCCGCTTGGGCGCCGCCGGTGGCGGACGCCTCGCCGGCCACCGCGTCCGCAACCGCGCGGAGGGCGAGTTGGGCGCCTGCCGAGTGGCCGACGACGGTCACCCGGGTGAGGTCCAGCGCCACCGTCCGATCGCCGCCCGCCGGAAGCGCGTCCGACGGGAGCACGTCCGACGGGAGCACGTCCGACGGGAGCGCGTCCGGCGGGAGCGCGTCCGAGCCGTGCGGCGCGGCGTGCGCCGTCGCGAGGGCGGACAGTCCCGCCGCCACGTCCGCCGTCGTCGCGTCCCAGCCGTGCAGATCCGGCCGCCGGTATTCGAGGTTCCACACCGCGAGCCCGCGCCCGACCAGGTCGGCGCAGAGCGGCCCCATGATGTCGGCCGCCCAGATCGACCGCCAGTACCCGCCGTGGATCAGCATCACCACGGGCGGCTCGTCGGCGTCCGGAAGGTACAGCTCGCCCCATTGCTCCGGCAGCGGCCCGTACGCGATCCGCCGCGACGGATGCCGTACCCGGTGCACGGCATGGCGGATCCCCCAGGCCAGCCCGCCGACGCCGCGCCCGTGCAGGTGGGTGGCGCCCTCCCCGGCCGTCACCCCGTCGGCGCGCTCGACGTCCACCCAGACCACCGCCCCGAGGTCCCGCCCGATCAGCGAGCGCACCTCGGCCGAGGGCCCCGGCAGCACGACCACACCGCCCGCCCCTTCCGGCGAGGACGGCGACGACAGCAGCGAGACGACCTGAGAGGCGTCGCGGGCGTGGACGAGCGTCCCGGAGACCCCCGCGGCGGAGAACTCGCGGGCCGCGATCTCCTCCAGCAACCCCGCATCGGCCACCACGCCGGGGCCGACGACCACCAGCACCTCGATCATGAGCCCGACCCTACGCGTAATAGCTTAGGCCGGGTGCAGGTACAGCAGCTTCACCCATGGCCCACCACCACCGCCGAGGCCGAGTCAGTCCAGGACCGGCTCCGCGGACGCGTCGAGCTCACCGGCCCCGCCGGCTTCTCCCTGGTCGCGGGCCTGGACGTGCACTATCACGGCGACGACGCCCTCACGGCCGCCGTGGTCGTCCTCGACACCGGCACGATGGCGACGGTGGAGGAGGTGACGGTGCGCGGGCGGGTGGCGTTCCCGTACGTGCCGGGGCTGTTCGCCTTCCGGGAGCTGCCCGCCCTGGTGGAGGCGCTCGAACGGCTCACGGTGACACCCGACCTGCTGGTCTGCGACGGGTACGGGCTGGCGCACCCGCGCGGCTTCGGCCTGGCCTGCCACCTGGGCGTGCTGACCGGCCTGCCCGCGCTCGGCGTGGGCAAGACGCCCTTCGTCGGCACGCACGAGCCGCCGGGGCCGGAACGGGGCGACTGGGCGCCGATCGTCCACGAGGGCGCCGTCGTCGGCCGCGCGCTGCGCACGCAGCGGGAGATCAAGCCGGTGTACGTCTCCCAGGGCCACCGCATCTCCCTGGACACGGTCACCGACCAGGTCCTGCGCCTGGCCCCGCGCTACCGCCTCCCCGACCCGATCCGCCGCGCCGACCACCTGGCCCGCCACCCCGGCTGACGCCCGCACCGACCACCGGCCCTCACCCCGGCTGATGCCCGAACCCACCAGCCCGGCTGACCCCCGCCGTCATCGCGGGCGCCAGGCCCAGACGAGGAGCCAGACGCTGAGCCCGAAAAGGGTCATCCCGAGCGGTACGTGCACCGCCAGCACGCCCGATCCGCCCAGCGCGGACTGGACGAAGCCGAGCAGCAGCACCGCCAGGCCGACCAGCGCGGGCCAGCCCGGGCCCCGGCCGGGCCGCCACAGCAGGACGGCCGCGACGAGCTGCAGCAGCCCCAGCACGTGCACGGCGAACGCCCCCATGCCGTGCGAGCCCGCCCCTCCCCCGCTCATCAGCTGCCCGGCCGTCACGGCCTGCGCCAGGACGGACAGCGTGTTGAGAACGACCACGGCCTTGAACGCGGTCACGTACCCGTTCCCCTTGGCGACCTGGGTTACCACTGGATCTCTCCTTCGACCTGGTTTGAGGTCTCCAGGATCTTGCCGGGCCCGCCGGAGGGCATCCGCCGCTCGTCGTCATCCCCGATACACCGCCGGTCGTACGGCTCAGACGCCCGAATAGGCCACCGGGGGGAGCACGGCCTGGGCGTCGGCGCCGCCGAACCAGAGCCCGATCATGAACGCGGCCGTCGCCTCCAGCAGCACGGCCCGGTCGAGCCCGCCGCCGTCCACCGGGGTGCAGCCGAGGTCGGCGACCAGGGTACGCACTGCGGCCAGGGCGGCCGGGTCGTCACCGCACAGCGGCACCGCCAGCGGCCTGCCGTCGAACACCGGCGGTGTCAACCGCCACACGTCCACGTGGCACAGGTTGAACGCCTTCACCACGTGCCCTCCTGTGAGGTCACGGATCAGCGGTGCGATGGGGCGGGCGGGGTCGTACGGGCCCTCGGCGTTGGCCACGTCGATGACGGGCTTGCCGCGCAGCGCGCCGCCGGCGGACTCGAGCACGCCGGCCAGCCCCGCCTGCCTGACGGCCACCATCACGACCTCCCCGAACGCCGCCGCCTCCGCCCAACTCCCGGCCCGCACAGCCACCACCTCGCCCCGCGCACCCGCCACCGCCGCCGCGCCCGCCACCTCGGCCCGCGCGCCCGCCACCTCGGTCCGGACGCTCGCCATCTCGGTCCGGACGCTCGCCATCTCGGCCGACGTGCGGGCCGCCTCGGCCGTCATCGTCGCGGCCCGGGCCGCGCTCGCGGAGGCGTCCCTGCCGCTGATCATCACCTCGTGCCCCGCCCTGGCCCACTGCGTGCCCAGGGCGTCCGCCATGCCGCCCGCCCCCAGGATCCCGATACGCATGTTCGTCCTCCGTCGCATGAACTGGTAAGTAGAAGGACTGTAGAAAGCCCGACACACACCATTTGGTGCCTAACGGAGGCCTCGTTGGGGTTCATCGCCGACTGCCAGGCCCGGCTGGCCTTCGACCTGCTGGCCAACACCTGGAACGCGGTCGTCCTGTGGGCGCTGCGCGACGGCCCGCGCCGGCCGGGGCGGCTGCGCGAGGAGATCGGCGGCATCAGCACCAAGGTCCTCACCGAGACGCTGCGCCGCCTGGAGTTCAACGGCCTGATCATGCGCCGCACGTACGCGGAGGCCCCGCCCCGCGTCGAGTACGAGCTGACCGATCTCGGCCGCACGCTCCTCGGCCCGATCGAGGCGTTCGGGGTGTGGGCGCACGACCACGCCGACGAGGTCATGGCCGCGCAGGACCGCTGGGAGACGTGAGAGCTTTCTAATATACGGAGCGTTACTGGATCACTACTCCGGGTAGCTAGACGACGGTTGTTCATTACCGTCTCCCAGGAGGTTCTATGCTTTTCTCCCCCCGTAGGATCGCCGTCGTCGCGGCCCTCGCCGGTGGCCTGACCCTGCTCTCCGCCCCGGCCTCCTACGCCGTGGTGGATCCTCTCACCCTGGTCCCCTGCCTGGCCGAGGCCGGCGCCGGCGCCACGACGCTGATCGACCCGACCGCCCCGGCCGTGCCGGCCGAGGTCCCGGCCGTGAGCTGCTTGCAGCCCTGACCGGCTCAGCCTGGGCACGTCCCCGGCCGATCCGGTTATCCGGGCAGGCGGCGCGGCGAAGCCGGCCGCGCCGCCCGCCACGGTGGCCCGATCAGTTCCCCCTGCAGCGCAAGCCCAGTCCATCCGATAGCGCAGAGCAGCTAGGAGATCCTTTGAAGGTCCGCGTCCTGACCGCCGTCGCCGCACTCGCGCTGGCGGGCGCCCTACCCTCCATCGCTTTCGACAAGCTCACCACCGACCCGCCCATCGTGCGCGTCGAGACCTGGGTCCAGCACGTCAACGTCTTCACGTCCTAGTGCGGCTCGCGCAGGTGCCCGTGGCCGACCCTCCACCGGAGTCACGGACCATGTCTGGTTATGTCGGCTACTTCATGTTCCTCAGCCGGTGGATTCAGGCGCCGCTCTACATGGGGCTGATCCTCGCCCAGATCGTGTACACGTGGCGGTTCATGCTGGAGTTGCTCCATCTGATCGAGCTCGGCTTCGGCGGCTCACCACCGGAGACCACCGTCATGCTGATCGTCCTCGGCCTCGTGGACGTGGTCATGGTCTCCAATCTGCTCATCATGGTCATCATCGGCGGCTACGAGACGTTCGTCTCCCGAATACGCATCGACGGGCACCCCGACCAGCCCCAATGGCTTTCCCACGTCAACGCCAACGTGCTGAAGGTCAAGCTGGCCATGGCGATCATCGGCATCTCGTCCGTCCACCTCCTGCAGATCTTCATCAACGCGTCCAGACCGACCATCACCGACCGGGAGCTGCTGTGGAAAACGCTGATCCACCTGACCTTCGTGGTCTCGGCGCTGACGCTGGCGCTGATCGACCGCATCATGGCGGGCGCGCGGCGCGACGCCGAGACGAACGGGGGCGAGCGGCAGTCGACCCTGAAGCAGGAACGGGTCGCCGCCTAGCCGGGGCGCTCCGGTGAGGCGGCCGGCCGTCACCGTGACGATCGCGGTGTTCGTGTGCTCGCTCGCGGCCGCCGCGCACGCCGAGGGCGAGGCCGCCAGGCCGAGCGGCCCCCCGCCGCTGATCGGCAACGTGACCATCTTCAACGACGAGATCATCGAGCCGGTGTCGCTGCCCGTGAGCACCTGCGGGTCGCTGCTCCCACTGCTCGGCAAGTCGCCCACCACCTGCAAGGGCGCCTCGCGGGTGTCGGACGACGACGCCTGACACCGTACGTGCCCGCCTGCGGGGGCGGGCGGGCACGTACGGATCCTCAGCCGTACAGCTCCTCCAGCACCGCGGCCACGCCGTCCTCGTCGTTGGACAGCGTGCGGCGCTCGACCGCCGCCAGCACCAGGTGGTGCGCGTTGGCCATGGCGTACCCGGCGCCCGCGTAGGCGAGCACGGCCAGGTCGTTCGGCATGTCGCCGAAGGCCACCACCTCGCCGGGCGCGATCCCCCGCCCCCGGCACAGCACGTCGAGCGTGCTCGCCTTCGTCACCCCGGCAGCGCTGATCTCCAGGAGCCCGGTCCCGCCGGAGTGCGTGACCTCGGCCAGCCCCTCGATCCCCGCCATGACGGCCGCGATCATCTCGTCCGCCGTGCTGGTCTGCGACTGGGCGAGCAGCTTGATGATGGGGTCGTCGCCGTCGAAGACAGAGCTCACCTCGCGGAGGTAGGCCAGGTCCTCCACGATGCGCCTGGTGTAGGCGGCCTCGGCGAGCACGCCCCGGCCCGTCTCGACGGCCAGGCCGACCCCCGGCAGGGCCGCGGCCAGGGCCTGCGCGACCTTGTTCGCCGCCGTCCGGTCCAGGAGATGGCTGGTGACGACCTCGTCGGTGGCCAGGTCGTACACGATCGCGCCGTTGCTGCAGATCGCGACGCCCGTGACGCCCGCCTGCTCGGCGATCGCGCGGATGCCGCGCGGCGGCCTGGCGGTGACGAAGACGATCTCGGCTCCGGCCGCGCGGGCGGCCTGAAGAGCCTCTCGGGTGCGGGGGGTGATGGCACGTGAGGAGTTGAGGAGGGTGCCGTCGAGGTCGGTGGCCACAAGGCGAGGGAGGGTGCCGGCGCTCATGGTGCCGATTATGCCGATCTTTCAGATCCGCATCTCGGACGGGAGCCGCCCGGCGGCGTTCGAGATCTCCAGGCCGAGGAGTTGCCCGGCGTCGCCGAAATCAAGAACGACATCCGCCACTTCAACCTGACTTACGACCTCTTCTGGCGCTATTTCGTGCTTCATCGCGATATAGGCGATATCTCGGAGCTTGTCCAAACTCACGTACACCGTCTGCGGCCGCTGCCCCGACGGCGCCTCGTCCCAGCTCAGCAGCCCCTCCTTGGCCTCGTGCGAGCCCGCCAGTGCCGCCCTGAGCATGGCCAGGGCCAGCTCGATCGCCTCCAGCGAGTCGACCCCGGTGACCTTCCGCTCGTGCTCCCACCCGTCGAGCCCGTCGATCCGGTACGGGCACGACCAGTCCCCCGTCGGCTCTTCGTAAGGCACTCCGACCGTGACGGTGACATCACGCGGCGGATCGGTACGCAGCACCAGCACCCGATGGGCGATCTCGTACATATAGCCTGATCTACCCCCGGAAAGCCAGTTGAAGGCCCGATCCCATACCGGCGCCGAAGTAAGCATTCCTGGCCACGGCCGCCGCAAGCTAGGCTGCGTACGGTCATAAGGGGGCCCTTGAAATGAACGAGTCATTCGGGACGCGCCTTCGAGCCAGGCTCGACGAGTGCGGGCCGCTCTGTGTGGGCATCGATCCGAGCCCGGCGCTGCTGCACGCCTGGGGGCTCGACGACTCGCCCGCCGGTCTGGAACGCTTCAGCCGCACGGTCGTCGAGGCCGTCGGCGACGTGGCGGCCCTGGTCAAGCCGCAGTCCGCCTTCTACGAGCGCTGGGGCAGCCGCGGCATCGCGGTGCTGGAACGCACCATCGCCGACCTGCGCGAGGCCGGGACGCTGGTGCTGCTCGACGTCAAGCGGGGCGACATCGACAGCACGATGGCCGCCTACGCCGAGGCCTACCTCGACCGGGGCAGCCCGCTGGCCGCCGACGCCGTGACGCTGAGCCCGTACCTCGGGTTCGGGTCGCTGGAGGGTGCGACCCTGTCGGCCATGGCCAACGACGCCGGCGTCTTCGTGCTGGCCCGCACCTCCAACCCGGAGGCGGCCCCGCTGCAGCGGCTCGTGGCCGACCAGGTGCTGGCCGGGGTCGCCGCGGCGAACGCCGGGCACGAGCCGCTGGGGCCCATCGGAGTCGTGATGGGGGCCACGCTGCCCGAGCTGGAGCACTCGCTGGACGACCTCAACGGCCCCATCCTCGCGCCGGGGCTGGGCGCCCAGGGAGCCTCTCCCGCCGACGTGGCGCGGCTGTTCGCCTCCGTACGGCACGCCGTCGTACCCTCGGTCTCCCGGGCGGTCCTGGCCGACCCCAAGCGGCTGCGCTCCCGTACGCTCTACTTCCGCGACGAGTGCGCGGCCCACCTGGACGCGAAGATCACCACCACGACCTGATCAGGCCGGCACGGACGCCAGCACGCGGTTGACGGCGGCCAGCACGGCGTGCGCCGAGGCGGTCAGGACCGAGGTGTCCTGGGCCGCGCCCCAGCTGGTGACGCCGTCGACGCGGGCCTCCACGTAGGCGATCGCGAGGCTGCCCCGGCCCGGGTCCAGGGCGTGCTCGGCGAAGTGGAGGATGTCCACGTCGATCCCGTCGTCGCCGAGCGCGGCGGTCAGCGCGGACAGCGGCCCGTTGCCGGTGCCGCGCAGCCGGCGCCCCGACTTCAGCGTGCCCTCGAACTCGTGGACCCCCGGCGCCGTCTCCCTCGTGCTCCACTCGGCCAGCGCGCCGGTCTCCCCCGGGGCCAGGTAGGTGGCGTGGAAGAGCTCCCACAGCTGCTCGGCCGTGATCTCCTCGCCGCTGCCGTCGGTGGCCCGCTGCACGACCGAGGAGAAGTCGATCTGCAGCCGGCGGGGCAGCTCCAGGCCGTAGCGGGTGCGCAGGAGGTAGGCGATGCCGCCCTTGCCCGACTGGCTGTTGACCCGGATGACCGCCTGGTAGCCGCGGCCCACGTCGGCGGGGTCGATGGGCAGGTACGGCACCTCCCACGGCGCCTGCTCCGGCGGCACGCCCAGCTCGGCGGCCCGCTTGGCGTGGTGGGCCAGGCCCTTGCCGATGGCGTCCTGGTGGGTGCCGGAGAAGGCGGTGTGGACGAGGTCCCCCGCGTACGGATGGCGCTCGGGCACGGGCAGCCGGTTGCAGTGCTCCACGACCCGGCGGATCTCGTCGATGTCGGACAGGTCGAGCATGGGGTCCACGCCCTGGGTGTGCAGGTTGAGCGCGAGGGTCACCAGGTCCACGTTGCCGGTCCGCTCGCCGTTGCCGAACAGGCAGCCCTCCACCCGCTGGGCGCCGGCCAGCACGGCCAGCTCGGCGCAGGCCACGCCGGTGCCGCGGTCGTTGTGCGGGTGCACCGAGAGGATCACCGCGTCCCTGCGGTCGAGGTGGCGGTGCATGTACTCGATCTGGTCGGCGTACACGTTGGGGGTGGCCACCTCGACCGTCGCGGGCAGGTTGTGGATCACCGGACGGTCCGGCGCGGCGTCCCACAGGGCCGTCAGGTCGTTGCAGACCTCCAGCACGTAGTCGGGCTCGGTGAGGTTGAACACCTCCGGCGAGAACTGGAAGCGCACGTCGAGGCCGTCCGCGAGCCGGGCGATGTGCCCGGCGGCGTCCATGATCAGGCCGCGCAGCTCCTGCCTGTCGTGGCCGAGCACCACGTTCCGCCAGGTGGGAGCGGTGGCGGTGTAGAGGTGCACGACCGCGCGGGGCAGGCCCTCGATGGCGGCGAACGTGCGCTCGATCAGGTCCTGCCTGGCGGCCGTGAAGACGACCACGGTCACGTCCTCCGGCACGACGCCGGGCTCGGCCAGGTGGCGGACGAAGTCGAAGTCGAGCTGACTGGACGAGGGGTAGCCGACCTCGATCTCCTTGAACCCCATGCCCGTCAGCAGGTCGAACATCCGGCGCTTGCGGGCCGGGTCCATCGGCTCGGCCAGCGCCTGGTTGCCGTCGCGCAGGTCCACGGGCACCCAGAGCGGGGCCCGCGTGATACGCGCGGACGGCCAGTCGCGCTCGGTGAGCGGCACCTCGACGCGCTCGTGGGCGGGCCGGTAGCGGTGGTAGGGCATGGTGCTGGGACGTTGACGGTTCCAGGCGTACACGGACGGCGTCATGGCGGCTACACTAATCACAACACAGGTCCTCAGACAACCTGAGAGGTTCGTTCGATGCCGCTCGGCTCCCTCCGTCCCAGCCCGCTCGTCGAGCAGGCCACCCAGCACCTGCGCGAGCAGATCACGCAGGGCGAGTGGCCCGTGGGCACCCGCCTGCCCGGCGAGAACGCGCTGGCCAAGGCGCTGGGAGTGGGGCGCTCGACCGTCCGGGAGGCGCTGCGCGCGCTGGCGGGGGCGGGGCTGGTGCAGGCCCGGCAGGGCTCGGGCGTGTTCGTGATCGCCACGGACATCGCCGAGGACTGGCCTGCCCGGCTGCGGCGGGCCGCCATCACGGACGTCTACGAGGTACGCATGATGGTCGAGACGCAGGCCGCCCGGATGGCCGCGCGGCGGCGCACCGAGGAGGACGTCGCGACGCTGGAGGAGGCGCTGGCGGCGCGGGCGCGGGCGGCGTCGCAGGACGACGCCGCGTTCGTGGACGCCGACATCGCCCTGCACGCGGCGGTCGTCGCGGCGGCCGGCAACCCGGTGCTGACGGACCTGTTCGCCGAGTTCGCGCCGACGTTGCGCGAGGGGCTCATCGGCCTGGTGGAGGTGCTGGGGCTGCGCGCGCACGACCGCAACCCCGGGCACGACACGCACGCGGAGCTGGTGGCCGCCGTCCGGGACGGGGACGGGGACGCGGCGGGCGCGATCCTGCAGGCGGAGCTGGAGCAGACGCTCACCCACCTCCACGACTCGTAGCCCCGCGCAGCCCTCCGTTCGTTACGGTTCGACCGTGATCCTCCGCACGCAGCGGCCCACGGCCCGCGTCATCCTGGCCGCCCCCGACGACCGCGTCCTGCTGCTCCGTTTCATCCCGCCGGACCCGTGGCCGAAGGAGCCCGCCTGGCACCTGCCCGGCGGCGGCCTGGAGCCGGGCGAGTCGCCGGCGCAGGCGGCGGCACGCGAGGCGCTGGAGGAGACCGGCCACGTGCTCGGCGCCGCCGACCTCGGCGACCCCGTGGCGGTGAACGAAGGCGCGTGGTCCAACCTGGGCCGCCACTTCTACACCGTGCACACGTACTTCTTCGCCCGCGTGCCGTCCGCGACCGTCACCCCCACGGCGCTGGAGGAGTACGAGACGGAGGAGTTCAAGCTCGGCCACCACTGGTGGCGCGCGGACGAGCTGGCCGCCACCGAGGAGCGCGTGTTCCCGCCCGGGCTGGCCGCGCTGCTGCCCGATCTCCTGGCCGGCGTACGGCCCCAGGCCCCCATGAGACTCCTCTGGACGCAGGAGAAAGAATCTTCGGAAGGGATGTGAAGAACGCGCGGGCGGCTCCGACCCAGTCATGAGCACAACGCGAAGGAGCACACCATGAGCAAGCTCATCTACTGGGTCCACACCTCCGTCGACGGCTACATCGAGGGCCCGAACGGGGAGTTCGACTGGCCGGCGATGGGGCCGGAGCTGTCGGCGTACGGGGACGAGGTCCACGCCCGCGTCGGCACCTTCCTGTACGGCCGCGTCGTCTGGGAGATGATGTCCAGCTACTGGCCCCACGCGGAGTCGATCTCGGACGACCCGCACGACCTCAAGTTCGCCCCCATCTGGCGCAGCACCCCGAAGGTCGTCTTCTCCACCACGCTGAAGGAGGCCGGCTGGGACGCCCGGATCGTCTCCGGGGACCTCGCCAAGGAGGTCGCCGAGCTGAAGAGCGGGCCCGGCAAGGACCTCCTGCTGAACGGCGGCTCCCGGCTGGCCGGCGCGCTCACCGAGCTGGGGCTGATCGACGAGTACCACATCATGGTGCACCCGGTCGTCCTCGGCGGCGGCCGGCCGGTGTTCCCGCCGCTCAAGGAGCGGACCGGCCTGCGCCTGGTGGAGACGCGCACGTTCGACGCCGGGGTGGCGCTGCTGCGCTACGAGCGGGCCGAGGGCTAGGGCAGCGCGGCCTCGATCTCGTGGCGGGTCGGCATGGACGTGCTGGCCCCCTCCCGCTGCACCGACAGCGCCGCCGCCGTGGACGCGAAGCCCAGCGCGTCGGCCACGCTCATCCCCTCCGACCTGGCCACGGCGAACGCGCCCACGAAGGTGTCGCCCGCCGCGGTCGTGTCCACGGCCTCCACCTTCACCGCGGGCACCCGCAGCCGCTCCCCCGAGCGCGACCCGTACAGCGCGCCCTCGGAGCCCAGCGTGATCAGCGCCTCCTCGACCCGCTCCAGCAGCGCGTCGAGGGCGGCGTCCGGGCCGGCGGCGCCGGTGATGGCGGCGGCCTCGTGCTCGTTCGGGACGATCGTGGTGACCGCGTCGAGGAGCTCGTCCGGCAGCGGCCGGGCGGGGGCCGGGGTCAGGTAGACGGGCACGCCGGAGACCTGGGCGGCCTGGGCGGCCGCCACGACGGCCTCCATGGGCAGCTCAAGCTGGAGCAGCAGCGCGTCCGAGCGGGCGATGGCGGCCAGATCCTCGCCCGAAGGGCCGGCGATGGTGCCGTTCGCGCCGGGGACGACGATGATCGAGTTGCCGCCCTCGTCGTCCACCACGATGTGTGCGATGCCGCTGGGCCCGGGCACCTCGCGCAGGCCGCGTACGTCGATTCCGGCCTCCGCCAGCGTGGCGCGCATCTCCGCCCCGAACCCGTCGTCGCCCACCGCCCCGAGGAAGGCCACGTGCGCGCCCGCGCGGGCGGCGGCGACGGCCTGGTTGGCGCCCTTGCCGCCGGGCACGGTGCGGAACCGGTGCCCGGTGACCGTCTCGCCCCGCTTGGGGGCCTCGGAGACGTACGCGACGAGGTCCATGTTGGCGCTGCCGAAAACCGAGATCATGGCCCCATCATCTCCTGTGTGCGGGCGGCCAGCGCGGCCAGCCCCACCCCGTCGTACCCGGTCAGACTGCTGGCCAGGCTGTCCCGCATCCGCCAGCGGTCCGGCACGACGCCGTTCAGCGCGCCCGCGACGGAGCCGGCCGTGGCCCCGGCGGAGTCGGTGTCCCAGCCGCCGGCCACCGCTCCGGCGATCGTGGCGGTGAAGTCGCCGCGGCCGTGGATCAGCGTGGCGGCGACGAGGGCGGCGTTGTTGATCGTGTGCACCCAGTGCAGGCCGCCATGGCGTTCGTGCAGGAGGTCGACGACCCGCTCGAAGTCGTCCTCGCGGGCGGCGTCCGCGACGGCCAGGCGTACCGCCTCGTGCAGGCGCGAGCGCTCCGGCACCACCGACAGGCCCGCCCGTACGACCTCCTCGGGCGAGGTGGCGACCAGGGCGGCCGCGCACATGGCGGCCACGAACATCGCCCCGTAGATCCCGTTCGCGGTGTGGGTCAGGCGGGCGTCGCGCCAGGCGTGCTCCGCCGCCGTGGCGGGGTCGCCCGGGTTGCTCCAGCCGTACACGTCGGCCCTGATCAGGGCGCCGATCCACTCCCTGAACGGGTTGCGGCGGGCGGCCGTGGCGGGCGGCTCGACGCCGTCCAGGAGGTTGCGGTACGCGACCCGTTCGGCGGTGAACGTACGGCCGGCGGGGAGCTCGTCCAGCCACAGCTTGGCCACGTCGTCGGTGGTGAAGCCGCGCCCGTGGCGCTCCAGGACGGACAGGGCCAGCAGCGGGTAGTTGAGGTCGTCATCCTCGGGGATGCCGTCGATGTTCTCGGCCAGGGAGTTGACGGCGCTGCGCCGGTTCCACGGCCAGCGGCGAGCGACGTCGTCCGGGAGCCCCTTGGCGGTGAACCAGCCGCGGATGGGCCAGTTGCCGGTGGCCTCGGCGATCTGCCTGATGCCCTCGCGCGGGATCTTCTCCACGGGCTTGCCGAGCACGCACCCGGCCGCCCTCCCCTGCCACGCGCCCAGCACCCGCGCCGGATCCACGGCCGCTCGCGAGGCAGCTCCCTGGGCCGTTCCCGGGGCCGTTCCCGGGGCCGTTCCCGGGGCCGTTCCCGGGACTGTGCCCGGCCAGGACGGGCAGGCGGCGACGATGCCGGCCAGGTCCGAGGGCTCGGGCAGCGGGGACGGGACGGCGGCCAGCTCGTCCAGCAGCTCCCCGGCCAGGTCCCGCAGCCGGGCCGCGCCCGGCTCGGAGGCCCCGGCGCGCGGGGGCGCGTCGTGGCCGCCGGCCGCGTGCCAGCGGGCCGCGATCTCCCGCACGCGCTCCGCGTCGGGGCCGGTGGCCCGGCCGTCCTCGGCGGCCTGGCGGAGTTCGTGCCCGATCAGGTCCTCCGGCTGGACCCAGGTGAGGCGGATCACCGGCGGTCGAGGTCGGCGAAGGCGGCCTCGTGGCCGCGGCGCCGCACCAGGTCGTCGGCGTGCACCCGGCGCGCCACCTCCGCGATCGCGAGCCCGGGGGCCACCAGGTCCGTACGGCTGGCCGCCCCCACCTGCGAGACCCACTGCGATGGCACCGCGGACAGCCCCCCGAGAGCGCCCGCGATGGCCCCGCCCATGGACGCGATCGAGTCGGCGTCGCGCCCGTAGTTGACGCCGCCCAGCACGGTCTCGCGGTAGTCGCCCTTGGCGATCACCAGGAACCCGAGCGCCAGCGGCAGCTCCTCGATGCTGTGCACCCGGCTCGGCCGCCGCGCGCCCAACCCCTGGTCGCGGTAGGTGTCGGCGACCGTGTCGTAGGGCCGCATGGCGGCGCGCAGCGTCTCGAACGACCCGTCCCAGTGCCCCAGCCCGGCGGCGGCCTCGCAGACGGACTCGATGGCGGCCCTCGTGCCGTCCTTGGCCAGGCGCAGGCAGGCCGCGATCACGGAGTCCGCGGTGGCGCCCGGTCGCATGGCCTCGGCCACGGCGGCGGCCATCACCCCGGCGGCCTCCCGGCCGTAGCTGGACTGGTGTGCCCCGGCCAGGTCGACGGCCTCGGCGTAGGCGGCGTCGGGGTCGGCGGCGTTCACGATGCCGACGGGGGCGACGTACATGGCGGCGCCGCAGTTGACGATGTTGCCGACGCCGGCCTCGCGCGGGTCCACGTGCCCGTAGTGGAGCCTGGCCACGATCCACTTCTCGGCCAGGAAGATCCGCTGCAGCGGCAGCGCCTCGGCCTCCAGCTCGGGGATCCAGCGCCGTTCGCCCATCAGCTCGGGCACCAGGTGCTCGGCCATCGAGTACGCGGTCAGGTGCCCGCCGGCCTTGTCGTAGACGCGGATCAGGGCGTGCGTCATCAACGTGTCGTCCGTGATGTGGCCGTCGCCCTTGTGGTACGGGGCGATGGGACGGGCGTTGCGCCAGTCCTCGTTGAACGGCGGCACGATGCCCTCGACGCGGCCCCCGTACCTCTCGACGATCTGCTCGGGGGTCCAGCCCTCGGTGGCGCCGCCCAGCGCGTCACCGACCGCCGCCCCCGCCACGCAGCCAGTGGCCCTGTCTTCAAGCGGCGTCATGCGATTCCCTCCGATAGTCCTGTCGATAGCTGGATCAGATCCCGGCCCGCCAGCTCAGGCAGGCAACAACCGGCCAGCGTGCGGGCCGACGCGATCCACCCCTCCGGGATCGCCTCCAATCCACGGCACGCGCCCGCGAGCGCGCCGGTCAGCGCGGGCGCCGAGTCGGCCAGCGCGGCCAGGCAGGCGGCCGCGGGCACCGCCCGCGTGAGCTCGCCGCCCGCCGCCTCGGCCAGCGCCAGCGCCACCGGCACGGTCTGCGCGGCGCCGACGCCGTAGCTGTAGACGTGGTCGAGCAGCGCGGCGTCCAGCGCGGGCACGGCCGCGAACGGGTCGCCCGCCTTGCGCGTGACGGCCAGCGCCGCGCGGGCGTTGTGGCCGATGGCGGTGTCCTCGGGCAGTACGGCCAGCGCCGCCTCCACCGCCCCGGCCACCGATCCCGACCGCACGGCCTCGGCCACGGCGGCGGCCATGGCCAGGGCGCCCAGGACGCCGTCGTAGGCGTTCGTCACCTGGGCGTCCTGCGTGGGGTCCCGTCCCAGGACCCCGAACGCCACGGCCCTGACGGCGGCGGCGTCGTCGAAGTGGTGCGGGTTGTCGTGCCCGGACGCGGGCGGCTCGACGCCCTTGGCGAGGTTGTCGAGCGCGGTGGCCACCGAGATCCGCCCTCTGACGCCGTCCCGCCGCAGCTCCCTGAACGCCTCGGCCCTCGGGCGGTCGATCGTGAGCGCCGTCCAGGCGAGCCATTCGGCGTCGTCGGACGGGCCTACGGCCAGCGGGGCCGTGGGCTGGTTGAGCGCGAACGGGACCGGCAGCGTGGTGACCTCGTGCTCCTCCGCGAAGGCGTCCAGCTCTCTGTGCAGGCGTCTGCTCCAGGGAGCGTGCAGGGCCGCCCGGTGCCTGGCCGCCGGCCATCCGGCGGCGTCACCGACGGCGAGCCCGGCGAAGGCCCCTCTGATTCTGTCCCCCGACATCGTGATCTACAGTCCTCCCGCCAGTTCGTCGGCGACGTCCAGTACGTGTTTTCCGGCCACGACGGGCAGGCATTTGCCTGTCACGGGTCCGATCCTGGCCGCCCACCGCTCGGGCACGCCGCCCTCACCGCGCATGGCTCCGGCGATCGCCCCGGCGATGGCGCCGATCGTGTCGGCGTCCCTGCCCAGGCTCACCCCGAACGTCACGGACGCCTCGACGTCGCCGTCCCCGGCCAGCACGGCCGCCAGCGCCAGCGCCACGGCCTCGGGGGCGACGTCGGTCCAGGGGTAGTGCCTGACGACCACAGCCTCGTGCAGCGCCTCGACGAGCGCCTCTTCGTCCGTGGTGGGCAGGGTCGCGCAGGCCCGCACGACGTTGCGGGCCGTCCACGAGTCGGCGGGGATCACCGACAGCGCCGCCCGTACGACGTCCTGGACCGAGGCCCCGCCCATCGCGGCGGCCACGGCCCCGGCGACCGCGCGGCCGCCCAGGATGCCCTCGCCGGACCCGCTGACCAGCCCGTCCTGCTCCACCAGCCGGGCCGCCTCCGCGGGATCGCCCGGGCAGAACACCCCGTACGGCGCCGCGCGCATCGCGAGCCCGTCCGACCAGCCGTGCGAGTGCACCAGCCCTGTCAGCGGCGGCGCCAGCCCGCGGCGAAGCGCTTCGACGGTGCCCAGCTCGGAGAACCCGGCTCCGCGCATGGGCCCGGCGATCCGCGGGATGATCTCCCGCCGGTACGCCTGCGCCACGTCGGCGGAGGTCAACGCGTGCCCGTGCCGCGCCAGGAGCGAGGCGGCGAAGATGGCGTATTCCGTGTCGTCGGTCCCGCCGCCCTCGATCTCCGTGAGCCGGCCCCACCGCCGCCGGATCTCCGACGGCGACAGGTTCTCGGCCGGGGCCCCGAGGGCGTCCCCGGCCGCGAGGCCGAGGAGACACCCACGGGCTTTATCCCGATAAATCACCGCTGGTACCGCTCCAACACCTTGTTGCCGTCCTCGACCAGCTTCGAGGCCGCCTGGTCAATGGTGATCTTATTGGCGAAGTACTCCTGCAGCGTCGGCGTGGCCACCTTGGTCTTCCACTCGTCGAACCCGTTCACCTTGAGGAACGGCGCCACGACGAGGTTCTTGGCGGAGGCGGTGGCCACGTCCCAGCCGTTCTCCTTGGTGGTCATCGCCGGGTCGGCGGCGGCCGCCTGGGAGGTCGGCAGGAGCCAGTCACCCTTGGCGAGCTTGGCCTGGTTCGCGCCGTTCAGGAAGAAGGCGATGAACTTCATGGCCTCGTCCGCGTGCTTGCTGTCCTGCGCGATCGACAGCGTCTGCGAGACCGCGCCCTGCTGGGCGCTGGTGCCCTTCGGCGCGGGGAGCGTGACCCACTCGAAGCCCTGCGGAGCCTGCTCGGCGACCTGCTGGCGCAGGTAGACGCCGGCGGGCAGCAGCGCGAACTTGCCCTTGTAGAAGGCCGGCAGCGGGTCCGCGGTGCCCTGGCCGAGCGCGGCCGGGTCGGCGGACTTGTCCTTGTAGAGCTGGTCGTGGATGCGCTGGAGCACCTCGCGCTCCTCGGGGCCGACCTTGACCGTGGTCTTGCCGTCGGCCGTCTGGAAGAACGTGCCGCCGAAGTTGAGCGCCAGGTTGAGCGTCTTGTTGACCGGCGACTTCATCGGCCAGGCCACGCCGAAGTTGCCGCCCTTGGTCATCTTCTTGGCGGCTTCGGAGAACTCGTCCCACGTCCAGGGGTTGTCGGCCGTCGGGACGCGCGCGCCGGAGGCGTCGAGCAGCTTCTTGTTGGCGATGATGACCTGCGACTCCTGCAGGAACGGCACGCCGTACACGCCCTGCTGGCCCTTGCCGTCGTCGAAGGTGACGGTGTCCCAGGCGGGCTGCGGGATGTCGCTCTTGAGCTCGGCGGGCAGCTTGTCCTTCAGGTCGAGCAGGTAGCCGTCGGAGGCGAAGCCGGACAGCGCGGGCGAGTCGTTGTGGATGACGTCCGGCGCCGTGCCGCCGGCGAACTGGGTGACGAGCTGGTCGTTGACGTTGTCCCAGCTGCCCTGGACGTAGGTGACCTGGATGTTGGGGTTGGCCTTGTTCCACTCGTCCACGAGCTGCTTGTTCGCGGCGACGGATTCCTTCTGCCACGCCAGGCTGAGGAAATTGATCTTTACTGGCTCGTTGGGGGCGGACGACGACTGCGTGCCGCCGCCTCCCCCGCCGCACGCGGCGGCCAGCGTGAGGATCGCCGCAGCCGCCAGAGCGGACGTGATTCGCATGTGAGCCTCCTAGCCCTTCACGGCGCCGGCCATCAGGCCGGACTTCAGTCGCCGCTGAATGATTGCGAAGAAGATCAGGCTCGGGATCGTCGCCATGAGCGACGCCGCGGCCAACGGGCCGAGCCTGGCCACCCCCTCAGGACCGGTGAACCGCACCAGAGTGAGCGGGAGCGTCATGACATCGGGGTTCTGCAGGACCACGAGCGCGAACATGAACTCGTTCCACGACGAGATGAACGAGAACAGCAGCGTGGCCACCACGCCCGGCGCCAGCAGCGGAGCGACCACGCTCACGATCGAGCGCAGCCGGGTCGCGCCGTCCACGGCCGCGGCCTCCTCCAGCTCACGCGGCACCGAGCGCACGTACCCCTGCAGCATCCACAGCGCGAACGGCAGCGTGAACGTCACGTGCACGACCACCAGGCCGGGCAGCGTGTTCACCAGGTCCAGATCGCGCAGGATCATGAAGAGCGGAATGATGATCAGGATGAACGGGAACACCTGGCTGACCAGCACCCACCCGATGGCGATCCGGTTGAGCAGGCTGCGGTAGCGCGCCATCGCGTAGGAGGCCGGCAGCGAGATCAGCACCGTGATCACGCTGCTGAACAGCGCCACGACCAGGCTGCGCAGCCCCGCGCCCACCAGGTCCTGCTCGCCGAACGCGTCGGCGAAGTTGGCCAGCGTCGGGTCGCGCGGGATCCACGTGGGGTCGGCCAGGGCCATCTCCCGCGGCGTCTTCAGCGCCGTCGACAGCAGCCAGACCAGCGGGAACGCCAGGAAGACGATGTACGCGACCAGCGCCGCGTACTGCGAGAAGCGCCTCATCACTTGGTCTCCCTCATCTGGCGTCCCAGGTAGAGCGCGAGCACGGCCAGCACGATGATCGCCATGGTCAGGCCGAGCATCGAGGCGTAACCGGCCATCCGGTACCTGAACGCCTCCTCGTACGCGAACAGCATCGGCAGCCGCGTCTGCCCGCCCGGCCCGCCCTGCGTGAGCACGTAGACCAGGCCGAACTGGTTGATGTTCCACACGAAGTCGAGCGAGGTGATCGCCACGATCACCGGCCGCAGCTGCGGCAGCGTGATGTTCCAGAACCGCCGCCAGCGGGTGGCGCCGTCCACCTCGCCCGCCTCGTAGAGCTCCTTCGGGATGCCCTGCAGGCCCGCCAGCAGGACCACCGTGGTCTGCGGCATGCCGGTCCAGATGCCGACCACGATGATCGCCGGCAGCGCGAGCGAGAAGTCGGCCAGCCAGTTGATGTCCGTGCCCAGCAGGGCGTTCAGGATGCCCGCGTCGGGGTGGTAGACGAGCTTCCACATCAGGCCGATGACCACCGGCGGCATCGCCCACGGCACCACCGCCAGCACCCGGGCCACGCCGCGGAACCGCAGGTTCTCGTTGAGCAGCAGCGCCAGGCCGAGCGCGGCCAGGAACTGCAGCACGGTCACCGAGACGGCCCAGATCGCGCCGATCTTGAACGAGGCCCAGAAGTCGGGGGCGGTCAGCAGCTCGCCGAAGTTCTCCAGGCCGACGAAGCTCGTCTGGTGGTTGCGGGTGTTGCGGGCGTCGGTGAACGCCAGGCCGATGCCGTACAGCAGCGGGCCCACGCTGAACAGCGCCACCGGCACCAGGGCGGGCAGCATGAGCAGCCACATCTCGCGCGTCTGGCGCGAGATCCGGCGGCGCTTGGCGCGCCGCGTCCCGCGCGGCGGCGCCGGTCTCGTCACGGTCGCCGTCACGCCTCTTCCCTTTCGTCCGTACGGTGCTCGTATCCGGGCTCGTATCCGGGCTCGTATCCGGGCTCGTATCCGGGCTCGTGTCCGGCGGTGGAGGCGCGGACCACGAGCTCGGGCGGCACGGTGACCAGCCTCGGCTCGCGATCGCCTCCCTGCAGCCGTTCGAGCAGCAGCTCGGCGGCGGCCTTGCCGCGCTCGGCGGACCCCAGCGAGACGCTGGTCAGCGACGGCCAGGAGGCGGCGGCCAGGTCGGTGTCGTCCATGCCGACCACCGCCACGTCCTCCGGCACCCGCCGGCCCGCCGCGCGCAGCACGTCGAGCGCGCCGAGCGCGATCAGGTCGTTGGCGCACATCAGCGCGTCCACGTCGGGAACCCTGGCGAGCAGCTCCGCCACCGCCCGGCCCCCTTCCGCGCGGTAGAAGTCGCCGATCTGCACGAGGTTCTCGTCGTAGGGCAGGCCCAGGTCCTGGAGCGCCTCCCGGTACGCGGCCCCGCGGGCGGCGCCGGGGACGGTGTCCAGCGGGCCGTTGACCATGGCGATCCGGCGGCGGCCGAGCGCGTACAGGTGATCGATCGCCAGCCTGACACCGGTCCGCGAGTCGGCCCGTACGTTGTCCACGCGGGTGCCCTCGGGCACCGAGCCGATGATCACGACGGGGGTGCGGGCGGCGGCCAGCATCTGCAGATGCGCCTCGGTGACCCGCAGCGGGCTCATGATCAGCCCGTCCACGTACCGCTCGCCCAGGCTGCGCAGCACGTCGATCTCGTCGGCCACGACGGCGTCGGTGGAGTGCAGCACGAGCCGGTACCCGGCGGCCTTCAGCACGGGCTGGATCTGGCGGAGCATGGCCAGGTAGGCGGGGTTGCCGACGTCGGCCATGGCGAAGGCGACCTGGTGGGTGCGGCGCGACTTGAGCGATCTGGCCACGGCGTTGCGCACGTAGCCGAGCTCGTCGGCGGCGGCCATCACCTTGCGCACGGTCTCTTGCCTGGTCGGCAGGCCGTTCAGCACCCGCGAGACGGAGGCGATCGAGACACCGGCGCGCTCGGCGATCGTGTTGATCGTGGGTCCGTCGGCCAAGGCTGTCCTTCCATGTCCTGTAAACGTTTACGATCTAGGTGCTGTAAACGTTTACGGTGTTTGGGACATGAAATATGCGCGTAACGTGCAGGTCAAGTCACGATCGCATAACACCAGGTCAAACCCACTATCCGCAGTTTCCCACGCTCCCACGGCAACCGGCCACCGCCCACACGGCAACCGGCCACCGCGCAGGTCGCGCCGAGCACCACCGCTCCGCACCTCGCCGATCCGGCGCCCGGTGGGCGGTGCGCGGTGGTGCCGGCGGGGACCGGGAGCCGCTGTGAGGCGCCCCGCCGTGCGCGGGGTCAGTCGTGGGCCGGGGCCGGGGTGGGGTTCGGGTTGGGTGTTGAGGTGGGGAGGTGGGTCAGGGTGCGGATGGCGGGGGCGCCGCTGAGGGCGACGACGGCGGCGAGGACCGCCGGGATGATCAAGGCGACCGGCAGGGACGAGGCCTCCGCCACGTAGCCCAGGACGGCGGGCCCCAGGAGGAGGCCGCTGTAGCCGAAGGCGGTCACCATGGCGAGGGCACGGCCGACGCGGCCCCCGGCGGCCCCGACCGCGCTGAAGAGGACCGGGATCACCGTGGCCAGCCCGACGCCCGCCAGCGCCCAGCCGGCCCAGGCGCAGACGATCTGGAGAGCGCCTCCCGCCACGGGCGACACCAGGACCAGGATGTAGCCGGCCGTGGCGAACACGCCCGCGAGCTGGATGGTGCGCACCGAGCCGAGCCGGGCGCGGATGGGGTCGCCGAGCAGGCGGACGGTGGTCATGGCCACCGAGAAGATCGTGTACGCCAGCGGCGCCATGGCCGGATCCGTGTCCAGCACCCACCGGGCGTGCAGGGCGGCCCAGTCGATGGCGGCGCCCTCGCTCAGGTGCGCCGCGAAGGCGGCCAGGCCGAGCAGGGCGATCAGGCCCCAGCCCAGCGACGAGCCGGAGGAGGCGCCGGTCTCCGACGCGGTGGCGTGGGCGGGCGGGTCGGGGAGCAGGAGGCGGGCCGCCGGCACGTACAGGAGAGGCACGACCAGGGCCGCCACGATGAGCAGCCACTGCGCGTCCACGCCGGTCTGCAGCGCGAGCGAGGTGAGCCCGCCGCCGGCCGCCCCGCCCAGGCTCCACGTGCCGTGGAAGGCCGAGATGATCGGGCGGCCGTAGCGGCGTTCGACCTCGACGGAGTGGGCGTTCATGGCGACCTCGGTCACCCCGAGCCCGATCCCGAACAGCACCGCGAGCGCCGCCAGAGCCCAGTACGAGGACGCGAGGGCGGGGCCGAGCAGCACCAGGCCCGAGAAGGGACCGGCGAACCAGCACACCCGGCGGCTGGACCATCTGTCCACCAGCGGCCCCGCCACCAGCATCGACACCAGGGCGCCACCCGAGATCAGCAGCAGGACGCTGCCCAGCCTGGCGGGGCCGAGGCCGAGCCGGTCGTTCAGGGACGGGAGCCCGGCGGCCCACAAACCCATCACGAACCCGGCGAGGAAGAAGAATCCGAACACTCCGGCACGAGCACGTCTGGCGTCAATGAGGCTTTTGTTCACGGCTAGAGCATAAACTGTGGTCCGTGATCGGTGCTACGACGAGTGGCGAGCTTCGCGCGCACAACCGGGTCCGGCTGCTGCGCGCCGTACACGACTGCGGGGCCACCCGCACCAGGTCGCAGCTGACCCGTGACCTGCGCCTGGCGCGAGGGACGGCGTCGGTGCTGGTGGCCGGGCTCGCCGAGGACGAACTGCTGCACGAGGAACCCGCCAGGGAGCACGCCCGGGGACGCCCGACGCAGGTGCCGGGGCCGCATCCGCGCGGCCCGCTCGCCCTGGCCGTCGACGTACGGGAGGACGCCTGGGAGCTGGCGGCCTGCGAGCTCGGCGGCCGGACGGAGACGCTTGACCTGCGCCCGCACGACGGCACCCCCGAAGGCGTCCTGAGACCTCTGGGCGAGGCCGTCGCCGCCCAGCGGCGCCGCCTCGGGCACCGGGTGGTGGGCCTCGGGGTGGCCTTCGCGGGTCCGGTCCGGCACGGCGGCCTGGTGGACATCGCCCACCTGGGCTGGCGGTCGGTCGACGTCCCGCGCCTGCTCGGCCCGGACGTCCCGGCGCCCGTCGTGGGCAACGACACGGCGTTCGCGGCGCTGGCCGAGGCGCGCAGGGGGCGGCTGCGGGGCGTCCAGGTGGGCCTGCACCTGCACGTGGACTTCGACCTCGGCGGCGTGCTCGTCGTGGACGGGCGGCCGCTGGGCGGGGCGAGCGGCGCGGGGGCCGAGTTCGGTCACATGCCGCTCACCGGCGGCGACCGCCCCTGCCCATGTGGCGCGATCGGCTGCTGGAGCATGGACGTCGGCACGAACGCCCTGCTCCGCCACGTCGGCCTCGCCCACGGCGGCGGCAAGGGGCGCGCCCAGGCCGAGCGGGTGCTGGCCACCAGCGAGGAGGCGGTCGCGGCCAACGCCAGAGCGCTCGGACGCGGCATCGCGGCACTCGTCAACGCTCACGACCCCGAGGTCGTGACCCTCTCGGGCCACGGCGTGGAGCTGCGCGAGCGCGCCGGGAAGGCGCTCCTCGCGGCCTGCGAGCCCCGCCTCATGGCCATCCGCCGCGACCACCCGCCCAGGATCGAGGGCTCGGCGCTGGGCTGGCGCGGGGCGCTGGTGGGGGCGATGGAGTCGGTGTTCGACGCGTTCCTCACGCCGGAGTGTGTCGAAATGTGGCGGGAAAACCGGCCTGACCAGGGTCGCGACACGCCCGAGCGGCAGAATGTGATGAATTCCACGCTGAAGGGGTGAAGCTCCTCCGGCCCGCTCCCCCTTCCGAGCCATGCCAGCGATCTTGCCGCGCACGGCCAAGGACTGTACGCATGAGAGGGAGACCAATCATGACCCCGGCGATCCGAGGGAAGCACGCGTGAATCTCGAGCTCGCGCTCCGCATGACCGAGGCCGCCGTCAGGCGGGCGATCCGCGAAGGCGCGGTGATCTCCGTGGCGGTCGTCGACGAGGGCGGACATCTGGTGTCTTTCCAGCGTATGGAGGGTGCGGAGATCGCGGGGCCGGGTCTCGCGCAGGGCAAGGCGTACACCTCGGTGGCCCTGCGCAGACCCACCGCGGAGCTGGCCGTGCGGACGGCTCCGGGAGGTGACCTGTATGGCCTGCCCAGGCATGATTACGTCTGCGTCGGAGGCGGCATCCCGCTCTGGGCGGACTACGGTGGGGGAGCACGCGTGGTCGGCGGCATAGGCGTCAGCGGAGGCACGATCACGCAGGACGTGGTGTGCGCGGAAGCGGCCGCGGACGTCTGGCGGACACGTTGAGCGGCGCTTTTCGCAACACGAACCGCTGGTATCCGCCATGATTAGCCACTGCACCACGGGTAACAAGAAGCCCGAACGTAAACTCCCCGAGGAGAGAACCGAGATGGCACTTCCCACTCTCACCCCCGAGCAGCGTCAGGCGGCTCTGGCCAAGGCCGCCGAGGCGCGTGCGGCCCGCACCGCCCTGCTCGCCAAGGTCAAGGCCGGCGAGCTGACGTTCGCCCAGCTGCTCGAGCGCGACGACGACATCGCGAAGAAGATCAAGGTGTCGCAGGCCCTGCGCGCCGTCAAGGGCGTCGGCCCGGCCAAGGCCACCGCGCTGATGGAGGAGGCGGGCGTCGACGAGAAGCGTCGCCTCGGCGGCCTGGGCGCCCAGCAGCGCAAGAAGCTGGTCGACGCGCTCGGCTAATCCCCCGAGCGGCCAGGTCCGCGCGCGACGCCGCGCGGACCGGCCACCACCCCTCGACACCCCCCTCGCCCCCTCCCCCGGACCGGCCCTCGACCGGTGGGACGATCAGGAACGCAGGTAGGTCAGGACGGCGAGCACCCGGCGATGCTGGTCGCTGTCCTCCGCGTAGAGGCCGAGCTTGTTGAAGATGCTCCTGATGTGCTTCTCCACGGCCCCGTCACTGATCACGAGCTGCCGTCCGATGGCCGGATTGGACTTCCCCTCGGCCATCAGCCCGAGCACCTCGCGCTCCCGCGGCGTCAGCTGCGCCAGCGGATCGTCCTTACGTCTGCGCACCATCAACTGGGACACCACCTGCGGATCGAACACCGTCCCGCCCGCGGCCACCCGCCGCAGGCCCTCCAGGAACTCGTCCACGTCGACGACCCGATCCTTCAGCAGGTAACCCACCGCGCCCCTGGCGTCGGCGAGCAGGTCGTCGGCGTAGGAGACCTCGACGTACTGCGAAAGGATCAGCACGGGCGCCCCGGGCACCCTGCGCCGCGCCTCCACGGCCGCCTTGAGCCCTTCGTCGGTGAACGACGGCGGCATGCGCACGTCGACCACCGACACGTCCGGCCTGTGCTCGGCGATCGCCAGCACGAGGGCGTCGCCGTCACCGACGGTCGCGACCACCTCGCAGCCGAACTCCTCCAGCAACCTGACCAGGCCCTCCCTGATCAGAACCGCGTCATCGGCCACGACTACCCGCACGGCACCTCCGCCACGATCACTGTCGGCCCGCCGTCCGGCGACTGCACGCTCAGCTCCCCGTCGACGGCGCGGAGCCGGTCGGCCAGCCCGGCGAGACCGTGTCCCTTGGCGACGTGCGCGCCGCCGACCCCATCATCCCCGATCGTGAGCATGAGGATGTCGCCGAGGCGGACCAGCTGGATCGCGCAGCTGGTGGCGCGGCTGTGTTTGGCCACGTTGGTGAGGGTCTCGGCGCAGACGAAGTAGAGGGCGTTCTCCACCGCCGCCTGGTAGCGCTCGGCGGTCTGCACGTCAAGGTCGACGGGGACCGTGCAGCGCCCGGCCAGGGCGGCCAGGGCGGGCGCGAGGCCGCGGTCGGACAGGATGGGCGGCGCGATGCCGCGCGAGAGCGCACGCAGCTCGTCGAGCGTCTCGCGGGTGGCGGAGATGGCCGACTTGATCGTGGCCTGCGCCGCCTCGGGGTCCTTGGCCATCTGCCGCTGCGCTCTGGACAGCTCCATGGCCAGCGAGACCAGCCGCTGCTGCGGGCCGTCGTGGATGTCGCGCTCCAGCTTGCGCAGCGCGTTGGCCTCGGCGGAGACGGCGGCGGCGCGGCCCTGGGCCAGGTCGTCGATGCGCTCCTGCAGCTCGGCCACGCCGGTCAGCAGGGCCCGGCCGAGCCCGGCGCGCAGCAGCGCGGAGCCGCGCACGGCGAACGGCATGATCAGGGCGAAGACCAGGCCGAGGGAGACGTAGAAGATCGAGTTGATGCCGTAGCCGTCGCCCAGGCCGAGCAGCTCGGGCAGCTCCACGTTGCCGGGGATGCGCGAGGTGATGATGCCGTACACCGGGTAGGTCAGGCCCGCCAGCGGGAGCGCCCAGAACACCACGGTGAGCACGAACGACAGGATGGCGAACGGCAGGTTGATGATGCCGTGCAGCAGGTCGAGCCAGGACTGCCCGCTGGTCAGCGGGTTGACGGCCCGGCGGAAGCGGCCCGCTCCGGGCGGCGCGGGCTTGTAGCGGGGCCGTACGGGCGGGCGGTCCAGCACGTCGGCCAGCCAGCCGCGCTCCGCGTCGGCGAAGCCCCGGGCGGCCAGCAGCGTGCCGGCCAGCAGCGGCACGCCCAGCCACACGATCGCCGTGCCCAGGCCGGCCGCGAAGCCGGCGAGCATGATCACGAAGCCGATGACGGCCGTGGGGAAGCCGACGAGCGTGTAACGGGTGTCGAGAAGGACACGCCTCATCCGGGAGCGCATGGAATCACCGTATGGCGTGGCGGTCACCGGCACGAGCGGGTGTACGGGTGTCTGAGGGTAGGGCCAGCCCTACCCCGGAGGGTCACGTGATCTCCACCGCAAGACGGTGGTGAGCGGCAATGTGCGCGGACGCCCCCGACGGGAGCCTTAAGCCATCCGCTCCGTGCGAATCGAGGCTCCCCCATGACCGTCCTGCTGGACCGCCCCACCGCCGCTCCCGCGGCGCCGTCCCGCGCGGGCACCCGCACGGCGGTGCGGGACCCGTTCATCGACCTGCTGCGTGTCTTCGGCATGGCGCTCATCGTGTTCCAGCACTGGACGATCCCGGTGCTGACCTATGACGGCGGCCGGCTGACCACGGGGAACGCGCTCTCGACGCCCGGTGTGTGGGTGGTGACGTGGATCAGCCAGGTCATGCCGCTGGTGTTCTTCGCGGGCGGCGCGGCGAACGCGATCAGCTTCGCCCGGGCGGACAAGGGCGCGCAGCAGTGGCTGGCCACGAGGCTGCGCCGGCTGGCCTGGCCGCTGCTGCCGCTGGCGGCGGTGTGGATCCCGCTCCCCCACGTGCTGCTCACGCTGGGAGTGCCGCCGCAGCCGCTGGAGACGGGCGCGCGGCTGACCGGCCAGCTCCTGTGGTTCCTGGCCGTCTACCTGATCGCCGTCACGGCCACCCCGTACGCGCTGCGCCTGCACGAGCGGTACGGCCTGCGCGTCCCCGCGGCGCTGGCGGCCGGGGCGGTGCTGACGGACGTGGTGCGCTTCTCGACCGGTTTCGAGGCGCTGGGCTACCTGAACATCGTGTTCGTCTGGCTGGCGGTGCACCAGCTCGGCTTCTTCTACGCCGAGGGCCGGCTGCGGCGCCCGTGGGCGCTGGCGATCGGCGGGTACGGGGCCGCGGCCCTGCTGGTGGCCTACGGCCCCTACCCGGGCAGCATGATCGGCCTGCCGGGCGCCGAGGTGTCGAACATGGCCCCGCCCACCCTGGCCATGCTGGCCGTCGGGATCGGCCAGATCGGCCTGGTCACCCTGCTGCGGCCGTGGCTGCTCCGGCTGCGCACCGGCCGCCTGCTGGCCTGGGCGGGCCCCAGGATCATGACCGTGTACCTGTGGCACATGCCGGCCCTGTTCGCGGTGACCGGCGTGGTGGTGGTCCTGCTGGGGATCGACACGCCGCGGCCCGGAAGCGCGTTCTGGCTGGCCGGGTGGCCGATCTGGTTCGGGCTGCTGTGCCTGGTCATGTGGCCGCTGCTGAAGGGGTTCCACAGGTTCGAGACGCCGCCCGCGCTGCCGTACGGGAAGGGCGGATGGGGCGGCACGCTCGCCTCGGTCGCGCTGATCGGCGGCGGGGTGCTGACCCTGACGGTGGGCGGGTTCGCGCCCGGCGGCGGGCCGTTCCTCGCGGTGCTCGCCCTGCTAGGCGGGCTGCTGCTGACGGCGCCGCGGGCACGGACCTGAAGGCACGGGCGTGAGGGCACGGGTGAGGATCGCGAAATACCGCCGTCACACGCCGTTGCGCAGAATGTGAGCCATGACGAGTATCCGCGCCCTTGCCGAAGCCGATCTGCCCGCCGTCGCCGACATCTACGCCCACTACGTGACCGACGGCGTGGCCACGTTCGACGAGACGCCGCTCGACATCGGCCAGTGGCGGGCCAAGGCCGACGGCATCGCGGGCGCGGGGCTGCCGTTCCTGGTGGCCGAGGTGGACGGCGCGGTCGCCGGGTACGCCTACGTCGCCCAGTACCGCCCCAAGCCGGCCTACCGGCACACGGTCGAGGACACGATCTACCTGGCGCCCGCCTTCACCGGACGGGGGCTCGGGAAGCTGCTCCTCGCCGAGCTGATCAAGAAGACCGGCGAGACCCCCGCCCGCCAGATGATCGCGGTGATCGCGGACTCGGGCGACCCGGCGTCGGCCAGGCTGCACAAGGCATTCGGATTCGAGGAGGCCGGGCGGCTGCGGGCGGTCGGATTCAAGCACGGACGCTGGATCGACACCGTGCTGCTTCAGCTCGACTTGCGATAAAAGGCCCCTGCCGGTTCGACCACACGGCAAACTTCGGCAGGATAGAGAGCGTGAGCCTACTCGTTGACCGCCTGCCCGAAGACATCGACGCCGACCCGGACGCGATCTTCGACGCGTTCGTCCAGTGGAACTCCGAGCGGGGGCTCACTCTCTATCCCGCTCAGGAGGAGGCGCTCATCGAGGTCGTCTCCGGCAGCAACCTGATCCTGGCCACCCCGACCGGCTCGGGCAAGTCGCTGGTGGCCGCGGGCGCCCACTTCGCGGCGCTGACGCGCGACCAGCGCACCTTCTACACCGCGCCGATCAAGGCGCTGGTGTCGGAGAAGTTCTTCGACCTGTGCGCCATCTTCGGCACCGAGAACGTCGGCATGATGACCGGCGACGCCAGCGTCAACCCGGGCGCGCCGATCATCTGCTGCACCGCCGAGATCCTGGCCAACGTGGCCCTGCGCGACGGCGCCGGGGCCGACATCGGCCAGGTCGTCATGGACGAGTTCCACTTCTACGCCGAGCCCGACCGCGGGTGGGCGTGGCAGGTGCCGATTCTGGAGCTGCCCAACGTGCAGTTCATCCTCATGTCGGCCACGCTCGGCGACGTCTCGATGTTCGAGCGCGACCTGACCAGGCGCACCGGCCGGCCGACGTCCGTGGTCAAGCACGCCGAGCGCCCGGTGCCGCTGATCTACTCCTACCGGATGACGCCCCTGCACGAGACGCTGGAGGAGATGCTCAAGACCGGGCAGGCGCCGGTCTACGTCGTGCACTTCACGCAGGCGGCGGCGATGGAGCGGGCGCAGGCCCTGATGTCCATCAACATGGCGACGAAGGCCGAGAAGGAGGCCATCGCCACGATGATCGGGGGCTTCCGCTTCACGACGCGGTTCGGGCGGGCGCTGTCCCGGCTGGTGCGCCACGGCATCGGCGTGCACCACGCGGGGATGCTGCCGAAGTACCGGCGCCTGGTGGAGCGGCTGGCCCAGGCGGGGCTGCTGAAGGTCATCTGCGGCACCGACACCCTCGGCGTCGGCGTCAACGTGCCGATCAGGACGGTGCTGTTCACGGCGCTGTCCAAGTACGACGGCAACAAGGTGCGGCGGCTGCGCGCCCGCGAGTTCCACCAGATCGCGGGCCGGGCGGGCCGGGCCGGGTTCGACACCATCGGCTACGTCGCCTGCCAGGCCCCCGAGCACGACATCGAGAACGCCAAGGCCCTGGCCAAGATCGGCGACGACCCCAAGCGGCGGCGCGGCTACGCTCGCAAGAAGCCGCCGGAGGGGTTCGTGGGCTGGAGCGAGGAGACGTTCCAGAAGCTCCAGGAGGCCGAGCCGGAGCCGCTCAACTCCCGCTTCAAGGTCAGCAACGCGATGCTGCTCGCGGTCATCAACCGGCCGGGCGACTGCTTCCAGGCGATGAAGCACCTGCTGACCGACAACCACGAGGACCGCAAGTGGCAGCGGCGGCACATCAGCCAGGCCATCGCGATCTACCGGTCGCTGCTGGCGGGCGGCATCGTCGAGCAGTTCGCCGAGCCCGACGAGCAGGGCCGCCGGGCCAGGCTGACGATCGACCTGCAGGAGGACTTCGCGCTCAACCAGGCGCTGTCCACGTTCGCGCTGGCCGCGTTCGACCTGCTCGACCGCGAGTCGCCGTCGTACGCGCTGGACATCGTCTCGATCGTGGAGTCGATCCTCGACGACCCGCGGCAGATCCTGTCGGCGCAGCTGAAGAAGGCGCGCGGCGAGGCGGTCGCGCAGATGAAGGCCGACGGCATCGAGTACGAAGAGCGCATGGAGCAGCTGGCCGAGGTCATGTACCCGATGCCGCTGGAGGACCTGCTGCTCGGGGCCTACGAGACCTACCGGCGCGGGCATCCGTGGGTGGGCGACTACACGGTCAGCCCCAAGTCCGTCATCCGCGACATGTTCGAGCGGGCGATGACGTTCAGCGACTACATCCAGTTCTACGAGCTGACCAGGTCCGAGGGCACGGTGCTGCGCTATCTGGCCGACGCCTACCGGACGCTGTCGCGTACGGTGCCCGAGCACCTCAAGACCGACGATCTGGTCGATCTGATCGAGTGGCTCGGCGAGCTGGTCCGCCAGGTCGACTCCTCGCTGATCGACGAGTGGGAGAAGCTCACCAACCCGGCCGAGGCGCTGGAGCAGAAGGACCAGCTGGAGGCCAAGGTGCGGCCGGTCACGGCCAACCCGCGGGCCTTCCGCGTGCTGGTGCGCAACGCGATGTTCCGGCTGGTGGAGCTGTGCGCCATCGAGAAGGAGGAGGAGCTGGAGGAGCTGGCTCCCGACGTCGACTGGGGCGCGGCGCTGGACGCGTACTACGCCGACCACGAGGAGATCTTCACCGACGCCGACGCGCGCGGGCCCGCGCTGCTGCGGATCGAGGAGGAGAGCGGGCTCTGGAAGGTCCGGCAGACGATCAAGGATCCGGCCGGTGACGGTGACTGGGGCATCGACGCCCAGGTGGATCTGGCGGCCTCCGACGAGGAGGGCCGCGCGGTCCTGCACGTGACCGGCCTCACCCGGCTCTGAGGCGGACTCGGCCTCAATCGGCTCTCAACAAACCGGGAAGCTGCGCTGGGGCTGCCCCCGAAGCCCAATGCAGCCCCAGAAAATGACAAGCCGTGTGCCGGAACGGACTGGCAAGGGCGCCCCGGCACACGCCTGTCGGATCAAGTGTCCTCGGTGGAACGTCGGGGTCGTGTCATGACAATGTCCCAAGATCGAGACATTTCTCGCAATCAACAGTCGGCGATGGTGCAGACCTTGGCGAGCATGCGCTTGGTGTCGCTGGTCTGCTGCTTGAAGTCGGCCTTTGCGGGCTTGCCCCACTCGCCGGCCACGGTGTAGAGGATCAGGGCGTTCCCGCGGCGGGTCACGATGGCCCGCTCGCCGCCGACGGCGGCCTTCTTGCCCTGGTAGGCCTGGCCGGTGACCTTCAGCCCCTCGTCGCCGAGGTCCATCGCGGCGGCGGAGTAGCGGTAGCCGGACCGGGAGCAGGCGCGTACGGCGGCGCCCAGGTCGCGCAGCGCCTTGCCCGCCGCCTCGGCCGTCGCGTAGAGGATCACCTGCTCGGACTTGGAGTAGTCGGGCACCGCGGTGTAGGTGAGCGTCCTGGCCTGGGCGCGGCCCGACTGGGCGAGCTTGGCCTTCTGGCACGGGTTGACGACCAGGGCGGCGGACCTCTTGCCGCTGGCCGTCCAGCTCGTCTCGGGGTTGTCGTCCTTCGTGGCGGCGGCCTTCTCGTACAGCAGGAAGTTGTTCGGGATGGCGAGCGAGACCGCGACTAACAGCGCTGGGATCATGCGACAAAATGGTAGGGGTGAACGACGAAGAACTCAGGCGCGTGCTCGGGCTGCTCTATCAGGACGACACGTTACGGACCTTCGCCTCCCTGGTGCTGGGCGAGACCGACGGCCTGTCCCCCAAGGCACTGCACAAGCTCGCCGGCGGCGGCCTGGCGACGTGTGACGAGAGCGGCAAGTGGCGGGCCGCGCCCGAGCGGTTCAGGGAGCTGCTGCGGGCGCGGGCCGAGCCGGCGCAGGCGCTGAGCGCCGATGAGCGGGTGCTGCGCACGTTCCTGGTGGACGGGCGGCTGACGACCATGGGGATGCGCCGCGACAAGCGGCTCGTGGTGCTGCGCTACATCGCCACGCTGTTCGAGCCGGGCGTGCGCTACCCGGAGAAGGACGTCAACGTGACGCTGCGGGCCTTCCACGACGACTACGCGGCGCTGCGCCGCTACCTGGTGGACGAGGGGCTGCTCTCCAGGGAGGGCAACGTCTACTGGCGCAGCGGCGGGCACGTGGACATCGGCACGGTAGAGGTCTGACAGCAGAGGTCTAACAGCAGAGGTCTGACAGCACAGGTCTAACGGCGCAGGTTGCTGGTCCAGGCGTCGAGTTTGGCCTGCCAGCGCTCCGGGTCCTCCGGCCGGCCCGGCACGCCTGGCCGGGTCTGCCAGGGCAGCGGCCCCTCCTCGTGCCGGTACTCCACGCCGATCGCCTCCAGGCGGGGCAGGTGGGCCGCCAGCCGCGTGCGGAAGTCGGCCAGGTCGCGCTCGGGAGAGCTCCACACCGTCTCGGAGAAGGCCGTGAGCCGGGGGAAGGCCATGTAGTCCGCGTGCCGGGCGGAGTCGATCAGCTCCGTCCACAGGCAGCACTGCGCGCCCAGCACGCGGTCGGCCGCCGGTTCGCCGCGCAGGTCGGCGGGCACGGGCTCGAAGGCGTAGACGTCCTCCAGCGCCAGCACCGTCCCGAACGGGGCCGGCTCCTCCTCCCCCGGCCCCTGCCGGTAGTCCAGGTAGAGGCTCGTGTTCGAGCAGTTGATCACGTCGTGGCCCCTCCTGGCGGCGGTCACCGCGCCCAGCTCGCCGCGCCAGGACGCGACCACCGCACCGGGCGCGAGGCCGCCCTCCAGGATCTCGTCCCAGCCGACGAGCCTGCGGCCGCGCGCCGTCAGGTAGGCGTCGAACTGGTGGATGAACCAGCTCTGCAGCTCCTCCTCGTCCCGCAGCCCCAGCTCGGCGATGCGCCGCTGCGCCGCGGGGCTGGCCCGCCACTGGTCCTTGCGGCACTCGTCGCCGCCCAGCACGATGTACGGGCTGGGGAACAGGTCGAGCACCTCGTCCAGCACGTTCTGGAAGAACTTGATCGTGCTGTCCTCGACGTTGACCACGTTGTGGCCGACGCCCCAGGTGGTGCGCACCTCCAGGGGAGCGTCCAGGTTGCCCAGCTCCGGGTAGGCGGCGATGGCGGCCTGGGTGTGGCCGGGCAGGTCGATCTCGGGGACCACCGTCACGTGCCGGGCGGCCGCGTAGGCGACGATCTCCCTGATGTCGTCCTGGGTGTAGTGGCCGCCGTGCGGGCGGCCGTCCATGGGGCCGTCCCAGCCGGTCTGGCTCTCCTTGCGCCAGGAGCCGGCCTCGGTCAGCCTCGGGTAGCGGCGGATCTCGACCCGCCAGCCCTGGTCGTCGGTGAGGTGCAGGTGCAGGACGTTCAGCTTGTGCAGGGCCAGCAGGTCGATGAAGCGGAGCACGTCCCGCTTGACCATGAAGTGCCGGGCGACGTCGAGGAGGGCCCCGCGCCACCCGAACCTGGGCGCGTCCTCGACGTACGCGCCGGGCACCTCGAAGGGGCCGCCCCCGGCCTTCCTGAAGGCCGCGGGCGGCAGCAGCTGCCTGAACGTCTGCGCCCCGTAGAAGGCCCCGGCGGGACCGCCCGCGACGATCTCCACCGTGGCGCCGACGGTCAGCCGGTACGCCTCCGGCGGCAGGTCGCCGAGCGCCAGGGTGATCGTTCCCGAGCCCCCCGGCAGCAGCTCGCCACCGGTGACGGGGGCGAGCTCGCCGCGCAGCCAGGCGGCCACCTCGCCGAGCGCCGGGTCGGCGGCGAGCGAGGTCTCGCGGTCGAGAACGAACGCCCCTGGCCTGGGCTCGTGCTTGACGGGCTTGGGAACGATCAACAACGGCAGACTCCTTACTTACAGGTGATGGCGGCGTCGGCGAAGTCGGCGTGGTCGGAGGTCGCGTTGTCGCCTCCGTTGGTCGCGACCAGCCGGACATATCTGGCGCCCTCGACGGACGCGGTGACCTTGCGGGCGGGCATGGCGCCGGTGAGCACGCCCGAGTGGGCGACCCGGCCTCCGTCGGCCCAGACCTCGAAGTCGGCCGAGCCCGCCGCGCCGACCTCGTCGTCGATCCCGGCCTGGAACTCGACGGTGGAGCAGCGCCCGGCGAGGTAGTACTCGATCTCGGCGGGCGCGTGGGCGCCGAGGCCCTTGGCGTGGACGACGCCCTCGATGGTGATCGGCTTGCCGTCGCCGGCCGCCTTGTCACCGTTGCTGGTGTCCTTCTCGACCGGGCCGAAGTAGTTCTTGGCGGTGGTCCAGGCCACGTCGCTGAGGGAGGTCCGCCCCGGGCCCGGCACCGTCGCGACCGTCACGACGGCCACGGTGGTCTGGGTGCCCTGGGTGAAGGTGAGCTCGTAGTTCCCCGGCGTCGCGCCGGCGGGCGGGGTGACGGCCCACTTCACGGTGAGCGTCTCGCCGCCGTCGAGCCGGCTCGCCCTGGCGGGCGTGCGCGCGGCGACCTGCCACCCGTCCGGTACGCGGGCCGCGACCTCGACGTCGCGCAGCCGCGCGGTGGCCCCGGTGTTGGTGACCCGGGTGACGATCTCGCCGGCCTTGCCCGGCTCCAGCACCGAGGGCCGGTCGTCGCCGAGGAACGCGGCCGGGTCGGCCTCGAACGTCACCAGCGGCGGCGCCTGCTCGCGGCTCTCGCTCACCCGGTAGAGCAGCGCCCCGTGCGCGGGGACCTGGGCCGACAGCTCGCCCTTGGACGAGGCGACCGCGCCGCTCCACAGCTCCTCGACCCGGTAGCGCGAGCCGCCGAGCCGGGTCGCGATGGTGGCCGCCCGGTCGCTCTCGTTGAACAGCGCGATGGCCCGGTCGCCGTTGGCCAGCGGCTTGGACAGCACGTGGTACCAGCCGTCGGTCTTGACGAACGTGCCGTGGACGCCCAGAGAGTCCTGGTCGACGGCGACGACCTTGGGGTTGGCCACGACCGAGGGCGGCGCGGCGGCCGGGTCGGCCTGCAGGATCAGCGGCGCGGCGCCGACGGCCCAGAGGGTGAACTGGGCGCGGTACTCGGCCTCGGTCATCCCGCCGCGCCCGGCCTGGATCAGGTCGGGGTCGGCCCAGCTGCCCGGGCCCGCGTACTCGGCCCTGAGCTGGTTGGTCTCCCAGATGTCCACCATCGTGGCGTAGGTGTCGGGGATGGGGCGGTTGTAGACGTTCGTCCGCCAGGTGGTGGCGCCCGCGCCCTTGCCCCAGAGCCACGGCACGGTGCTGCCGTCCTCGTTGTTCATGGCGAACACGACGTCCGCGCCGAGGGCCTGGCGCATGCGGGGGTAGAGGACCTGGGCGATCTGCTGCACGTTCTGGCCGGGGAAGTCGGCGGCGGGGATGTTGCACCAGTCGTACTTGACGTAGTCGACGCCCCAGCCCTTGAGCTGCTCGGCGTCGGCGGCCTCGCTCTTGTACGAGCCGGGACCGCCGCCGGAGCACGCCTTGGTGCCGGCCGACAGGCTAAGGCCCAGCTTCATGCCCTTGCCGTGGACGTAGTCGGCCAGGGCCTTGACGCCGCCGGGGAAGCGGGTGGCATCGGGGGCGAGGGCGCCGCCCGCGCGCTGCGCGGCCAGCCAGCAGTCGTCGACGATGACGTACCGGTAGCCGAGCGGGACGAGGGGCACGAGGGCGTCGGCGGCCTTGCGTACCGACGACTCGGAGACCGAGCAGCCGAGCGAGCGGCTGCTCCAGCCCATCGGCGGGCCGGCCGCCGCTTCGGCGGTGCTGGCCAAGGTGCCGGCTAACGGCACGAAGGGCATGGCGAGGAGGGCCGCCGCGGCGGCGGCCGTGAGGATGCGCATGGGAGTCCTGTCAGGCGGGGTTGAGTCGGGCGGCGCCCGGCTCGATGGCGAAGGAGCCGGAGGTGTAGGCGGGGGCGTACGGCTCGGTGACGCGTGACAGCGACCGGAAGTCGACCTTCATCTCCTGCTGGGTGAGCTTGGTGCGCACGTAGCCCCGGCGGCCGTTGAAGAACTTCACGTGCGGGTTCTCGTTGAGCAGCACCTGCGTGTTGGGGTATTCGTCCAGGCCGTTGCCGGCGCTCGTCACCGAGGTGGTGACCAGCTCGACGGCCACGGACTTCGACTCCGGGTCCTGGTAGTCGCGCTTGACCTCGCCGGCCCAGTGGCTGTGCACGTCGCCGGTGAGCACGACGGCGTTGCGCTTGTAGGTGTCGATGGCGGCCGTCAGGCGGTTGCGGGAGGCGACGTAGCCGTCCCAGCCCTCGTTCGAGTAGCCCTTGCCCTCGCCGTTCGTCCAGTCCATCTCCATGAGGAAGACCTGCTGGCCGAGCAGGTCCCAGGTGGCGCGCGAGCCCTTCAGCTCGCCGTCCAGCCAGGCCTCCTGGTCGCGGCCCAGGATCGTGCGGTTCGGCTCCAGGCGGTCGAGGCAGTCGGGGCCGACGGTGCCGCTCTTGCCGGTGCACGCGTACAGGTCGCGGTACTGGCGGGTGTCGAGCAGGTGCAGGTTGGCCACCGCGCCCCAGCGGATGCTGCGGTAGAGCTTGAGCGCCGACCCGTTCGGCTTCTGGGCGCGGCGCAGCGGCATGTTCTCGTAGTACGCCTGGAAGGCGGCGGCCCGGCGGGCGAGGAACGGCGGGTCGGGCTGCTCGGGCACGTCGCCGGCCCAGGCGTTCTCGATGTCGTGGTCGTCCCACACCACGACCCAGGGGGCGATGGCGTGGGCCAGCTGCGACTCGGGGTCGGCCTTGTGCTGGGCGTGGCGTAACCGGTATCCGGCCAGGTCGAAGCACTCGCCGCCGGCCTGGTCGCGGACCGGGTACTTGTAGTCGCCGTACTCGTACATGTAGTCGCCGAGGAAGGCGATCAGGTCGGGCTGGTCCTCGGCCATCCTGCGGTACGGCGTGAACCAGCCCACCTGGTAGTCGGCGCAGGAGGTGAACGACAGGTTGAGGGCGCGGCTGCGGGTGCCGGGGGCGGGTGCGGTGAGGGTGCGGCCGACGGGGCTGAGCTCGCCCTCGGCCTTGAAGCGGTAGAAGTACTCGGCGCCCGGCTGGAGGCCGTCGAGCTCGACGTGCACGCTGTGGGCCGCGTCGGTGCGGGCCACCTCGGCGCCGCTCCGTACGACGTGCCGGAAGTTCTCGTCCTTGGCGAGCTGCCACTGGACCGGCACTGGGCGGGCCGGCATGCCGCCGAGGCCGTCGAGGGCGACCGGGTTCATGGCGAGCCGGGTCCACAGGACCACGCCGCCGGGCGTGGGCTCGCCGGAGGCGACGCCGAGCTGGAAGGGGTCGGAGAGAGGGGCGCGCCGGACGGCCGCGCGCACGGGTTCGGCACCCAGTGCGGCGGAAATGCCCAGGCTCGCGCCCCCGGCGAAGAGTGAACGCCGGGTGATCATGGGGGTCCTTACTTGACGGTGGCGTTGCCTTCGGCCACGGCCTGGTCGGCGGCGGCCTTGGGGGTGAGCTTGCCGAGGTACATCTCGTTGAAGATCTGGTTGAGCTTGGTCTCGAAGCCGGTGAAGCCGGTGGTGACCGGCAGCGGGAAGGTCGAGCCCGTGGATTCCTGCTCGAAGGGCGCGACGTCGATCTTCTTGGCCTTCCAGTAGTCGACGTAGCCCTGGCTGAGGCCGTTGAGCGCGGGGAAGACGTAGCCGCCGTCGGCCATCATCTTCTGCGGCTCCTGGGTGCCGAGGTATTCGGCCAGCTTCATGGCCTCCTTGGGGTGCTTGCTCTTGGCGTAGACGGCCTCGGCCAGTCCGTTCAGGTTGACGGAGCGGCCCTGCGGCCCCTCGGGCATGGCCGCGACGCCCATCTCGAACGTGGCCTCCGGCGCCACGAACGGCAGCAGCGCGTTGTTGGCGGGGAACATCGCGACCTTGCCCGCCTTGAACATGTCGGTGATCTTGCCGGTGGGCGGGTTCGTCTGGGTGGCGGGCGGGGCGACGTGGTGCTTGTTGACCAGGTCCACGCCGAACTGCAGCGCCTCGACCGACGCCGGGTCGTTGAAGGCGTACTTGCCGAAGGGCTTGTCGACGAGCTTGCCGCCGTTGGAGCTGACCCAGTTCATCCACTGCGTCTGGTAGTGGTTCCAGGAGGCGAAGCCGTACGTCTTGACCTTGGCGGGGTCGAAGCCCGCGTCGCCGGGGTGCTTGCCGGCCTCGTCCACGGTGAGCTTGCGCGCGGTGTCGAGCAGGGTGCCGGTGCCGTCCTTGGCCCAGGTCAGCTTGTCGGGCATCTCGACGCCGGCCTGCTTGAACAGGTCCTTGTTGTAGAGCAGGCCGACGATGCCCCAGTCCTTCGGGACGCCGTAGAGCTTGTTCTCGTAGGTGAAGGAGCCGACGACGGTCTGGTGGTACTTCGACGCGTCCACCTGGACCGGCGACAGGACGCCCTTGGTGACGTACTCGGGGAACTGGGTGGGGGTCATCCAGAAGACGTCCGGCGCGGTGCCCGCGACGACGTCGGCGGTGAGCTTCGTCCAGTACTGGTCGTACGGCAGCAGCTCGATGTTGACGTGGATGCCGGGGTTGGCCTTCTCGAAGGCCGCCATGACCTTCTCGTAGCCGACCTTCTGCTGGTCGTCCCAGAGCCGGTACGTCAACGTGACCTGATCGGACCCGCCTCCGCCGCCCGAGCCCGAGCCGCAGGAGGTGAGGGCGAGCAGGGCGGCGCCGAGCAGCGCCCAGCGAATCGGGGGGTTGCGCAACATTCGCTGACCTCTTCTTACTTGAGACCTGTGAGGACCACGGATCTGACGATGTGCTTCTGGAAGAAGATGAAGATGGCCACCATCGGGACCAGCGCGATCAGGCTGCCGGCCATCATGAGGTTGTAGTCGACGCCGATGCCCTGCTTGAGCGTGGCGATGGCCACCGTGATGACCTTGGTGTCGTCGCCGCTGGTGATGATCAGCGGCCAGAGGAAGCTGTTCCAGGACGAGATCACGGTGATGATCGCCAGCGTGCCGAGCGCCGGGCGGCAGAGCGGGAGCATGACGCGCAGCAGGATCGTCAGCGGGCCCGCCCCGTCGATCCGCGCCGCCTCCTCCAGGCCGGCGGGCAGGGTCTTGAAGAACTGCCGCATCAGGAAGATCCCGTACGGGGTGCCGAGCACGTACGGGGCGAGCAGGCCGTACCAGGTGTTGACCAGGTCCAGCTGCCGCATGATCAGGAACAGCGGGATCATGGTGACGGCGCTGGGCACCATCATCGTGGCCACGAACAGCCAGAACAGCGCGTCCCTGCCCCTGAACCGGAGCCGCGCGAACGCGTACGCCGCGAACGTGGTGAACACCAGCTGCCCGGCCGTCAGCAGCGCCGTCATCACGGCCGTGTTGAGCAGGTAGCGGGGGAAGTCGCCGGCCAGCATCTTCGCCAGGTTGTCCGTGGTCGGCGGCAGCCCCGGCAGCCACGGGGCCGTCTCGCTGAGCTGCCCCTGCGTCTTGAACGCGGTCAGGACCACGAGCAGGTACGGGAAAACGGAGACGAACGCACCGATGGCGAGCGCGGCGTACAGGAGGATTCGCTTGGCCATGGTCTCTCAGCTCAGGTCGTAGGTGGTGCGCTTGCCGAAGAACCTGACCTGCGCCATCGTCACCAGGAGGATGATCAGGAAGAGCAGCGTCGACAGCGTGGCCGCGTAGCCGAAGTCGAACTCCTTGAACGCGGTCTGGTAGATCCGGAAGTTCAGCACCTCGGTGGTGTGGCTGGGGCCGCCGTCCGTCATCGCGAACACCGTGTCGAACACCTGGAAGGCGCCGATCAGGTTCGTCACGCTGACGAAGAACATCGTGGGGTTGAGCAGCGGCAGCGTGACCCGCCAGAACCGCTGGGCCGGGGTCGCGCCGTCGGTCTCGGCCGCGTCGTGCAGCTCCTTCGGGATGCCCTGCAGGCCGGCCAGGAAGAACAGCATGTTGTAGCCGGTGTACTGCCAGACGCTGACCAGCGCGACGGCGGGCAGCGCCCACGCGGGGTCGGACAGCCAGTCGGGGCCGGTGACGCCGACCAGCGCGAGCGCGCTGTTGATGGCGCCTTCGCGGGGGTCGAAGATCCAGTTCCAGATCAGGGCGAGGACGATGGGCGTGGCCATCCAGGGGACCACGAAGAGCGAGCGGTAGAACCTGACGCCCTTGACGCGCTGGTTGAGCAGCATGGCGAGGGCCAGGGCGAGCACGGTCTGGAGCGGGATGCACAGCAGCACGTACGCGACCGTCACCCCGAGCGAGTGCCACGCCTGCCCGTCCCCCGCCAGGCGGCGGTAGTTGTCCAGCCCGACGAACTCGGGGGACGAGAGCAGCTCCCAGTCGAAGAGGCTGAGGACGAGCACGATGAGCATCGGCAGCAGGAGGAACGCGATCACCCCGAAGAGGCTGGGGGCGACGAAGAGGTAGGCGTGCCAGCCGCTCCCCCGCCTCTTGGCCACTTTGACGTCCGCCACCAGGCTGCTCCGCGCGATGTGGGTGGTCACGAGGGGTCCGTCGCCGTCGGGACCATGAGGCGCCTGGTCGTCTCCAGGCCCCAGTCGTCCAGCGCCGCGATCGGGTCGCTCGACCCGCGCAGTCCGCCCGTGCCGGCGATGTGCGCGGCCCACTCCTCCCGCGCCTCCACCTCGGGGCGCAGGATGATGCAGTCGGGGTCGTTCACCCACCAGCGGGCGTGCAGGAACTCGCGGGCCGCGCCGGTGAGCCGGGCGCCGAGCTGGGACGGCTGGCTGATGTCGCCGGACTTGGGCTGCAGGGTCGGCGCGATGTCCGGGCTCACCCGCATGACGTCGACCAGGCCGATGCTGGGCAGCATGGGCGCGCCGCACCCGTGCAGGGTGGCGTCCGCGCCCGCGCCCCGGCGGATCAGCTCCAGGCCCCGCCGGTACGCGGCGATCGGGTCGAGGTCCTCGTGCCGCCCGCCCGCGAGGGCTCCCGCGTAGATGAAGTCGAGCTTGAAGTGGCTGATGCCCATGGCGCTGAACGTGCGGAAGACGTTCACGAGATGCTCGGCCGCCTCCGGGTTGGTGACGTCGAGCACGGCCAGCTCCTGGTCCCACATGCGCCCGGCGTACGCGTCCCTGACCAGCCAGTCGGGGTGCTCGCGGAAGATCCGGCTGCGGTGGCCGACGAGGAACGGCGCGGTCCAGATCCCGGCCCGCCGCCCGGCGCCCGTGACGGCGTCCACGGCCCGCGCCAGCGAGCCGAACTCCGGCCGCCCCTCCAGCCAGTCGCCGATCTCGGCCTCGTAGCCGTCGTCGACGAGGAACATGTCGGCGCCCAGGCCGAGGCGTTCGGAGCTCTGGAGGTTCTCGATGACGTCGGCGTCGGTGACCTTGTCCCAGTAGCCGTACCAGGTGCACCACATGGGCGGGACGGCCGGGAACGTTCGCTTTTCTGCCATCGTGTCCGCCCAGTCGCGCAGGGCCTGGTCCAGGCCGCCTTCGGCGCGGTGGTGGCGTACCGGGCCGTCGGCGGAGATCACCAGGCGGCCGCCCTCTTCACGCGCCCTGATCGAGGGCACCTGGAGGGGGCTCGGCGCGGACCAGAGCTCGACGGAGCCGTCGCCCGGCTCGACGGCCAGCAGCCCTTCGCCCTGGAACACCCCCTGAGGTATGGGGGTCTCGGGGCGGTAGGCGAGGATCTGGATGGTCTCGTCGGCGGGCCGGGGCGGGGCGTCCGTCAGGCGGTACGCGCCGGTGGGGCTCCACGACTGCCAGCCGTGCTCGAACACCCGCGCCTCGCCAGGGCCGCACCTGATCTCGCCGATGTCTTCGAACGACATCCTCAATCCTCTCGACTTACGAAGGAGCGCTTCATTAGTAGCACCGGCGCTCCGGCGGGGTCAATGACGGATTTTTGCCGTAATAACAGGAGGTGGAGGCGGCGCGTACAGCCGTCAATCGCTGGCATAATCTCTGGTTACAGAGGAGACCTACTTAAGGACGGCGATGGCGGACGTTCGCGGCGGCGACCTGTCCCGGCTGCGGCAGCTCAACTCGCTGACGGCCATCCGGGAGCTGCGCAGGGCGGGGCCGCTCACCCTGTCGGCGCTCGCCGAGCGCACCGGCCTGTCCCGGCCGTCCATGAAGGAGGTCACCGACGAGCTCATGGGGCTGGGCTGGGTGGAGGAGGTGCCGCCGAGCCCCGGCACGATGGGCCGGCCGGCCCGCCGCTACCGCTTCCGCGCCGACAGCGGCTACCTGGTCGGGGTGGACATAGGGGGTCACAACATCCGCGCCGCCCTGTCCGACCTGGACGGCGAGATCCTGGCCGAGACCCGCCAGCCGGTGTTGCCCGACGACCCGATCGAAGAGCGCCTGGCGGCGATCGAACGCGCCGTCTCCGGCTGCCTGGCGCTCAGCCGTACGTCGGTCTCCGACCTGTGGATGATCTCGGTCGGCACGGTCGGCGTGATCGACGCCGAGGGGCGCGTCATCTACTCGGCCGCCGTGCCCGCCTGGCGCGACCTCGACCTCGCGGGCAAGATGCGCGAGATGTTCCCCTGCCAGATCCTCATCGAGAACGACAGCCGCCTGGCCGCCATGGCCGAGACCCGGCGCGGGGTGGCCAAGGGCGCCAGGGACGTGGTGTTCATGCACGTCGGCCGGCGCATGGGAGCCGGGTTGATCATCGGCGGGAAGGTGCACAGGGGGTTCGGGGCGGCGGCCGGGGAGATCTCCATGCTGCCCGAGGCCCGCTGGTACGACCCCGCCGAGCACCTCAACACCTGCCCGTCCCTCCCCGAGGGCACGCCGCCCGAGGACGCGGCCGGCTGGACGCTGGCCGCCGCCCGCAACGGGGACCCGGTGGCGCTCGCCGCCGTCGAGCGGTACGTGGACGACCTTGCGGTGGGCACGGCCGCGATGGTGCTCATCCTGGACCCGCAGATGGTGGTGCTGGGCGGCGGCTTCTCCCGCTCCTCCGACGTGCTGCTGGGGCGGCTGCGGGAGCGGTTGGAGCGTACGTGCATGCGGATGCCGGAGGTGCGGGCGTCGACACTGGGGGACGAGTGCGTGGTGGTGGGGGCCATCGACTACGCGGTCGACCACCTCGACGACCAGCTCTTCACCCCCGACAGAGGCCCCCTCCCGTTCACCCGCTGACGCCTGCCGGCGTGGGTCAGGAGGGCGGGCGGCGGCGGGCGCGGTAGTCGCGGGGTGGGAGGCCGTACTCGCGGCTGAAGGCCCGGCTGAAGTGGAAGGGGCTGACGAAGCCGGACGCCGCCGCCACCTGCCCCACGTCCAGGTCCGTCACCTCCAGCAGGCTCGCGGCGTGCCGTACCCGCGCCTCGCGGACCGCCTGCATCGGGCTGCGCCCGGTCTCGGCGGCGAACAGGTGGGCGAAGCGGGACGGCGAGAGCGCGACGGCACGCGCGAGCGAGGCGACCGAGTGCGCCGCTCCGGGCTCGGCGGCGATGAGCGCGAGCGCCCGGCGTACCCGCTCGTCGCCCTCGTCCGGCCGCCGCGCCCCCTCGGGCCGGGCGGAGGCGGTGGCCAGGACGATCGCCTCCTCCACGGCCCCCAGCACCAGCTCGCGCACCGGCCCCGACAGGACGACGGCGGGCAGCCGCGCCTCGGCGGAAGCCGCCACGGGCGGGTACACGTCGGGCAGGGGCGCGGCCGGCACCCACCGGGCGTCCTGGAGCGCGCGCTCGAACGCCAGCCCCATCCGCCCGCGCACGCCCACCGGCACGCCCCCGACCAGATGGCACCCGTCACCCCGGGCGAACGGCCCCAGCCAGGCCGCCCAGGAGGGCCGGGGCTGGAAGTGCACCCACCAGAACCGCCACCGCTCCGCGCCCGGCAGCACCCGGTAGTGCTGCGACACCCCGGACCCGAGCACCGCCAGGTCCCCCGCCCGGACCTCGAACGACGCCCCGCCCTGCGCCACGAACCCCGCCCCCGCCTCCGTCCACAGCAGCAGCCAGCTCGGCGACCCGGCGGGACGGCGGGTGGCGTACCCGGGCGCATTGTCGTAGTGGCCGACGATCGTCAGCTCGGCAGCAGGAACAGACATGTCCTCAGCGGTCACAGGCATACCGTTCCACGATCCCGGTCTCTAGCGTGGGAAACATGAGGCTCAACGACTTCCACGATCAGGGGTACTTGCTGGCGCCCGGTCTCCTCGCCCCGGAAGAGGTGGCCGAGCTGCGCGACGCGTTCATGGCGCTGCACGCCAAGGGGCCGATCCCGGGTCACTTCGCGCCGCAGCCGCAGGAACCCGGCCGGCCGTACGACATCCTCCGTGACTACCCGCGGATCATGCACCCTCACCAGGTGAACGACCTGGCCCTGCGGTATCTGCTCGACACGCGCATCGCCGCGATTCTCCGCGACATCCTAGGAGAGGAGCCGATAGCAGCCCAGAGCATGTTCTACTTCAAGCCGCCGGGCGCCAGGGGCCAGGCGCTGCACCAGGACAACTTCTACCTCCGGGTCGAGCCGGGCACGTGCGTGGCCGCATGGGTGGCGCTCGACAAGGTGGACCGGGCCAACGGCGGCCTCGAGGTCGTGCCGGGGACACACCTCATGGACCTGTTCTGCCCGGAGGAGGCGGACCAGGACATCTCCTTCACCAGGGAGTACGTGCCGCCGCCGCCCGGCCTGACGAAGGTGCCGGTGGACATGGAGCCCGGGGACGTGCTGTTCTTCAACGGCAGCCTGGTGCACGGCTCGGAGCCGAACAGCACGGCCGACCGCTTCAGGCGCAGCTTCATCTGCCATTACGTGGGCCGCTCGGCCGAGCGGATCGCCGAGTACTACCCGACGCTCACGATGTCGGGCGAGCCTGTCCGGCTGGAGACGTCCGTGGGCGGCGGCCCCTGCGGCACCGAGATCACCGGCCCCCACTGAGCCGCGTACCCGCGGAAGAGGTCAACCGCCGGAGATGTCGGACTCCGCGTCGCCGTCGGGCATCACGCAGTCCCAGGGGTCGTCCAGCCACCCGTCCGGCAGCAGCACCTTGGTCCGCTCCCCCGACTTCCCCCGAGGCGTGTCCGTGTTCGGCGGCCACGGCTGGTCGTGCTCCAGCTTCGCCAGCCCCTCGCGCAGCCCGTCGAGCGACTCGGCCGTGGCCAGCTCCCGCCGCAGCTCGCTCCCGACCGTGAACCCCTTCAGATACCACCCGACATGCTTGCGGAAGTCGGCGACCGCGTACCGCTCGATGTCGAAGCACTCGGTCAGCCCTTCGGCGTGCCTGGCCATCACCTCGGCGACCTCGCCGAGCGTGGGCCGGGCCCGCTCGGGGCTGCCGTTGAACGCGTTCTCCAGGTCCTTGAACAGCCACGGCCGCCCCAGGCAGCCCCGCCCGACCACCACGCCGTCGCACCCGGTGCGCGCCACCATGCGCAGGGCGTCGTCGGCGCACCAGATGTCGCCGTTGCCCAGCACGGGGATCTCCGGCACGGCCTCCTTCAGCCGGGAGATGGCCTCCCAGTCGGCCACTCCCCCGTAATGCTGCTTGGCCGTGCGGGCGTGCAGCGCGATCGCCGCGACGCCCTCCTCGGCCGCGATCCGCCCCGCGTCGAGATACGTCAGGTGATCGTCGTCGATCCCCTTGCGCATCTTCATCGTGACGGGCAACGACCCCGCGTTGGCCACCGCCTCCCGCAGGATCCGCCGCAGCAGATTCCTCTTGTACGGCAGCGCGGACCCGCCCCCGCGCCTGGTCACCTTGGGCACCGGGCAGCCGAAGTTCAGGTCGACGTGATCGGCCAGGTCCTCCTCGGCGATCATCTTGACCGCTCGCCCCACGATGTCGGGATCCACCCCGTACAGCTGGATGCTCCTGGGCCGCTCCGACTCCGCGAACCTGATCATCCGCAGCGTCTTCGGGTTACGCTCGACCAGCGCGCGCGTCGTGATCATCTCGCAGACGAACAGGCCCGCGCCCTGCTCCCTGCACAGCACCCGGAACGGCGCGTTCGTGATGCCCGCCATCGGCGCCAGCACCACGGGCGGCCAAACCCCAATCGGCCCAATCTTCACTCCGTCAGTTGTAGCGCAGGTCAGGTCGTAACCGGTATTCGTAAACGTCACGTTGCCACTCGGCATCGCTCATACGTTCTACCCGCACAGGCCAAAGCCTGGTAATCTCATGGTCACTCAGGGTGAGCGCCCACGCCTCCCCGCCCAGATGGGCAACGATCCCAGCCGGGTATGTCTGACACAGGATGGCTAAGCTGATCAGAGACGTTGTTATTCGCATCTTGAGCGGAGAGAGGACGGATGCTTCTTCGCGTACGGGTGGCGCTGCCCGACAAGCCGGGTTCGCTCGCACAGGTGACCAAGGTCCTGGGGGCGTCGGGGGCCGACATCACCCAGGTGACCGTGCTCGACCGGGGCGCCGGCCAGGCCGTTGACGACATCACGGTCTTCTGCGCGGAGAGCACGCCCAGGCAGTCGCTGGTCAAGAGCCTGGAGACGGTGGAGGGCGTGGCGGTCGAGGGCATCTGGACCACGCGGGAGGCCCCGGGCACATATCCTGAGCTGGAGATTCTCAAGTACATCACCACGGCGGGCGACCGCGCGCTCACCACGCTCGTCGACTCGCTCCCGGTCCTGTTCAGCGCCGACTGGGCCGCCACGACCGCCGAGCGGCGCGTCCTGTACGCCAGCTGGCGCGCCCCGAAAGACCTGATCGTCCCGGAGGAGACCCCGTCCCGCCCGACGGCCGTCACCCTGGAGGAGGGGCTGCACGTCATCCACGCCCCGCTGCCGCCCCTGGCCCTCTCCCTCCTCCTGGCCCGCTCGGAAGGCCCCGCCTTCCACCGCATCGAGGTCCACCGTCTCACCCGCATCCTGGAGATCTTCCTCAGCCTGCCCGCCACCGAGCGGAGCGTGGCCCGCCAGCTCCGCAAATAGGCGCACTCCACCGCTACGCGTAACCATCCGGTCGGCGAACGCGCTAGAGTTGTCGATGCAGCAACGCGGAAGTGGCTCAGTGGTAGAGCATCACCTTGCCAAGGTGAGGGTCGCGGGTTCGAATCCCGTCTTCCGCTCGGAGAGATTCGACTCGGTGGCGTGGCCGAGAGGCGAGGCAGCGGCCTGCAAAGCCGTCCACACGGGTTCAAATCCCGTCGCCACCTCCACGGACGATTAGCTCAGCGGGAGAGCGCTTCCCTGACACGGAAGAGGTCACTGGTTCAATCCCAGTATCGTCCACCAGTTCAAGAGTTGAAGCCCCAGCTCACGGCACATGCCGAGAGTCTGGGGCTTCTTGTTGTTCTCGGTTCTCGAGTCCTTCCATCCCGCTCAGCTCGCTGCCGACTCGACGCTCTGTTGATCGGCCGGAGCGAGCTTGAGGCCCTCACCTTCGACGGCTTCGCCGTTGCCGTCATCCCGTGGCACGAGCGCCCGTGCAAGTTCCGTGACCTTGTCGAACAGGGCGAGAACGAACTGAGCAAGTGCTCCGAAGCGCCATGAGGAGGTAACGCATGGCCCGACGGCTTCGATACCTCCCTGATCAGATCGGCCCAGCCGCGAACGCTTCCGCCCGTCCGTCCCAGGGACTACGACGAATTCACCGTTGAGGCGGTGAGCGTCGAGAACGGCCCTCCTGAGCCGGTTACACCTGACGTCGCAGCTCAGGTCGATCAAGATCCGACGCCCTGACCGGCAGCCCTGCCGAGCCTCCTCGGCAACGGACTCCCGCCCTCAACGTCGTCCTGAAACGTCGGTGCCGAGTGCTTGGGTGGGCCTATGCGTTACGGCATCGACATCGCGATCCTCGGTGAGCTCGCAGAGCCATCGCGCTTGGTTCATCTGGCTCGGGAGGCCGAGGCCGCCGGATGGGATGCCGTGGTGGTGTGGGATCACCTTGCCTTCGCCTGGGGGACGCCATCGGCCGACCCGTGGGTGGTGCTGGCCGCCGCGGCCCAGGAAACCTCCCGTGTCCGGTTGGGCACTGCGGTGACCGCCGTGGCCCGGCACCGTCCGGAAACGCTGGCTCACACCGTGGCCACTTTCGATCGGCTGAGCGGCGGCCGGGCGATCCTGGGTGCCGGGCTGGGCGGAGTGACCGCCGAGTTCACCGCGTTCGGCTCGTCGCGGCCCGGTGGGAACGTGCTCGACGAGGCGCTGGAGGTCATCTCCTCGCTCTGGTCCGGCGCCGAGGTGCACCACCGGGGCGCCCACTACACGGTCGACGGGGTACGCCTGTCGCCGTTGCCACTCCAGCGCCCCCGGGTCCCGGTGTGGGTCGGCGGCTCGGCTCCGGGCGCTCTTCGCCGGGCCGCTCGCTGGGACGGGTGGATCGTCGGTGGTGACGACCAGGAGTGCCGCATGACGCTGTCGCCGGACTCGCTCGCCGTTCAGGTCGGAGAGGTCCTCCGGCACCGGCCTTCAGCCGCGGGTTTCGACGTGGCGATCATCGGGGTCAGCGAGCCTGGCTCCTCGGTCAAGGCTTACGCCGACGCGGGCGCTACCTGGTGGCTGGAGCACCTCCACGGATATCGGGGCTCCATGGAGCAACTCGTGGAGCGCGTCAAGGCGGGGCCGCCGCACGTGGGCTGAGGCCTTTGTCATTCGCACCTCCAGCCCGGTGCCGGCGTCACCTGTCACGGTGGTGAAGCCGGAGGTGACGGCCCTGCCAGCGTGCCCGCAACCACCGGTCGTGGCTGGCGATCACTATCGCGCCGGGTCCCGCCGAGCCCATCGCCTCCTCCAGTTCGTCGGAGAGGCGGGGCGAGAGGTGGTTGGTGGGCTCGTCGAGCAGGAGCACCTCCGGCGGGTCCGCCACCAGCAGCGCCAGCGCGAGCCGCCGGCGCTGGCCGAGGGACAGCTCGCCCACCCGCAGGTCCACGTCCCGCCGGCCGATCAGGCCGAGGGAGCGCAGCGGCACGGCCTCGGCGCGCTCCGCTCCCAGTGCCAGCTGGTACGTCTCCCGCACCGTGCGGTCCGGCCGCTCGAACACGGTGTCCTGGGCCAGCAGCCCGACGGTCAGGCCGCGCCGCCGCCGCACCTCGCCCTCAGCGTCGAGCCGCCCGGCCAGTACTGCCAGGAGTGTCGACTTGCCCGCCCCGTTGGGCCCGGTGACCAGCAGGCGCTCCCCTGGCGACACGTCGAGCCGGTCGATCGCGAGCCGTCCCGGCACCCGCACGTCCCGCAACGACAGCAGGGGCGCGTGGGGAGCGACGTTCTCCGGCACGTCGAGAGCGGCGTGCTCCGGCGCGTCGGGGGCGGCGTCCTCGGGCGCGGGGGTGCTCAGGGCGGGAGTGGCGTCGTCCGGCGCGTGGGAGGCCAGGGCCGGAGGGTGGAAGCGGAGTGGCGCCGGTGGGGCGGGGACCTGGTCGCGTTCCAGCTCGGCCAGCCGCCGGGCGGCGTTGCGTACCCTGCGCGAGATCTGACTCTGCACGCGCCCACCGCGGTGCCCGTACCCCATCTTCTCGTTGTCGCGCCGCAGCCCGTCCAGCGCCACCCGCCGCGCCGTCACCGCGACGGACCGGCGCAGCTCACCGAGCTCGGCCTGCTCCTCCACGTGCCGCTGCGCCCAACGCTCCCGCTCGGCCCGCTTCTCGGCCAGGTACGCGCCGTACCCGCCCCCGTACCGGACGGGCCCGTCCACCGCGGGGTCGAGGTCGATCAGGTCCGTGCAGACCGCGTCCAGGAACGCCCGGTCGTGGCTGGCCACGACCACGACCCCGGACATGCCGCGCAGCTGCTCCTCCACGAACACCGCGGCGGCGTCGTCCAGGTGGTTGGTGGGCTCGTCCAGCAGGAGTGCCGCGGGCCGCCTGATGAGCAGCGCCGCCAGGGCGAGCCGCCCGCGCTGCCCGCCCGACAGTGACGCGAGCGCGCGGGAACGCGGCACGCCACCCAGGCCGAGCCGGTCGAGGACGATCTCCGCGCGCCGTTCGGCGTCCCAGGACTCGCGCTGTTGCGCCTGGTCGAGCCGTGCCCCGTACGCTTCGAGTAGAGCGGCGTCATCCGGGGCCCCGGCGAGCTCCCGGGTGAGCCGGTCGAGCTCGGCCAGGTCGGCGCGCGCCTCGCGCAGGGCGTCGTCGAGCACCTCGGCGACCGTTGCATCGCCGTCGAACGGCAGCTCCTGGTGCAGGAAGCCGAGGTCGGCGGGGCGGACGACGGCGCCGGAGTCGGGCTGGTCCACCCCCGCCAGCAGCCGCAGCAGGGTGGACTTGCCCGCGCCGTTCTCGCCGATCAGCCCGATCCGGCGGCCGGGGGCGGCGGTGAGGGTGACGCCGTCGAGCACGCGCCGCGTGCCCAGCGTCCGTACGAGGTCGCGGGCGAGCAGCGCGTCACTCACCGGCGGGCCCTCCGGTCTCCAGCAGCCGGCCGCCGGACAGCTCCAGCCGGCGCTCCACCCCGATCTCCGCCAGGAACCGCTCATCGTGGCTGACCACCACGAACGCCCCCTCGTACGAGCCGAGCGCGCTTTCCAGCTGCCCCACGCTGACCAGGTCGAGGTTGTTGGTGGGCTCGTCGAGCAGCAGGAGCTGCGGAGCCGGATCGGCGCAGAGCACGCAGGCCAGCGTGGCGCGCAGCCGCTCGCCGCCCGACAGCACGCCCACCGGCAGGTGCGCGCGGGCGCCGCGGAACAGGAAGCGGGCGAGCAGGTTCATCCGCTCCGCCTCCGGCATGCGGGGGGCGAACGCGGCCAGGTTCTCGGCCACGGTGCGCTCGACGTCGAGCAGGTCGAGCCGCTGCGACAGGTAGGCGACCCGGCCGTCGGCCCGCCTGGTCGTGCCGCCGTCGGGCGCCAGGTCGCCGCTGATCAGGCGTAGCAGGGTCGACTTGCCCGCGCCGTTGGGGCCGGTCAGCGCGATGCGTTCGGGCCCGCGGACCGTCAGGTCGACACCCGGCTCGGCGAACAGGCCACGGGTCTGCAGGTGCTCGCCGTGGAACACCGTGCGCCCGGCGGGCACGTTCGTACCCGGCAGCTCCAGCGTGATCTTCTGGTCGTCGCGCAGCGCCCGCCCGGCCTCGTCGAGCCTGGCCTTGGCGTCGCTGACGCGGGCGGCGTGCATCTGGCCCGCCCGCCCGGCCGACTCCTGGGCGCCCCGCTTCATGTTCCCGGCGAAGATGCGCGGCAGCCCGGCGCTCTTGAGGTTGCGGGCGGCGTTGCTCGCCCGGCGGTCGGCGCGCTCGCGGGCCTGTTGCATCTCCCGCTTCTCGCGCTTGAGCTCCTGCTCGGCGCTGCGCACGCTCCGCTCGGCGGCCTCCTGCTCGGCGCGTACGGCCTCCTCGTACGCGGTGAAGTCACCGCCGTAGAAGCGCACCTCGCCCCGGTCGAGCTCGGCGATGCGGTCCATCCGGTCGAGCAGGGCCCGGTCGTGGCTGACCACGAGCAGGCAGCCGTTCCAGTCGCCGAGCACGTCGTAGAGCCGGCGGCGGGCGGCGAGGTCGAGGTTGTTCGTCGGCTCGTCGAGCAGCAGGACGTCGGGCCGCCTGAGCAGTTGCGCGGCCAGGCCGAGCGAGACGACCTGGCCGCCGCTCAGCGTCCGCAGCGTGCGGTCGAACACGAGATCGCCGAGCCCGAGCCGGTCGAGCTGGGCGCGGGTGCGCTCCTCGATGTCCCAGTCGTTGCCGATCGTGGTGAAGTGCTCCTCACCGGCGTCGCCCGACTCGATGGCGTCCAGTGCGGCGATCACCGGGGCGATGCCGAGGACCTCGGCCACGGTCAGGTCGCCGGTGAGGGGCAGGCTCTGCGGCAGGTAACCGAGCAGCCCGCCGACGGACACGCTCCCGCCTCCGGGCCGGTACTCGCCGGCGATCAGCTTGAGCAGCGTGCTCTTGCCCGCGCCGTTGGGGGCGACGAGGCCCGTACGGCCGCCGCCCACGGTGAAGGACAGGTCGCTGAAGACGGGCGTGTCGTCAGGCCAGGAGAAGGACAGGCTGGAGCAGATGATGAACGCGTCGGACATGCGAGAAGACCTCGTGAGAGAACGCGGGCGCGCCGAAGCCGCCCGGTAATGGGGACAGGGGTTGGGGAATGACGACGAGGGCCACATCGGCGGCGGTCATGTGCGCCTGCCGGGGCCGGTCAATCTCCGGTATCACCCGGAGATGTCGTCGTCACCTGCCACGTCTGGTCTCCTAGCTTCTGATCACGAGCGTCTCACACCATAGCACCCGCCGAGCGCCGGCTACCCCTGGTCCCTTTCGCCCGGGACCGGGCCGCGGCTATCCCCTGATCCTCTTCGCCCGGGACCGGGCCACGGCTTCCGCGACCGCGCCGCGGTTGCCGTCGGCCCAGCCGACGTGCTGGACGATGCGCTCGATGCGCCAGCCGTCCGGGGTGCGGAGCATGTGGTTGGTGTACGAGCCGCGCAGCAGGTAGAAGTCGCCGCCCTCGGACCCTTCGAGGAGGTGCTGCGCGTACATGGCGGAGTGGCAGATCGCCCGGTCGGGATCGTCCGGGTCGAATTCGACGACATGGTTCGGGCTGATGTGCTGCGTGGCGGTGAATCCGTCGAGAGCCTCGCTGATGCGGCGGACGACCTCGTCGCGGGCGAAGCTTCCGGCCGGGCTGCCCAGTTCGGAGTAGTCGGTGTACACGGGGTCGGTGAAACAGGCGGCGAACAGCTCCCAGTCACGGCGGTCGACGCTGATCGCGTACTTGGTGACCTGCTCGACGATCTCGACGCGGTCTTCGAGCCGGCGGATCCGGGCTCCGAGGTCGGTGGCCATGCGCGTTCTCCCAGCCGTTGAGGGCGGTTTCCGAGCGCTCAACCATACGGTGATGGATTATCCGAAGCAAGACGATATGAGACAGGACTATCCGAGGAACATGCGATAGCATCCGCTCGTGCCCCGAGACAGTGACCGCTCCGTGCCGGCCGAAGACCTGACCTGGCTGGCCCATCGCGCCGCCGAGGCGCTCAAGGAGGCCTTCAACAGGGTGTCGCGCGCGGCCGGCCTCGCCGACCTGCGGGACTGGCTCGTCCTCGCCCTGGTCAGCGACGGCTCGCAGCGCACTCAGCTCGAGATCGCCCGCGAGCTCGACATCGACAAGACGACGCTGGTGGCCATCATCGACCGCTTGGAGAAGGACGGCCTGATCGTCCGCAACGTCTCCGAACGCGACCGGCGCGTCCGCATTCCGGCGGCCACGCCGAGGGGCGTCGAGGTGAAGAACCAGGTCGCCGTGGCCCGCGACGCGGCCATCAGTGAACGCCTCGCCGCCATCCCGGCTTCCGAGCATGCCAAGTTCCACAGCATGCTGTGGAACATCGTCGAAGGCGCCTGAAACAGCGCCGTCCCTCAGTGGTGCTCAGCGCAATCTCGTCGGGATCGGGGCGCGCTCCCATGACCCGCCGGGTGACCAGGTGAGTTTGGGGTGGCGAGCGGGGTATCCGGGCGGGCTCCAGCAGGCCCACTCGGCAACCACGTATCGGGGGCGCCCGACGAGCGGAGGTTTTCGGGGGGGCGAAGGGGACGGCAGGCCCCCTGGGAGGCGCCGGCTGGAATGACAGGTGCGAAGCGGCCCCCTCGTGGAAGGCCGTGCTTTTCCGGAGGCGGGTCGGGCGGTGATAATGGTCCGCGCGTTCGGGGTCGGCGGCTGTTAGCGTTATCGGCAAGGGGGTGAGCCTCCGTGAGATCCAGGGACGGCAGGCCTGCGGTGCTCATGGACGTAGCCGTGCTCGCCGGAGTCTCGGCCATGACCGTGTCGCGCGTGCTCAACGCGCCGGATCGGGTGCGGGCCGAGACCAGGGCGCGCGTGCTCGCCGCCGTGCAGGAGCTCGACTACCGGCCCAACCAGGCCGCGCGCCAGCTCGTCACCGGGCGGTCCGGGGTGCTCGGGGTGGTGAGCATCGACACCACCCTGTACGGGCCCGCCTCCACGCTCTACTGCATCGAGCAGGCCGCCAGGAACGCCGGGTTCAACGTGAGCATCGCCAGCCTGCCCTCGCTCAGCCGTAAGTCGATGGAGGAGGGCGTGGAACGGCTGCGCGACCAGGCCGTGGACGGGGTGATCATCGTCGCGCCGCACGAGTCGGCCGCCGACGGGCTGCGGCATCTGCCGGCCGAGATGCCCGTGGTCGCGGTCGACGCCGGGGACGACATCCCCGTGCCCGTGGCCAAGGTCGATCAACGTACGGGCGCGGCCAGGGCCACCCGGCACCTGCTCAGCCTCGGCCATCGCACGGTGTGGCACGTGGCCGGGCCCGCCGACTGGCTCGACGCGAACGGGCGCATCGAGGGGTGGCGGGGCGTGCTGGAGTCCGCCGACCGGCCGGTGCCCGACGTGCTGCGGGGTGATTGGAGCTCGCGTTCCGGCTACCAGCTCGGGCAGCAGCTGGCCCGGAATCCGGAGGTCACCGCCGTGTTCGCGGCCAACGACCAGATGGCGCTCGGCGTGCTGCGCGCCCTGCGTGAGGCCGGGCGGCGGGTGCCGGAGGATGTGAGCGTGGTCGGGTTCGACGACATCCCCGAGTCGGCCTACTTCTGGCCGCCGCTGACGACCGTACGCCAGGACTTCCACGAGGTGGGCCGGCATGCCTTCCACCTGCTGCTGGACCGGATGGCGGGAGCGTCGGTCGACGCGCGGCGGCTGGTGGAGCCCGAGCTGGTCGTGAGGCAGAGCACCGCCCCGGCCCCGGAGGCGTAGGAGGCGGCAAGGACCGGAGGCGAGGATCCGCCGGTGAAGTCTGCGGCGTGGTCCCGTGCTCAGCCCGGCACAGGTGCCGGGCCGAGCATCGGCGGTCAGCCCCGGGAAGGTGCGGGGCCGAGCGCGAGCGGTCAGCCCCGCAAAGGTGCCGGGCCGAGCATGAGCGGTCAGCCCCGCGAAGGTGCCGGGCTGAGCGCCGGTGGTCAGCCCGGTGGGGTGGTGGTTACGGGCGGGCCAGGCGGATCACGTTCCAGGAGACCGGGGGCAGGAGTACGCGGGCCGGGTCCTGCTCCACATCCGTGTTGGCCCGGGGCGCGATCCGGTCCGGGTCGTCGGCCGTGTTGCGGGCGTAGACGTCCGGGTCCGTCAGGGTCGTGGCCTCGACGATGCGGGCGCCGCCGAGCGCCCGGGTGTCGATCTCCAGGGAGAGCGGCCCGTCGGTCGAGCGGTTGACGGCGAACAGCGTCGTGCCCTCCTCGGAGTGCGTGGCCACCGCGTGCAGCAGCGGCACCTCGCCGAACTGCGCCGTCTCGTACGACGGCGACACCGGCTCCACCCGCAGCACGTCGCCGGCCGCGAGCCGGGACGCCTGCGCGAACGGGTGGAAGGTGGTCTGGCGCCACGCCCGCCCGCCGGGCTCGGTCACGATGGGCGCGATGACGTTGACGAGCTGGGCCAGCGACGCGGCCGTGACCCGGTCGCTGTTGCGCAGCAGGGTGATCAGCAGGCCGCCGAAGGCGACGGCGTCGGCCAGGTGGTAGTGGTCCTCCAGCAGCCGCGGCGCGATCGGCCAGTCGGCGGGCGGCGCGGCGTTCTGGAAGCGCGACAGGTACCAGACGTTCCACTCGTCGAAGGAGAGGTCGATCCGCTTGCGCGACTTCAGCCTGGCGCCGACGGAGTCGGCGGTGGCCACGACCGAGCGGATGAAGTACTCCATGTCGGTCGAGCAGGCCAGGAAGCTGCCCAGGTCGCCGTCCTTCTCCTCGTAGTACGCGTGGCAGGAGATGTAGTCCACCACGTCGTACGCCTCCTCCAGCACCGTGGCCTCCCACGCGCCGAAGGTCGGCATGCTGGAGCTGGAGCTGCCGCAGGCGACCAGCTCCAGGGACGGGTCCACCATGCGCATGGCGCGGGCGGTCTCGGCGGCGAGCCGGCCGTACTCGTGGGCGGTCTTGTGCCCGGTCTGCCAGGGGCCGTCCATCTCATTGCCCAGGCACCACATCCTGATCGCGTGCGGCTCCTTGGAGCCGTTGGCGATGCGCTGGTCGGACAGCGCGGTGCCGGACGGGTGGTTGCAGTACTCCAGCAGGTCGAGGGCCGCCTCGATGCCGCGGGTGCCGAGGTTGAGCGCCATCATGGGCTCGACGCCGGCCTTGCGGCACCAGCGGACGAACTCGTCCACGCCGACCTCGTTCGTCTCGGTGCTGTGCCAGGCCAGGTCCAGCCGGCGGGGGCGCCGATCGACGGGGCCGACGCCGTCCTCCCAGCGGTAGCCGGAGACGAAGTTGCCGCCCGGGTAGCGGACCGTGGACACCCCCAACTCCCGGGTCAGGTCGAGCACGTCGCCGCGGAAGCCGTCCTCGTCGGCGGACGGGTGGCCCGGCTCGTAGATGCCGGTGTAGACGCAGCGCCCGAGGTGTTCGACGAACGTGCCGAAGGTGCGCCGCCGGACCGGGGCGACCTTGAACGCGGGATCGAGCGTGAGTTTTGCCTGGTACACGGAGAGATCTCCTGGGTTTCGCGGGCGTTACGTGATCCAGATTGTTAGCGATAACAAGGAGGCCGGTCAAGTGGTGCACCACCAGGTGGCGCTGGTCAGGGAGGGGACTTGACACGCCGGTTGTTACCGCTAACACTCGGGTAACCCCAACGAAACAAACGGCCCCCGACCTCAGCGGAAAGCGACAGCTCGCAGGAAGAGGCCACCGTGCAAGATCCCCCTCACATCTCCCGCCGCCTGCTTCTCGGCGGAAGCCTCGCACTCGCCGGCGCCGCCGCCACCGGATGCGCCATCCCCGTCGGGCTCGGCTCGTCCCAGACCCGCGTCCAGTACTGGCACTTCCTCGGCGCGAGCGACGGGATCATCATGAACAAGATGGTCCAGGCGTTCGCCAAGGACAACCCGGACGTCTTCGTCGAGGAGAACGTGCTCGCCTGGGGCGAGCCGTACTACACGAAGATCGCGATGGCCGGCTCCGGCGGCCGCTCCCCCGATCTGGCCACCTTCCACCTGGCCCGCCTGGCCGGGATCGGCGCGGGGCAGATCCTCGACCCCATCAACGTGAAGCTACTGGAGGAGGTCGGCCTGCGGGCCGCCGATTTCAGCCCGCCCATCTGGGAGCGTGCCCACCTCGACGGAGTGCTGTACGCGATCCCGTTCGACGCCCACCCGATGGTGCAGTACTACAACACCGACATCTGCGGGAAGGCAGGGCTGCTCGGCCCCGACGGCAAGCTCAAGCCCACGACGGGCGTGGACGAGCTGGTGGCGGCGCTGAACAAGGCCAAGGAGGCGATGGGCGGCAAGCCCCCGCTGGCCTACGACGCGCTCGGCATCGGCACCGTGGGCCCCTGGCGCGTGTGGTACTCGCTCTACCCGCAGAGCGGCGGCACGCTGCTGTCGGACGACGGCACCAAGATCGCCATCGACGACGCCAAGGCGCTCGAGGTGCTGCGGTTCATGCGCCGGCTCGGGGAGGAGGGGCTGTGCGACCGGCGCACCGACTACGGGGCTTCGGTGGCCAACTTCACCAACGGCCAGGCCGCGTTCCTGTGGAACGGCGACTGGGAGACCACCGGGCTCAAGGAGCGCAAGACGCCGTTCAGCATGACCCGGTTCCCCAACGTGTTCGGCTCGGGGGCGGCGCAGGCCGACTGCCACTCGTTCGTGCTGCCGCACCAGCGCAGCCGCGACCCCGAGGTGGAGCGGGCCACCTACCGGTTCATCGCCTACCTGGTCAAGAACAGCGCGGACTGGGCGGTCGCCGGGCACGTGCCCGCGTACCTGCCGGCGCTGGAGGAGCCCGAGTACCTGTCTCTCCAGCCGCAGTCGGAGTACCGCTCGGTCATCACCGACGTCGCGCTCGACCCGCAGGTGTGGTTCACCGGGTCGGCGTCGCGGCTGTGGCTCGAGTTCGGGCAGGCCTTCTCCCCGGTCATCACCGGGGACCACACGCCGGAGGAGGGCCTGGCCGCGGCCAAGGCGGCGCTCGACCGGCTGCTGTCCGCCCCGAACCCCTTCCCCGCCGAGGAGCGCCAATGACCACCGTTGTCACGGCCCCCGCGACCGCCGCTCCCGTCGCCCACGCGAAGGTCCGGCGTGGCTGGACGCAGCACGGGCTGCTGTTCGTGGCGCCGTTCCTGCTGATCTACCTGGCCTTCCTGGTCTGGCCGACGGTGCTCGGCTTCCGGATGAGCCTGTCGAGCGTGAACATCGCGGGCGGCAACAACCACCTGGTCGGGTTCGCCAACTACGCCGAGGCGTTCGCCGACCCGCGCATGTGGCACTCGCTGTGGAACACGCTGGTGTTCACCGTGCTGAGCACGGTCCCGCTGGTGCTGCTCGGCCTCGGGTTCGCACTGCTGGTGCACCACCTGCGGTTCGTGCAGTGGCTGTGGCGGCTGTCGTTCTTCGGGCCGTTCCTGCTGCCGTCCGCCGTCGTGTCGCTGCTGTGGCTGCAGATGATCTACCCGCCCGACTACGGCCTGCTCAACGGCACGCTCGGCACCGACACGCTGTGGCTGGGCGACCCGTCGGTCGCCATGTGGTCGATGGTGCTGACCACGGTCTGGTGGACGGTCGGCTTCAACTTCCTGCTCTACCTGGCCGCGCTGCAGTCGATCCCGCAGCACCTGTACGAGGCCGCCGCCATCGACGGCGCCTCGGCCTGGGACAAGCTGCGCTCGATCACCCTGCCGCTGCTCGGCCGCACGACCGCGCTCATCGTGGTGCTGCAGTTGCTGGCGTCGCTGAAGGTGTTCGACCAGATCTACCTGATGACCGCCGGCGGGCCGCAGGACTCCACCAGGCCGATCATCGAGTACGCCTACGACGTCGGCTTCACCGGCTACCGCACCGGCTACGCCTCGGCCGTCTCCTACATCCTGTTCGTCCTGATCGTCATCGTCTCCCTGGCGCAGCTGCGGCTGTTCCGCAAACGGACGGAGGTCTCCTCATGACCAAGCGGTTCAGCTTCAGCCAGCTCGTCCTGCTGGTGGTCGCCCTGGCCCTGGCGGTCCTCTGGCTCGCGCCCATCGCCTGGGCGATCGCCACCTCGCTCAAGCCGGAGACCGAGACCACGAAGGTCCCGCTGCAGTGGTTCGGCAGCGAGGTCACGCTGGACTCGTACCGGCTGGTCCTGGACACCGGCGGCATCGTCAAGTGGGCGATCAACTCGACCGTCACCGCGGTGATCGTCACGTTCCTGACCGTGCTGTTCTCGGCGATGGCGGCTTACGGGTTCGCGCGCACGCAGTTCAAGGGGCAGCGGGTGCTTCTCGCGGTGATCCTGGCCGGGATCATGGTGCCGCCGCACGTGCTGATCGCGCCGCTGTTCGCGGAGATGGTGGCGCTCGGGCTGGTCGACACCTGGTGGGCGATCATCCTGCCGCAGGTGGCGGCGCCACTGATCGTGTACGTGCTGTTCAAGTTCTTCCAGGACGTGCCGCCGGAGCTGGAGCAGGCGGCCTTCGTGGACGGGGCCGGGCGGTGGCGGGTGTTCTTCACGATCGTGCTGCCGCTGTCGCGCCCGGTGCTGGCCGCCGTGTCGATCTTCACGTTCATCACGACCTGGAACAACTTCCTCTGGCCGTTCCTGGTCTCCACCGACCCGAACACGATGACGCTGCCCGTCGGGCTGGCCAACGTGGTGCAGGGGACGTTCGGGCTGCGGTACGCGCAGATCATGGCCTCGGTCGTGCTGGCCGGGCTGCCGCTGCTGGTGGTGTTCGTGCTCTTCCAGCGGCAGATCGTACGCGGCGTCGCCCACACCGGCCTGGCCGGTCAGTGATCCCGCAGGTGCTCCCGCAGAGCGTCCCGGTCGTCCGGGACGCCGTGGGCGCGCAGGACCTCCTGGAGGTTGATCCAGCTCCACGCGTCGTCACTCAGGTCGGCGATGGCCGTGAGGGCGGCCCGCCGTAGCTCCGGCGCGTCCGCGACGGTCTCCAAGAGGTCGCCCGCGATCGGGAAGGCGTCCACGGGCTTGGCGGCCGCCAGGCGGGCGATGAGGGCCTGGGCCCTGGCGGGCGCCTCACCGGGCAGGCGTCGCTTGCTGACGCGGGCGGCCAGCGTGGCCAGGTCGCCCTCGGCGTACGGGAGCGGGGTGTCGCCGGTGGCGGTGAGCAGCCGGACGACGGCGTCGCGGGCCTGCGGGGGCGCGTCCTCGCCGTGCAGGTTGACCAGCGCCAGCGCGGCGGCGTCGCGCACGAGGCCGTCGGCGTGGCCGAGGCCGGGCTCGATCGCCCCTGCCGGCGCCCCTGCCGGCCAGGGCAGCAGGGAGAGCGCGAACATCGCCGTCGCGACCGTGACCGGCTCGGCGTCGGCCTCGACAAGGCCGGCGAGCGCGGGCCCGGTGGTGTCCGCCTCCTCCGGGAACCAGCTCACGAGGTACGCCGCGGCCGTCCTGACGTGCGGATCCCCGTCGGCCAGGAGGGAGATCGGCAGGTTCTCCCTGACGGCGTCGTAGGAGGCCAGCATGGCGGCGTCGAACATGCGCTCCAGCTTGTGGTCGTACGTCTGCCGGACGTAGGCCCGGTCCCTGCGGACGGCGTCGTTCGGCGCCTCGGCCACCCACTGCTCGAGGTGGGCGTCGGCCTCCTCCTTGCTCCTGGACTGCACGCCCGCGCTCTCCTCGCGCCAGCGCGCGATGCCGACGCCTTCCGGCAGGTGGCCCTCCTCGTAGCCGAGGGCCAGGGAGGCGAGCAGATGGAGGATCAGCTCGCGATCGGGCGTGGCGGGGTCGGCGGCCAGGCGGGCCAGGAACGGCACCGCGTGCGGGGTGGCCGGGAAGCGCGTGCCCTGGTGGAAAATGTTGCCGTAGAGCGCCGACATGGCTTTCTGGCGCTCGCCTTCGTCGGCGGACGCGAGCGCCCGAATCTGGCCGGGCACGTCCGTGGCTCGGCCGTAGGCGTGCTTCAGCTTGCCCCAAGAAACGCGATCGAGATCGTCCACGCGCGCGAGCGTATCGGCAAATATCAGATTACGTCCGCCGTTTACCGTTGCCAGGGAATTGCCAGGAACGATGGGTAGTCTCCCTCGGCATGAACTGGCAGCGCAAAATGAACAAAGCGCTGGTCAGGTTCACCGGATTCCAGATCGAACGTGTAGGAAAAGCGGCTCCTCCCCAGCCCGTTCCCGAGATCAGACCGCCCGCGGATCCGGCGACCGACCGGTTGCTCGACTCCCCCGTGTTCCTCCTGTCCCCCGTGCGGTCCGGTTCGACGCTCCTGCGCGCGATTCTGAACGCCCACTCCGCCCTGCACGCCCCTCACGAGCTGCACGTACGCCGCCTCCGCGTGCAGTTCGACACGAGCCTGGCGGCCAAGGCGATGGCGGCCCTCGGGCACAACCAGGCCGATCTGGAGCATCTGCTGTGGGACCGCGTCCTGCACCGGGAGCTGGTACGCAGCGGCAAACGGTTCATCGTGGACAAGACCCCCGCGAACGCCTTCGCCTACCAGCGCATCGCCGCCTGCTGGCCCGACGCGCGCTTCGTCTTCCTGCTCCGCCACCCCGCCTCGATCGCCGCGTCCTGGCACGAGGCCAGCCCCGACAGGCGCACCCCCGAGGAGGCCGCGCTGGACGCGCTGCGGTACATGAAGGCCGTGCAACGGGCCAGGTCAGCCCTGCCCGGCCTGACCGTCAGGTACGAGGAGCTGAGCGCCGACCCGGAGAAGGCGACCCGCGAGATCTGCGAGTTCCTGGGCCTGGAGTGGGAGCCGGGGATGCTCGCCTACGGGAAGCAGTCCGTCCTGGAGAAGGGCCTCGGGGACTGGCGCGACAAGATCCGCTCCGGCGCCGTGCAGCCCGCGCGGGAGCTCCCCTCCGCGGACCAGGTCCCGGACGCGCTGAAACCCATGTGCCGGACCTGGGGGTACCTCACGTGAAGATCCGCTACCTCATGCTGCACGCGTACGGCATGGGCGGCACCATCCGCACCGTCGTCAACCAGGCCAACGCGATGGCCGCCGCGGGCCACGACGTCGAGCTGGTCAGCCTGGTGCGGCGGCGCGACACCCCCCAGTTCTCGCTCGACCCGCGGGTCGGGATCACCGCGCTGGTGGACCAGCGCGGCGGCAGGGTGCCGGACTCGTTCGGGCGCCGGGCCTGGCGAAAGGTACGCGGCAAGATCGTGCCGAGGGGCGAGTTCGCGGCCGACTACTTCACCGAGCGGGTGGAGTGGGCGGCGATGGAGTACGTCTCCGGCCTGCGCGACGGCGTCCTCGTGACCACCAGGCCCGCCCTGAACCTGATCGCCGCCCGCCGCGCCGCCAAGGACGTCGTCAGGGTCGCCCAGGAGCACATGAACCTGTCGGCGTACCCCGACACCATCCGCAGGGAGATCGCCCGCCACTACGGCCGGTTCGACGCGGTCACCGTGCTGACGCGCACCAACCGCCTCGAGTACCAGCGCCTGCTGCCCTCGACCCCCATCGTGCAGATCCCGAACGCGGTCCATCAGGCCGACCAGGATCGTTCCCAGCAGGTCAATCCCGTCGTGGTCGCGGCCGGGCGGCTGGTGCCGCAGAAGGGGTTCGACCTGCTCATCACGGCCTTCGCGCAGGTGGTGCGGGAACATCCGGAATGGCGGTTGCGCATCTTCGGCACCGGGCCGCGCAAGAGCCAGTTGCAGGGGCTCATCGACGGGTTCGGGCTGGGCGAGCACGTGTCGCTGGCCGGGCGCACCGACCGGCTGGACAGGGAGCTGGCGGAGTCCTCCGTGTACGCGCTGAGCTCCCGGTTCGAGGGCCTGCCGATGGTGATGATCGAGGCCATGACGCACGCGCTGCCCGTGGTCGCCTTCGACTGCCCGACCGGGCCCCGGGACGTGCTGACCGACGGGGTGGACGGCGTGCTCGTGCCGCCGCGGGACGTGGACGCGCTGGCCGCCGCGCTGAGCCGGGTCATGGGTGACCGGGAGCTGCGGGTGCGGATGGGGAAGGCGGCGCACAAAGCGTCGCGTGCGTACGCGCCTGAATTGGTGATGCCATTGTGGGAGGATTTGTTCTCGGAGTTGCTGGCGGGTGAGCGCGTGGCCGACAACTTCTGGACGTCCGGGAAAAGATTTACCTGACCGATTCCTTCGACATGGCCGGGCTTTCCGCGCCCTTTGTCACGAAATATCGCCCATTTCGGCAAAAGCATCTCAAAGGACGCGGCAATCTGGAGCGATGCGTATCCGGAAAGCCCACCTGGCCGCTGCGGCAGGTGCCCTTGCCCTGGTCACGGGGCTCACCGCACCCGCACACGCCAGCGCCCCCGCCGCCGCCCCCGTCCACGCCGTCCAGCAGGACGCGCCCTCGGTGTACGGCAGCGCCGCCTACCTGATGGACGTCTCGTCCGGCAAGGAGCTGTTCAGCAAGAACGCCGACGACCGCCTCCCGATCGCCAGCGTCACCAAGATGATGACCGCGTACGTCGTCCTGAAGACCGCCAAGCCCACGGACGTGGTGCAGGTCAAGCGGGAGGACGTCCAGTACGCGGAGGACGGCGGCGGCACCACCGCCGACCTGCGGCCCGGCGACCGCCTCACCGTCGGCGAGCTCCTGTACGGCCTCATGCTCCCCTCCGGCGCGGACGCCGCCCACGCGCTCGCCCGCACCTACGGCCCCGGCGTCGGCGGCTTCGTCGGCAAGATGAACGCCACCGCGCGCGAGCTGGGCATGAACGACACCGAGTACGTCAACGCCGACGGCCTGCCCAAGCGCGGCGGGGACGGCTACTCCACCGCCCGCGACCAGAGCATGCTGGCGGCCAAGGCCGTGCAGGTGCCGCTGATCAAGGAAGTGGCCGGGACCCGGTACCACTCGCTGGACGCCACCTCCGAGCACCGCTCGTACAGCTGGCGCAACACCAACAAGATGCTCGGGACGCCGGGCGCGATCGGGCTGAAGACCGGGTTCACCCGGGCGGCCGGGTTCACGCTGGCGTTCGCGGGCGAGAAGCGCGGCCACACGCTGGTGGGCGTGCTGCTCGGCGAGTCGGACTCCGGCCGCCGCTTCGACACGGCGGAGGCGCTGCTGTCCTGGGGCGCGGCCCGCGAGTCCGCCTGACCGAAGCCCGGGCGGACACCATGGACGGTGTTGATCCTTTGGACTAGTTTGCCCGACATGAAGCTTCGAATCGCGTTGAGTGCGCTGTCAGCTGCCGCCGCCGTACTCGCCGCCCCGGTCCCCGCCGCCCACGCCGGAACCCCCAAGCTCGGCTGGGAGCTCAAGGAGACCGGGGTGACCGCGCGCCTGCGCGGCCTGTCGCCCGTCAGCCGGGACGTGGTGTGGGCCTCGGGCTCGGGCGGCACCGTGCTGAGGACCGTCGACGGCGGGCAGAACTGGCAGAACGTCTCCCCGCCCGACACCTCCGCGCTCCAGTTCCGCGACATCGAGGCGTTCGACGAGCGCAGGGCCGTGGCGCTGTCGATCGGGGAGGGCACGGACTCGCGCGTCTACCGGACGGAGGACGGCGGGCGCACGTGGACGGAGACGTTCAGGAACGACGAGCCCCGGGCCTTCTACGACTGCCTGGCCTTCTACGACCGGCGGCACGGGCTGGCCATGAGCGACCCGGTGGACGGCAGGTTCCGGATCCTGGCCACGGACGACGGCGGGCGGAGCTGGCGGGTGCTGCCGGCCGACGGGATGCCGCAGGCGCTGCCGGGCGAGGCGGGGTTCGCGGCGAGCGGGCAGTGCCTGGTCACCGCGGGCGGCCGGGACGCCTGGCTGGCCACCGGCGGGGCGGAGCGGTCACGGGTGTTCCACTCGGGCGACCGCGGACGCACCTGGACGGTCTCCGACACCCCGATCCCCGCGGGCGACCCGGCCCGCGGCGTCTTCGGCCTGGCCTTCCGCGACCGTCACCACGGCCTCGCGGTCGGCGGCGACTACCGCCCCGACCAGCCTTCCCCCAGCGCCGCCGCCCTCACCCGGGACGGCGCCACCACCTGGCAACCCGCCACCACCCCGCCGCCCGCCTACCGCTCCGGCGTGGCGTGGCTCCCCCACCTGCCGTTCGCCGCCATCGCGGTGGGGCCTTCGGGCAGCGACGTGACGTGGTCGGGCGGGCGCACCTGGGAGACCTTCGACAACGGATCGTTCGACACGGTGTCCTGCACCCGCGACCTCTCCTGCTGGGCCTCCGGCGAGCAGGGCCGCCTCGCCCGTCTGACCCTCCGATAACCGCGTAGGGGGTGTCAGCGGACGCCGCGGGGGCGGAACTGGATGCTGATGCGCGGCCCCGCCGGGCGGGAGGTCTTCGGGATCGCGTGCTCCCACGTGCGCTGGCAACTCCCGCCCATCACGATCAGATCCCCGTGCCCCAGATCCCGCCGGATGGACGGCCCGCCGCCGCGGGGCCGGAGCAGGAGCGGGCGGGGGGTGCCGACCGAGACGATCGCCACCATGGTGTCCTCGGTGCTCCCCCGCCCGATCGTGTCGCCGTGCCAGGCCACGCTGTCGCGCCCGTCGCGGTAGAAGCAGAGCCCCGCCGTACGGAACGGCTCCCCCAGCTCCTCACCGTAATGATCGTCGAGGGCCCGGCGGCAGTCCTCGAGCACCGGATCCGGCAGGGTCTCGTCCTCGTCGTAGAACTTCAGCAGCCGCGGCACGTCCACCACCCGGTCGTACATGCGCCGCCGCTCCGCCCGCCACGGCACCGTCCCGGCCAGCCGCTCGAACAGCGTGTCGGCCCCCGTGAGCCAGCCCGGCCGCAGGTCGATCCAGGCGCCGTGGTCGAGGTGAGTCCTGCGGACCGTGGCGCCGAGCGGCCCGACCCCGAGCTCCTCGTCGAGGCCGAGCAGAGATGCTTGGAACGAGGCTGTCATGCGGTCAAGTGTATGCCTTTGTTCAAACACGCATTCGACTGGGGTGTCGGCTCGCCTTTGCCGAGGGGTCGTGCGAGGCTGGCAATCGCCGGATACGAGTGGCATCGCCGCCCTCAGCCCGCACCGTGAGGCGAAGAGGCCACCCATCGCTTCGTCACACGAAGGAGCAGGCCATGCTCACCACCGATTACCTACCGGGAGCCCCCTGCTGGATCGAGGTCAACACCCCCGACGCGGAGGCGGCGAACGTCTTCTACACGGGGCTGTTCGGCTGGGAGTCCGTCACGCTGGGCCCCGAGTACATGCAGTATCGCTTCTGCCAGGTCGACGGCAAGACGGTCGCCGGGATCAGCGAGGTGACGCAGGAGGGCTGGACCCCGGCGTGGCTGACGTACTTCCAGGTGCCCGACGTCGACGTGATCGCCAAGACGATCGAGCAGGCGGGCGGCACGGTGCTCTTCCCGCCGAGCGACGTCGAGGGCCAGGGCCGCATGGCGGTCTTCGCCGATCCCACGGGGGCCGCGTTCGCGGTGTGGCAGCCGGGCCGGACGAAGGGGCTCGGCATGGTCACCAAGCCTGGCTCGCTCGGCTGGATCGAGCTCTACACCCCCGACCCCGCCGGCATCCGGGCCTTCTACCAGTCGGTCTTCGGCTGGCGCGTCGAGGACCTGCCGATGGGCGACATCTCCTACCCCGTCGTCTCGCCCGCCGACGGCGGTGAGGCCTCGGCGATGGCCGGGATCGTCCAGCTCCAGCCCGGTGACAGCCCGCACTGGCTGCCGTACTTCGAGGTGCCCGACTGCGACGCCACGGCGGCGCTGGCGCAGCAGCTCGGCGGCACACTGCGGGCTCCCGCGACGGACGTGGAAGAAGTCGGGCGCATGGCCTTCCTCGCCGACCCCTACGGCGCCCGCTTCGCGGTCATCACCAGCTCGGCCTGACCCCGGCCACAGGCCCGGTCCGCGCGGCGCACGGGCCGGGCCGGCTCGCACTCGCCGTCCTGTAACGTCTTCACCGTGTTATACCGTTACATGGCCGGCGCAGTGGCCGCGCGCACGGGGGACGAGATGTCCGGGCCCGCGCTCCTGGTCGCCGGGATGGCCGTCACCGGGTCTCCCCTGACGGCGTCCTGGCTGCTGGCGGGGCTGACCGTCTCGGCCGCGTTCGGAGGGCCGCTGCTCGGGGTGCTGCTCGACCGGGCGCGGCGGCCGGGGCGGCTGCTCGCGTGCTGCCTCCTCGGGTACGCGACCGGGCTCCTGCTGGTCCTGTACGGGCTGGGCCGGGTGCCGGACGCGGCCCTGATCGGCGTGGCGGTCGTGGCCGGGCTGCTGGGGCCTGCACTGACCGGCGGCTGGACGGCGCAGCTGCCCCAGGTGGCCGGTCCCGAACGCCTGAGCAGGGCCAACGCGCTCGACTCCATGAGCTACAACGTGGCCGGGCTGGCCGGTCCCGCCGTGGTGGGGCTGGTGGCGAGCGCGGGCGGAGGCACCGTGACGGTCCTGGTGTGCGCCGGACTGCTCGTCGCCGCGCTGCCGGCCGCCTGGAGCCTGCCTCCCGTACGGGCCCGTTCGGCCGCACCCGCCGCCGTACCCGCCTCGCCCGCCACCGTGTGCGCTCACCCCGCCGCACCCGGCTCGCCCGCCGACGGTGGCGCGACCGGTCGCGGGCGGGCGATTCGGGCGGAGCTGGTGGAGGGGTTCGCCGTCATCTGGCGGAACGCGACGTTGCGCCGGGCGACGGCCGGGTCCGCGGTCTCGTGCTGCGGCCTGGCCATGCTGGTCGTGTCCGCTCCCGTCCTCGGCGCCGAGCTCACCGGCCAGAGCGGCCACGGCGCGCTGCTGCTGGCCGTCACCGCCGCGTCCGGGTTGGCCGCGAACGCGGTGATCGCCGCGTGGGGCCGGGTGCGGCGGTGGGACCGCGTCCTGGCCCGGGGGACGGCGGTGCTCGGCGCGGGGATGGCGCTGGCGGCCTGGGCCGGGACGTTCTGGGCTGCGGTGGTCGCCGCGGCGGTGGCGGGAGCGGGCGAGGGGCCGCAGCTCACCGCGTTGTTCTCGGTACGGCACCGCGAGGCGCCGGCCCGCCTGCGCAGCCAGGTGTTCACCACGGGGGCCAGCCTGAAGATCACCTCGTTCGCGATCGGGTCGGCGCTGGCCGGACCGCTGGCGGCGTACTCGGCGAGCTCGGCCCTGGTGGCGGGGGCTGTGCTGCAGGCCGTCGCCGTGGCCGTACTCACGGCCGGGCGCCGCGACAAGGGATCCCCGGGAGAAGCGTCGCGCTCAGCCCGAGGCGGGCGGTGAGGTGCGGGAGCGGTGGGCGGCGACGCGTTCGCGGGTGGCGCAGCGGGTGCCGCAGTAGCGTCGCGGGCTGCCACCCCCGAGGTCCAGGTACGGCCGCCCGCACCCCCGCGAGGCGCACAGCCCGCCCGGAATGCGCTGATGGTCGGCCAGCAGCACCGCCAGCGCCATCGCCGACGACGCCAGGAACCACTCCCCCCACGGCGCGTCGTCCCCGCTGTCGACATGCACGTGCCAGCTCGTCGTGCCCCCGTGGCTGGTGAGTCTGGGCGCTCGGGCCGATCCGGCGAGTAGCCGATTGAGCAGGTCGGCCGCCTCGCTCACGGTGGCCGCGCCCAGGACCTCGCGCAGCCGCGCCGCCGCCGCCCGCATCGCCGTCACGTCGGCCTCGCCGAGGTCGAGGTCCCCGGTCTCCCCGTGGTCGCGCAGGACCCGCGACACCGACTCGACGGACGGCCGTTCGTGCAGCAGTGCCACGCACAGGTCGACGGCCCTGGCGGCCATCGCCTTGGTCGAGTGAACCTCCACCTCGAGAAGGTTATGCCAGTGCGGGCCCGGGGAATCCCCGCCGCCTCCCCGGGCCCCGCGCCGCGTCAGCCGCCGCACGCCGCGAAGACGAACATGCCCTTCAGCATCCGATACCGGTCCCGGACCTTGACCGCGCCCGTCTCGGTGTCGATCTGGACGATGGTCATCTTGTTGCCGCTCTCCTGGTACTGGACCAGGTGGACGGTCACCTGGGTGTCCCCGGTCCAGTCGACCATGTCGACGTCCCCGGCCGGCAGGTTGAGCTTCTTGCGGCCGACGACCTGGTCGCTCTGCATGTCGTACAGGACGAGCTGCGGCTTGTTCCCCGCCACGAGGGCCGCGACCGTGCGGCCGTCGGCGGACAGCGCCTGCGGCGAGTTGGACGACACGACCTGCGGCGGCGTGCCGCGTACGAGCTGCTCGCCGGTGTCGCTGTAGACGGCCAGGTCGGTGACTCCCTCGTCGCCGTCGGCGCTGGTGAGCACCTCGTCCCCGTCGCCGCTGAAGCCCAGCACGGTCAGGTTGCCCGGCACGGAGCCGAGCCGGGCACCGGTGGCGGTGTCGAACACGCGCGTGCTCTGGACCTTCTCGCCGGAGATGACGGCGGCCAGCCGGGCGCCGTCGTCGGACAGGCGCAGGGTGATGTTGTTCTGGTCCACCCGGGGCAGCGCGCCCTTGGCGAACAGCTTGACGCCGCCCCCGAGCGTGCGCACGGCCAGTTTGCCGGTCTTGGTGAGGTACGCGATCCGCTGGCCGTTGCCGCTGACCGCGATGGGCGCCGAGGCGTACACGAGCTTCTTGCCCTTGACGTCGAGCGCGACCGTCTGGGCGTCGTGCAGCATGCTCTGGCTGCCGTCGTGCATGACGAGCCGCCAGTCGCCGCACGGCTTGGCGTCCCCGTCCTTGCCGCAGCTCTTGATGGCGGCGTACCGGACGCTGTCGTGCCCCCGATGTGCCTGCGCGTGCGCGTGCGGCTCCGCGTACGCGACGCCCCCCGGCACCGCGACGACGGCGGCCGCGAGGACCGCGAAGATCTTGGCTTTCATGTCGTTCACTCCCCCGCCTTCACATAGGCGTACCTGGTCTTGCTGATCGTGTATCGGCCGGTCTGGTTGACCGCCCCGGAGCCGGGATCGACGGTGAGCTCCCGTATCACCGCCGTCTCCCCGACGTCACCGCTCTCCACCACCGCGTGGAGCAGGCCGTCCGGGCCCCACCAGGCGAGGTCCGGCGGCACGCCGGGCGAGAGCGGCAGGTCGGCGCCGCCGGACAGCTGCCCGGTCGCCAGGTCGTAGGTCCGCACCCTGGGCGGCTTCTTCGTGTCGGCGTTGCCCGAGGTGAACACGGCCACCGTCCGGCCGTCGGGGGCCAGAGCGAGTGTGGGGGCGTTCGCGACGAGCTGGGGCGGGGTCGCCTTGACCGAGGCGCCGCCGAGCCGGCGCGCGGTCAGGCGGAGCGTGTTGTCGCTCAGATAGCGCTTGGTCAGCACCTCGTCGCCGTCGCCGCTGAACCCGCCCATGCCCTCTCCGAGGGGCAGCGTCGTGATCTTGCCGGTCGCGACCGTGATGACCTTGGCGGGCAGGCGGACGGGCTCGTCGCCGTAGTCGACCACGACCGTGTCGCCCTTGGGCGACAGGTAGACGCCGATGTCGGAGGTGCCGACGCCCTTGGGGACCGCGGCCTTGGGCAGCGTCCTGGCCGGGCCGCCCGCGATCGGCTGGACGACCAGGCGGTGGTCGCTCTTGCGCTCGTACGCCATCACGCGGCCGTCGGCGCTGATGGCGAACGTGACGGTGTCGTGGACCTCGTTGCCCTTGGCGTCGATCTGCGAGGTGGCCGCGCCGGGCACGGCGACCTTGCGGCCGTCGCGCATGATCAGCTGCCAGTGACCGCAGGGGTAGTCGAGGTCGTCCTTCTTGTGGGTGCAGGTCTTGACCCAGGCGGCGCGGGCCTCCGGGGACTTCGACTGGGCGTGGGCGGCGCCGGGCGAGAGCCCCAGTCCGCCGATGACCGCCGACGCCAGCAGGGCCGCGGTCGCTGAGGGGTGCCTCATCGGTGTGATCCTTTCGCTCACCCCGTTAGACACCCGCTTGACGTGACCGGTTGGTCACAGATCGGCCACGGCTGCGGCTCACTCCCTCCCGGGGTCCAGCGGGCGGCGGCCCGCGAAGCCGAGCTCCGTACGGTGGTACCAGGCCAGCTCCGGCTCGCCCTCGATCCAGCACAGCCGCACCGACACCCCGTCGATCACGGCGGGAAAGTCGACCAGCACCGGCGCGATGCCCTTGACCTCGATCCCCCGCTCGTTCCACCCGCTGAGGATCTCCTCGATGCGGGCCTGCAGCCCCTTGATCTCGGGCAGGCCGCCGAGCGGGGAACTCCCCGTGGCCCGCCGGTCGAAATCGATCTCGGCCAGGTCGGCGCGGGCGGCGATCACCTCGCGGGCGTCACGCATGACGCCGGGAAGCAGCTCGCGGGCCTCGTCAAGGGTGAAGATCCGGTCCATGCCACAGACGTTACGGCGTGTACGCCTCGATGAGCAGCCGTTCGGCGTGGTCGAGATAGTCGTCGAGGTACGCGGCGGCCTTCTCGGGCCGCCCCGACTCGAGGAGCCCGAGCAGGGTCCGGTTGCGGTCGACGAACGGCTCGTGGAAGGCCCGCGGGTTCTCCATCACGTGGAAGACCAGCCGCAGCTCGGCGAGGAGCTGGCGCATGGCCTCGTCGATCCTGGGGCTCTCGTTCAGCGAGACGAGCGCCTGGTGGAAGCGGATGTTGGCGGTGCCGACGCCCTGCCAGTCGTCCTGCTCGGCGGCACGCTCCGCGTCGAGCACGGCCTCCTTGATCACGGCCAGCGCCTCGGGGGCCGGGCCGCGCCGTACGGCCGCCCCTTCGAGCACGCGGCGCACGCGGTAGAGGTCGGCGACGTCCTCGGCCGACGGGAGCCGGACGAACACGCCCCTGTTGAGCTTGTGGTCGAGCAGCCGCTCGTGACCGAGCAGCCGGAACGCCTCGCGCAGCGTGTTGCGCGACACGCCGAGCCCTTCCGAGATCGACTCCTCCGACAGCCGCTGCCCAGGACGGAAGAAGCCCTCGCTGATGCGGTCGCGCAGGATGTCGGCCACCCGTTCCGCGGTGCTGCTGCGGCCCAGCCTGGGGCGGTCCTGAGCGAGATCGGCAACCACGTTATCCACATTTGACAGCGAATCATGGAGCAAACCTCTTGTCGAATTGTTCAACGATTCTTATGTTGAAGAGGACCCCCTAGACGAACAAGGAGCGATCGAATGACAGGCTCCGCGCAACAGACCCGGCGGGTGATCCTCGCCAGCCTGATCGGAACGTCGCTGGAGTGGTACGACTTCTTCCTCTACACCACGGCGGCGACCCTGGTCTTCCCCAAGCTGTTCTTCCCCGCGCTCGACCCGTTCAACGCGACGCTGGCGTCGCTGACCACCAACGCCGTGGCGTTCGTCGCCCGGCCGCTCGGTGGCGTCGTGTTCGGCCACTTCGGCGACCGGGCGGGGCGCAAGACCGTGCTGGTGGTGACGCTCCTGGTGATGGGCGTCTCGACGTTCCTCATCGGCGTGCTGCCCGGCTACGCGAGCGCGGGCGTGCTCGCGCCGATCCTGCTGGCGGCGCTCCGGTTCGTGCAGGGCCTGGGGCTCGGTGGCGAGTGGGGCGGCGCGGTGATCATGTCGCTGGAGCACGGCGACGGGCGGCGGCGCGGCTTCAACGCGAGCTGGCCGCAGGTCGGCGTGCCCGCCGGATACGTGCTGGCCACCGGGCTGCTGACGCTCCTGTCGTTCACGCTGTCCGACGCGGCGTTCCTGTCGTGGGGCTGGCGGGTGCCGTTCCTGCTGTCGGGCGTGCTGGTGTTCGTGGGACTGTGGGTGCGGCTGCGGGTGACCGAGTCGCCGCTGTTCGCCCAGGTCAAGGAGCAGGGCGCCAAGGCGGAGATGCCGCTGCTGGAGGTGCTGCGTACGCACCCGCGGGCTCTGCTGTCCGCTTTCACCGCGCGGATCGGGGTGGACGTGGCCTTCTACACGTTCACCGCGTACATCATCGTCTACCTCACCACGGTGCTGAAGCTGCCGCGTTCGTACGCGCTCAACGCGGTGCTGATCGGGTCGGCGCTGCAGCTCGTGCTGATCCCGCTGGCCGGCGCGCTGTCGGACCGGTTCGGGCGGCGGCCGGTGTACTTCGCGGGCGTGGTGGGCGCGGCGGTGTGGGCGTTCGCGTTCTTCCCGCTGCTCGACACCAGATCGTTCCCGCTGATCGCGCTGGCCGCCGTGGTCGCGCTGGTCACCCACGCCGCCATGTACGGGCCGCAGGCGGCCTTCATCGCCGAGCTGTTCAGCACGCGGCTGCGCTACAGCGGCGCCTCCATGGGCTATCAGGTGGCGGGCATCGTCGGCGGCGCCCTGGCCCCGATCATCGCCCTCAGCCTGTTCGACACGTACCAGACCACGGTCGCGGTGTCGATCTACGTGGTGGTCGCCCTGGCGGTCACGGCCCTGGGCCTGGCCATCGCCCCGGAGACCCGCGACCTCGACCTGGCCGCGCAGCCCGACCCCGGCCCCAAGGCCAAAGCCTCCCTGCCCGGCCAGGTGGGACCCTTCGCCTGAGCTCAGCCGGAAAACGCCGCGAGAAGCCGCGGGCGGCGGCTGCCAACGCCGCCCGCGCGGAAGGGGTACTGATGAGAATCGCCCTGATCGTCGTCGCCGCGCTCATCGCCGTCCCCCTGCTCATCGGGGGCCTGGGGGGCTTGGAGAGCACGGGCGGCGGCGAGGTGGCCGTCATCCGCGACGGCGGCCCGCTCGACGACAACCAGGTACGCCAGGTGATCAGCCCCGGCTCCGGCCTGACCTGGACCGGCATGTGGTCGTCCACCCACCTCTACCCGGCGCAGCAGCGCTTCTACACGATCACCGCCGACCCCAAGCGGGCCACGACGCTCGGCGTGGACGTGGTGACGGTGCCCAGCAGCGACGGGGTGAACCTCGGCATCGAGGGCACCCTCTACTTCACGCTCAACCTGGACCATCAGACGCTGAAGACGTTCGACGACAAGTACGGCACCCGCACCTTCCGCGCCCAGGACAATCGCTCGCTCTACGCGTGGGACGGCGACGAGGGCTGGTCGGCGTTCTTCGGCCAGGCGGTCCGCCCCGTGATCGACAACGCGTTGCGCGGCCAGATCGGAGCCATGCGCTGCGCCGAGCTCGTGCCGTCCTGCTCGCTGCTGGAGAGCTCCACGCTCAAGCCGCAGGACAGCAACGCCAACATCGTCAAGGTCCAGAACGCGGTCGACGCCTCGCTGACCCGCGACCTGCCGGCCACGCTCGGCGGCGACTTCCTCACCGGCCTGCGCTTCACGCTGGCCAAGGTGACGCTGCCGGGCGAGGTGCAGCAGGCCGTGGACCGCTCGCTGGCCGCCTCGGCGGCCGTCTCCGAGGCGCAGGCGAAGGTCGCCCAGGCCAAGGCGGAGGCGGCCGCGAACCGGGCAAGGCAGGACGGTTACGACAAGTGCCCGGCGTGCGCGGAGATCGAAAAGCTTAAATCGCTGCCGCAGGGCATCACGGTGTACGCCCCCGGGAATCCCCAGTCGGTCGTGGTTCCGTCGCGGTAGTCAAGGTGTGGTTGACTCTTTTTGCGCGCGGCGTCTGGGTTGTGACGGAATCGCCACCTATTCACAGAGCAACCTCCACCTAATACGCATAAACTGCGCGGCTGTGAGCCTGCCTGTACGTGAACGTTCCCCCCGGCCGGGCGGCGGTCGCCACCGCCGTCCCGTGCCCACGTCCCTGCCGCCGGACGCCCCCATGCTCGTGCTCGCCACCCCCGGCGCGGCGGCCGGCGTGGCCGAAGAGATCGCGGCCGTGGTACGCCTCGACCACCCGCAGATCGAGGTGCGGCTGACGAGCGTCACCGACCTGGCGGACTCCCTGCCCTCCGGCCGCGAAGCGGTCATCGTGCCGCTGCTCACCTGGGACGATCCGGTCGTCCTGGCTGAGATCGGCAAGGCGGTCGCGGCCAGCGGCAGCGGCGCCGTCGTCACCGAGGCGCTCGGCCCGCACCCGCTGCTGGCCGAGGCCCTGCACATCAGGCTCGCCGAGCGCGGCCTGGCCAGGGCCGACCGCGTACGGCTGCTGAACGTCTCCAGCCCCGTGGACGGCGTCATCATGGCCACGGTGGGCGGGGAGCGCGCGGTGCACGCGGTGCAGGCCACAGCGGTGCTCCTGGCCTCCAGGCTCACGCTGCCGGTCGTCTCGGCCTCGCTCGACAGCGAGCCGGGCATCGCGATGGCGGCCCAGCGGCTGCGCGCGGCGGGCGCCGAGCGCCTGGCCATCGCGCCCTGCATGATCGGCCACGAGGCCCCCACGGGGATCGTCGAGCAGGCCGCCGCCTCGATCAATGCCGGGCACGCGGAGCCGCTCGGCGCGCACAGCGCCGTCGCCGAGCTTGTGGCGCGGGCTTACGGGAGTCAACTCGCCACTTGACGTGGGCTTGTAGAGATCACGGGAATCGCGTTACCGTCTGCAAATGCGGCGGGTGGTGTACAACGGCGAACGGCTCGGCCTCCGTGACGTCGCGGAGGCCGACGTGACCGCGCTGCACGCGGTCTACGGCGACACCACGGCCACGCAGCACATGCCGTTCGCGCCCCGCAGCCTGGCCGAGGTGGCGGAGCTCGTCGCCCAGGCCCAGGAGGCGGCCGCGACCGAACCACGCCGCCTGTACGTGCTGGCCGTGATCGACACGGCCCGCCGCGACGTGATCGGGGTGGCCCGCCTGCACATCGAGGCCGACCACCCGCACAGCGCCGAGATCGGCTTCGGCCTCCACCCCGACCAGTGGGGACGCGGGGTCGGCACGGACCTCGTGCGCTTGTTACTGTCGTTCGGCTTCAAGCAGCTCGGGCTGCACCGCGTCTGGGGCGCCCGCTCCCCAGCGAACTTACCCGCCCAGCTCGCCATGCTGACCGCCGGGATGGTCGAGGAAGGCCGCATCCGGCACCACGTGCACACGCCGAACGGGTGGCGCGACTCGATCGTGCACTCAGCGTTACAGGACGAGTGGACCGAACGCTAGACAGCCACGGAGAGTGGCGTGACCCGGGATTGTCGGTCGCGGGTCCTACGATGAGCCTCCTCACGGAGGGATAGTCCAATGCTCGACGCGCTGATCGTGCCCCTGTTCGTCACCACGGATCTGCCGCCCGAGTCGGAGCTGGCCGAGTTCGGGGAGTTGCTCGCCGAGACGGCGCGCGTGCTCCGCCACGAGGGCGACGACTACGAGGCGTTCCTCGCGGGCAAGGTGTTCTGGCTGGACGGTCCCGTGCTGCCCGAGCAGCGCCCGGCGGCCGAGGCGGAGCTGCGCTTCGCGGGCATGCTGGGCTATCTCGCCGCCTCCGGTCCCGGCCACACCTCGCGTGACGTGGTCGGCGCCGTACGCCGGGCGATCGGCGAGGCCGTCACCGGCCGCTACGGCGACGTGGGGGTGGTCCCGGCCGTGTTCGCGATCCGCGACCAGGACGTCCGCGAGCGCACCCCCGATTCCGCCCTCTACTTCGACACCCGCGACGCCACCCCCGATCTGGTGAGCGCGACCAGGAGCTACCTCTAGCCAGGCGGGCGCGCCTCGTGCGATCGTGAACGGCGATCAGACCCACGGGCCGCGCCGCGCGACACGGTTGCGGCTGACCACGAGGAGGTCCTCGCATGGCCGTGCTCGGCGCGATCTGCTTCGGGCTGGTGATCGGCTGGATCACGTACGGGACGCTGCGCCGCAGGCAGGGCGCGGCGGGCCTGTCCGATCTCGCGGCGGTGCTGGCTGCGGTGGGAGGTGGGGCGGTGACCGCGCTGGTGGGCGCCCCCGAGGTCTTCGGAGCGTACGCGGTGGGCCTGGCCATCGGCTTCTTCGGCTACCTGGTCGCGACCACGCTCATGCCGGACTCGAAATGGCTGGGCGACTGAGCCGGTCCTACGCGACCAGCAGGCAGTCGAGCACCACAGCGGCGATACGCCCCGGCCGTTCGAGGTCGGCGCGATGCCGCTCGGCGGTGATCGCCGCGAGGACGACGGCCTGCACGTCCTCGGCGTCCACGTCCGCCCGGACGGTGCCGGCCTCCTGGGCCCGCGCGAGCAACTCGGCGAAGGCCCGGCGCAGGTCCAGCGCGAACCGCTGGGTGAGCTCCGACAGATCGACCTCCGCCCTGGCGAGCGCGTCGGCGAGGTCCTGCTTGGCGCGGGCCTCACCGATCAGGCCGAGCAGGAACGGGAAGAACGCCGACCCGCCCTGATCCGCCTGGACGGCCTGGCGGGCCTGCTCGGCGAGCCCGCCCAGGCGGTCGGCGAGCACCGCCTCGACCAGCGCCTCCGCCGGCTGTCCATCGTCCCCCTCGCGTTCTGCTGCGTCCCACCGTAGAGGCTGCTCGCCCGCTCGTCAGGAGGGCAGGCCCACCAGGACGTACGGGGCCCACAGGTCGGGCTCGGCGGGGCCGTAGAGGTCGCGCAGCTCCAGTACGGCCTCCCGCAGCGCCCGTGCCGGGCCCAGGCCGGAGCGGAGCCTGGTGTGGACGTCGCGCATCAGGGCCCTGGTGACCTCGTCGGAGACCGGCCAGAGCGGGAGGAGCACGGACCTGGCGCCCGCGTGGAGGAACGCGTGGGCCAGGGCGGCCACGTCGTCGCCGCCGCCCGGCGCGGGGTCGCGTTCGTGGGAGCCGAGGAAGACGAGCCGGGCGTCCACGGCCATGCTCATGAGCCGCCTGCCGGTCAGGAGGCCGTCGGCGAGCCCGACGCCCGAGCCGAACGGGTCGTCCGGGTCGAACACGCCCGGGCACGACAGCTGCACCACGTCCCAGATGCCGGGGAGCCGGGTCGCGGTGACGGCCGGACCGGTGTGGGGCGGGACGTCCAGCAGGGCGCCGGCGTCCCGCGCCGCCGCCTCGAGCGCGCCGCGGGCCTCGGGTCCGGGATCCGGGGTGTACCCGAGCACCAGTGACCGGGTGCCCGTCGCGGGGCCCCGCCGGGTGAGGCGGGTCAGGGCGGCGACGGAGGGGGCGTAGGTCACGAGGGCGCGTTCGAGGAGCGAGCGGCCGTCCGGGGCCAGCGCGTGGAGCGGGACCCGGTGCAGCTCGGCATGCGGGACCAGGTAGAGGTGGTCCAGGTCGTCGCCGAGCGCGTCGAGGACGTCTGACAGGAGGAGCTCGGCCAGGCGTCGCCAGACGGCCGCGCGGTGGCGGCGCGCCTCGATGTCCAGCAGCCCGGGACGGCGGCCGACGGTGGTGGCGGTGAAGTCGGCCAGCAGGTCGTGGCCGACGGTGGTGGGGAAGGCGCGCGGCTCGGACCAGCCGGTGCGGTGGGCGAGCACCGTTACGCCCTCCTCACCGACGTGGAAGCCGACCACGGCGATCCCGCTGCCTGGGCTGCCTTCTGGGCTGCTTTCTGGGGTGACGAGGGCGTCGAGGTGGAGCTGGTCGAGCGGCGGGTCCCGGTGCAGGGCGACGTAGTCGGGGGCGAGGGGTTCCATCCGCCGCCACAGCGCCTCCACCTCGGCCTCGGCGGTGCGGGCGCGTCCGAGCAGCGTCGCGGCTTCCGACGGGTCTCGGGTGTTCCCAGCGGCCGACCTGAGCGTCCGCGTGGTGTCGAGTCCGCGCCGCTCCGCCTCCACGAGCTCGGCGGGCACGCCGTCGGGCACGGGCCAGCGCCGATGGCTGAGGTCGGCGGCGGTCGGCCGGTCCTCGACCGTCCAGGGCCAGGACTCCTCACCCTGACGCGCCGGCTCGGACCAACGGCCATCGCCACCCCCCACGGGCTCGGACCAGCGGCCGGCCCCGGGCCCCGCCATCCCGGACCAGCGGTCACCACCCTGCCCCGCCTGCCCTGGCCGGCGGCGGTGGCCGAGGTGGGTGGTCAGGGTGTGGGACTTGGCGTGCTCCAGGTGCCGCCAGGCGGCCATCCCGCGGCCCAGGCGGACCGCGAGCCGGATCGCGCGGTCGCGGCCGGAGGCGTGGCCCAGGTCGCAGGCCCGTTCGGCGTCGGCGAGCGCGCTCGGCAGGTCCCCCAGATGCTCGGCGGCGACAGAGCGGTTGTGCAGGGCGATCCCCAGCTCCAGCTCGTGTCCGAGCTCCTCCAGCAGCCCGATCGCCTCCGACAGGTGCCGGTGGGCGCGGGCGTACGAGGTGGTGGCCACGTACAGCGCGCCGAGCCGGCCGAGGGCGAGCGCCTCCCCTGGCCGATATCCGATCTCCTGGGCCAGGGCCGCGGCCTCCGCCAGGTCGACCTCGGCGCGGGAGGAGTCCTCGAGGCGGGCGAGCAGGATGAGCGCCAGGACCACGCCACGGGTCCGGCCGCGGGCGTGTTCGATGTCCAGGGCCCTCTCGGCGAAGAGCCTGGCCTGGTCCGTCGAGTCCCGCAGCGCGCACACCAGGCTCAGGTCGGCGTAGCTGTCGGCTAGGTCCGTACGGGAACCCGCTTCCTCCACGATCGCGATGGACTGCCGGTAGAGGGCCTCGGCCTCGGCCAGCTCGCCCAGCTTGAGGTGGAGCGCGCCCCGTCCGGCCAGCAACGGGGCCCGCAGCGCGCGCCAGACCGGCGAGGACAGCAGCTCCAGCCCCTCGTCGAAGGCGCGTGCAGCCTCCGCCCAGCGGGCCTGGTCGGCGCGGACGCGACCGAGCAGGTCGAGCGTCTGGACGAGGTCCGCGGGGAGCGCGGCGTCCGAGTCGCGGGCCAGGGCGACGGCCTCGGTGAGGTGGCCGGCGGCCTCGTCCAGGCGACCCAGGTCCCGGGCCGCCGCGCCGAGGTTGCGCAGGTGGTCGATCACGAGGGCGTCGCGCAGCTCGTAGCCTCGGGCGGCGTACGCGCGGGCGGCCTCCAGGTCCCCCAGCGCCCGGCAGAAGGAGGAGAGCTTGACCAGCAGGAACGAGTGATAGTCGGAGGCGAGGGGGCGGCCGTTGACGGGGTTCGCGGCGAGCGTCTGCTCGGCGAGGGCTCGGGCGGTCTCCAGGTCGCCGGCGGCCTCCGCCTCCTCGATGCGGAGCCAGGTCTCCAGCCGTTCGGCCCGGTCGCCGTCCGCCGCTCTGATCGCCTGGTTCAGGGTCGCGTGGCCGCGGGTCGCCTCGCCGAGCGTGAGCTGGATGCGGGCCAGGCGCGACAGCAGCTCCGCGTCCAGGCCCCCGCCCATGACCGCGATGAGCTCAAACGCTCCGCCGGACTGCGCGGAGCCGCCCCGCTCCCCCGAGCCGCCGGACGACGCCGGGCCGAGCGGCGAAGGCCGGTCGAGGGGCGCAGGCCAGTCGACGGATGCGGGCCGATCGGGGGACGCGAGCTGGCCGAAGGGCGCGGGTCGGTCGGAAGGCGTGGGTGGTGGGGTGAGGGTGGCGAGGCCGGCTTCGAGGGCGGCTCGGGCGCGGCGGAACTCGCCGCGTTCCTCCAGCGCGAAGCCGAGCTTGATCGAGGTGAGCGCCGCCAGCCGGGGCTGGTCGCCGGCGTGGAATCCGGCCACCGCCAGCTCCAGCGCCTCCACCTGCGCGTCCAGGTCCCCGGTACGGGCAGCCAGCGCGGCCAGCCGGTCGCGGACGACCGCCTCCTTGAGCGGGTCCCCGGCCGACAGCCCCAGGGCCGAGTTCAGCCGTTCCGCCGCCTCGTCCCACGAGCCGAGCCGCAGGTCCAGCGCCACCCGTCCCAGCACGGCGACGAGGACGGCCCCCGCGTCCCCCTCGGTGGCGGCCAGCTCCAGCGCCCGCTCCAGATCGGCCGGCGCGTCGTCGTAGCGGTCGAGGGCGGTCAGGCAGGAGGCGCGCATGGTCAGCGCGGACGCCTCCTTGACCGGGGCACGCAGCCTGGCGAACGCCTCCGCCGCCGCCCCGAACTCCTCCAGCGCCCGCCCTGGATCCCCTTCCGCGTACGAGAGCGCGCCCAGGTTGTAGCGCGCCGAGGCGGCCCCGTCATAGTGGCCGAGCGACTCGTACTCGCGCTCGGCCAGCCCGAAGGCCGTCCGGGCACCGTCGGAGTCACCACAGCCCCGGCGGCGGCCCGCGATGCGGTACCACTCGTCGGCGGGCTCGCGCCGCTCGCCCCTGCGCCGCACGATCTCCACCAGCCGGGTCTCGCAGGCGGCGGCCTGCCCGGGGTGGCCGCGCTCCACCAGCAGGACGGCATGCGCGTCGAGCGCCCGGCACGCGTCCTCCCACGCCCCGGCGGCCTCCAGCTCGATGGCGCAGGCGGCCATGCGTTCCGCGGCCGCGGTGAGGTCGTCCTGGTCGACGGCCGCCCGGGCGGCGTGGACGAGCGCCATGGCGGCCGGCACGGTCTCGCCCAGCTCCCGATAGAGCTCACGGGCCTGGACCGCGCAGGCCACGGCACCGTCCGGGTCGCCGGCGGCCAGGAACGCCTCGGCCGCGTGCCCCTGCTGGGCCGCCTCCTCCGCCGCCAGCCCGGCGCTCTCGCACAGGGCGATGGCGCGGTGGTGGTGTTCGAGGGCGCGGACGGGGTCGCCGGCTCTGAGCAGCACGACGCCCATGCTGCCGAGCTGGAGCGCCTCGGCCCGGACCTCGCCCAGCGAGCCGTAGCCGGCCGCCGACCGCGCGAACGACTCCAGCGCCGAACCCAGCTCGCCCAGCTCCTGGTACGCGCGCCCCTGCTCGGCCAGCGCGTACGCCGTCCGTGCCCCTTCCTCGAAGCCGGAGCCGAACGCCTCCGCCGAACGCCCCAGCACGGCGCAGGCCACCCGCAGCCGCCCGAGCGAGGCCAGCCGCAGCCCGGACTCCAGCAGGAACTCGCCGGGCGATTCGGCCTGCCGCTCGGCGTAACGCAGCAGCTCGACCGTGACCTCGTCGTTCCGCGTGGCCAGCGCCAGCTCGGTCGCGACCCCCGCGAGCCGCTCGTCCGGCACCGGCGTCCCGTCGAGGGCCGCGCCGAGCTGCGACAGCAGCTCCGGGTCCCCTTCCCTGGCGAGTTCGAGCACCTCCCCCAGGTCCCCCGGGTCGCCCTGCGCCGAGAAGCGCGCCAGCAGCGCCCCGCACAGCACCCGCTGCGCGGGCGCCGGGTCCTGGGCGGACTTCACGGCCACCTCCAGGCCCTGGCGCGCGGACGACACCGCCTCGTTCAGGTCCTCCACCCGTCCCGAGTGCGCGGCCCGCCAGCGCAGCACCTCCGAGACGAGCCCGTACGCCTCCGCCCGCGGCGACAGCCGCTCACCGGCCGCCAGCGCCTCGCGTAACGCGGCGATCGCCTCGTCGGCGTGCCCGGCGTCGAGGTCGAGCTTGAGCGTCTGGCCCAGCAGCATCAGGACCCTGGGCCTGGCCGGGTCCCGCTCCCCGTGGGCCGCGAGCGCGGCACGCGCGGCCGCGATCGGCTCGGCGGCGTCCCCGCCGGTCACGACGGCCCGCCTGAGCAGCGCGTTCGCCAGGTTGGCGAGCAGCCTGGCGCGGTCGGAGTGCCCGCGCGGAGCCTGGCCGGCCGCCTCGCGCATGACCTCGATGGCGGTCTCCAGGTCGTCGGAGTCGCCGGTGACGCCGTACCGGTTCCAGCGGCGGTCTCCCAGCAGCCCGAGCCGCACGACGGGGTCGGCGCCGAGCCCGCGCGCCGTCTCGCCGGGCGTGATGTGCAGGGCCTCCAGCATCTCCGTCCCGGCCTCGAGCGAGCGCTCGTCCCCCGTGACGACGAACCACTCGACCAGCCCGGCCGCGTACGGCGCCAGCACGCCGGGATGGGCCCACTTCTCGTGCCAGAAGTCCAGCGCGCACTGCCCGACCCGGATGAAGGCCAGCAGGTCGCGGTCGGCGTACGACCCGGTCGAGCGCGCCCAGGTGAGCTCCACCAGTGCCAGCAGCGCCTGCGACCGGTCCTGGCCGGCCGGCGGCGCCTGCGCGGCCGTCACGTACGCCCCGGCCAGCTCCTCGTCGCCGAACGCCGCCAGCCCGAGCGCCGTGCCCAGCTCGTCCACGTACGCCGGCTCGGCCAGCGCCGCCCGGAACAGCACGTGCACGGCGTCGTCGACGACCTCCAGCTCCCCCGTGGCCCCGAACAGCCGCACCAGCCCGTCACCCAGCAGCGCCAGCGCGCCGGGCGCCCACGCGGGGTCGGGCGAGCCCGTCGACTGCCGCAACAGCAGCTCGCCGAGCCGGTCGGCCACCTCCGTCGTCGGCTGTGCCATGGCGCGCCGCACGAGGGCGTGGATCAGCAGCCCCACGTGCGGGTACGCCGCCGGGTCCACGTGCTGGAACACCTCTTCGACGAGCCCCGCCCACGTGTCGGCCGAGTCGCCGGGGGGCACGTTCGAGCCGCGCAGCCGCTCCGGGAGCCGCGCCGGATCGACCACGGCCACGGCGGCGAAGTACGTGCCCGCCACCGCCGCGTCCTGCGTGAACCGCCGGTCCAGCCGGTAGCGGGCCAGGTGGAGCATGCCGATCAGGCGCCAGGTGACGGCGTCGGTCCGGTCGCCGGCGCACGCCCGCATCGCCTGCTCGGCCTCGACCAGCGCCGCGGGATCCCAGATCAGGCCGGGATCCGCGGCCTGCTCGAACCGCTCGATGCGGGCGGCCAGCGCCCGAGCCGGTTCGGTCATGGGCACAGGCTCTCACCGGCTTGCGCGCCCGTACAGAACCGTGCCTCAGACCTCCACATCGCCCCGTACGGTATCGCTCTTTACGGTGTCAGCTCGATGAAGGACACGCCCGGCATGGGCAGATCGAACTCGAGGGTGACCGTGCTCCCGGCGGCCGTGGCCGGCGGGGCCACCTCGTCCAGGGTGTTGGCGGCGTGGAGCTTGTCCCACTGCTCGTCCGCCGGCCAGTCGCCGCCGCCCATCGCCTGCCAGGCCGCCTGCACGTTGGAGTGGTCGCGGTCGATGCGGTGGTGGGTGACCGTGTACTCCCCGCCGGCGAGCCCGTCGACGGTCAGGGACACCGTACGGGTGAGCTCGGGGGCGCCGTCGGCCTGGGCGTGGTTGAGGGTGCCGTTCCAGACCAGCACGCCGATCCTGCCGTCCTCGTGCCGGGCCGCCCACGCCTCGACGCCGGCCACGTCGCCGTCGAGCGTGGCGGCCAGCTCCGCGTCACCCAGCCGGGAGGCCAGGGTGAGCGCGTGGAAGCGGGGCTTGCGCAGGTTGCCGACCGTCAGCAGGCCGAACCCGCCGTGGAACAGCCGCGGCGGCCGGCCCAGCTCCTCGAAGTGGTCGGAGGCCACCCAGTGCGACAGCGCGGCGATCCGGCCGGCGGCCGACTTCATGCCGTGCAGCAGGAACGCCGCCCCGAACGGCCCGTCGCCGATGCCGTGGAAGTGGGTGGGCGTGGGCCCCCATTCGGTCCACCAGACGGGGACGTCCACGCCGTACCTGGCCAGGACGGGACGCCAGTCGAGCGGCGCGTTGCCGTAGGTGTGGCTGGAGACGAAGTCGAGCGCCGCGCCCGACTCCTCGACGTGCGCGAGCAGCTCCTCCACCCAGCCGTCGGCCGCCGAGGCGGGCCCGCCGACGCGCAGGTCCGGGTGGACGTTCTTCACGGCCGCGGCGGTGACGTCGTAGAGCAGGAAGTACTCCTCGGGCGTGCCGGTCCAGAAGACGGCCAGGTTCGGCTCGTTCCAGACCTCGAAGGCCCAGTGGTCGATCAGCTCGTGGATCCCGTACCGCTCGGCCAGGTGCTCCACGAGCGCCCTGACCAGGTCGCTCCACGCCTCGAAGTCCTTCGGCGGCGAGACGACGGCGCCGTAGCCGAAGACGGTCCTGGAGGGGTCGGCGGCCAGGTCGCGCGGCATGTAGCTGAGCTCCACGATCGGCCGCAGGCCCAGGGCCACGACCTTGTCGTAGACCTCGTCCACGCGGCTGAAGTCGTAGACCGCCTCACCGTCGACCTCGCGGTAGACGCCCAGGTCGTCGCAGAGGATGGCGTGCGCCCTGACCGTCTGGACGCCGAGCTCGTCGCGCATGACGCGCAGCGCCTCGGCCAGCTCCTCGCCGATGGGCCGGCCGCCGCTCTCGTCGGTGCTCAGCAGGTGCGACAGGTGCTCCGACCCCACCATGTACGCCCACGGGCGCGGCAGCTCGCGGGTCACCCGCGCCGCGTCCACGTGGACCGACAGCCCGGCCGGCCCTTCGAGCGGGGCGGCCTGGACGGGCTCGGACAGCGGGCCGGCGTGGTCCACGGCGGCGACGGCGGCCACCTGGTAGGACGCCGCTCCGTGGCCGGTGTCCACGTACCGGCAGGACGGGACGGCGGGCACGTCCACGTCCGGCGGCGTGGCCGGCGCCCCGTCCCGGTGCACCACGTAGCCGATGGCCCCGGGCACGGCGTCCCAGGTCAGCGTCACGTGGCCCGCTCCCGGGACCGCCGACAGGCCCGTCGGGGCCGGCAACTCGGGCCGGGAGGCCGGGGTGATCGCACCGGACTCCTGGCCGATGCGCTCCTGCCAGTCGCGGTGGGCAGCCTTGTTCATGAAGTGACGTTCCATTCCTCGATTTCCATTACCGGGCGCAGCTTGGCCTCCACGCCCGAGCCCGCGAAGTAGCGGTGCAGGTCGCCGCCGGTGAGCACGTTGCCCAGGGCGGCCATCACCATGCCCTGGTCGAGTGCCAGGTACCACTTGGACACGGCCCCCGAGCGGACCGCGACGGCGTCGTAGAAGCCGCCGGGGCCGTAGGCGTCGAAGTTCCGGCGGAGCTTGTCCAGGTTGTCGATGGCCGCGTCCTTCGCGTACGGCAGCGCCAGGAAGCTGGCGTGCGGCGTCACGACGCCGTCGCCGTAGGCCGTGGGCTCCGGCTTGGCCGGGCGGCAGCCCTCGTAGCCGGGGTCGGTGCTGGTGCGCTCGCGGTCTGTGGTGTAGCCGGGCTCGTCCATGCCGAGCGGGTCCACGCCGTACTCGCGGTAGCCGCCGTGCGGGTCGTTGGACGGCGAGAAGCCCCAGTAGCCGTACTTGGCCTCGTTCATGCCGTGCTCGATCTGGGCGCGCACGAACACCGGGTGGTTGCGGCCCCAGCTCTTGGGCGCCCACTTCGCCTCGGGGACCACGAGGTCCGGCATGAGGGCCTCGAACATGGAGCCGCCCCAGTTGGGGACGTAGCGCATGCCTCGGTAGGCGTACGTGCCCTCCCAGACGTTCACGCCCAGGTACTTCTTCCACGAGCCGACCGGCTTCTGGTCCTGCCAGCCGAAGTCGCAGCCGTTGTCGGGGAAGGTGCGGTACGGGCCGAAGTAGCTCTCGCGCGGGAGCTGGCCGAGCGCGATGCCCACGTACTGGCCGATGCGGGTCTCGGCGGGCGCGCCGTAGTGGTGGCAGGTCGAGTAGACGGTCGTGCCGGTGCCGGCGTAGTCGCTCGCGACGTGGCAGCCGTCGGGCGGCTCGGGCCAGAAGCCCCCGCGGATCAGGCCGGTGCCCGCGTCGGGGCGGGCGGCGGGGTCGTAGTAGGAGGCGAAGTTCATGGAGGTCAGCAGACGGTTGGCGCGGGCGGAGTATTGCGGGGTCGCGTTGCGGACCATCATGAGGGCCGCGGCCAGCCAGCCGTTGTCCACGCTGGAGGCGAACAGGCGCACCGGATCGCCGGTCTCCGGCCAGGTGTGGATCAACTGGAGGGTGCCGGGATCGTACCAGTTGTAGAACTGGCCGGTGGGCGTGTTCCGCTCAAGTCCCTCCAGCGCCTTGATCACCCGGCCGATCCTGGCGACGGCGTCCCCGCCGCTGATCAGGCGCAGGTCGCGGGCGGCGAGAGTGCTCCACAGGTACGTGCCGATGTTGGTGGGCGAGGTGACCTTCGCCCTGGTCGCGAGGTCGCCGGTCACCTTGTCGGCGGGCAGGCCGGTGGCCGGCTCCACCATGGCGGCCATCGACCGCCAGGTGTCCTTGGCATAGCGCAGCAGGGTGTTGTTCTCTGAGGCGTCGGCAGGGGCGGCCGGAACCGTCAGGGCCAGCACGAGCACGCCGGACAGGACTGTCTTGCGCATGGGGGGCTCCTCTACTTGAGGCCGGTGGTGGCGATGCCCTGGATGAAGAAGCGCTGCAGGAAGACGAACAGGAACAGGATCGGCGCGATCACCACGACCGACCCGGCGACCAGCAGGTTGTAGTGGGTGGCCTCGTGCCCGTTCAGGATGTTGAGCGCGACCGGGAGGGTGTACATGTTCTCGCTCTGCGCGACCACGGCCGGCCACAGGAAGTTGTTCCACGAGCCGAGGAACGTGATCAGCCCCAGCGTGGCCAGCGGCGGCCCGCACAGCGGCAGGATGATCGTGAAGAAGATCCGGAACTCCCCCGCGCCGTCCACCCTGGCCGCGTGGATCAGCTCGTCCGGCAGGTCGGCGATGAACTGCCGCATCATGAACACGCCGAGCGGCGTCACCACGGTCGGCAGGATGATCCCGATGAACGTGTTGACCATGCCGAGCTTCGCGATCAGCACGAACTGCGGCACCATGAGCACGATCGCCGGGATCGCGAGCTGCACCAGCACCAGGCCGAAGGCGAGGTTCTTGCCGCGGAAGGACAGCTTGGCGAAGGCGTACCCGACCATGGAGCAGAACAGCAGGTTGGTGGCGACCAGCGCGAGCGCGATGAGCATGCTGTTGGCGAAGGCGTTGCCGATGTTCACCCGCTGGAACAGCTCCGCGAAGTTGTCCAGCGTGAACGTCTCGGGCCAGAACGTCGGCGGGTCGCGCCTGATCTCCCGCTCCGGCTTGACCGCGCTGAGCGCCGTCCACAGGAACGGCCCGGCGACCAGCGCCAGCCCCAGGCTCAGCCCCAGGTAGACGACCGCGCGCTGGCGGCGGGTCCGGCTCATCTGCGCCTCCCCAGCCTCAGTTGCAGTACGGCCAGCGCCACGATCACCACGAACAGCACGGACGAGGCGGCCCCCGCGTAGCCGTAGTTGCCGACCCCGAACTGGCCGAAGATGGCCAGCGAGGCCGACAGCGTGGAGTCGAGCGGGCCTCCCCTGGTCATGACCAGCGGCTCCTCCAGGAACTGCATGAAGCCGACCGAGCTGTAGACGGTGCAGAACAGCAGCACCGGCCGCAGCGAGGGCACGGTCACCGCGCGGAAGCGGGCCCAGCGCCCGGCGCCGTCCACCTCGGCGGCCTCGTACAGCTCCCTCGGGATGCTCTGCAGCGCGGCCAGCAGCACGACCATGTTGAAGCCGAAGCTGCGCCAGGCCGTCATCACGATGATCGACGGCAGGGCGGTGGACGTGCTCTGCAGCCAGTTGGGGCCCTGGACGCCCACCAGCTCCAGCAGCCGGTTGACCAGCCCGGCCTCCGGCTCCAGCAGGAACTTCCAGGCCACGGCGATGCCGATGATGCTGGTGATGTTCGGCAGGTAGTAGCCGAGCCGGAAGAACGCGGCCGGCAGCCGGGCGATCCCCGAGTTGAGCAGCACGGCCGCGGCCAGCCCGAGCCCGATGGTCAGCGGCAGCGCGGTGGACACGAAGACCACGGTGTTGAGCGCCGCCTTGCGCATGGCGCCGTCGTTCATGAGCCGCAGGTAGTTGTCGACCCCGACCACGTTGACGGCGAGCGGGTCGCTCACGTCGGTGCTGCGCATGTCGGTGAAGCTCATGCCGATGCCGACCAGCAGCGGGCCCAGGTAGAAGACGACGAACAGCACCACGAACGGCAGGATGAAGATCCAGCCGATGCCGGCCTGGCGTAACGTGCCCCTGAGCCTGATCGGCGCCACCCGGCGGGCGGGAACCGCCACGCTCATGGGCCCTCCCTCCTGTTCACAGACCGGTGCCGATGGTGTCGGCCTGCGACTGGATCGCCTTGAGCGTCTGCTCGGGCGTCTGCGCGCCCCGGGCCAGCTTCTCCAGCTCGGTCTCCAGCACCCTGGCCACCTGCTCCCACGTCGGGAACGGCGGCGGCGTCTTGGCGTCCTTGAGCTGCTCGCCGAAGACCGCGAGCTGCTTGTCGGCGGTCAGCTCCGGCTCCTGCCAGGCCGCCGTGACCGCGGGCAGCGACTTCACCGTCGTGTACCACTTGGCCTGGACCTTCGGCTCGCTCAGCCACTGGATGAACTTCCAGGCCGCGTCGCGGTTCTTGGCCTTCTTGAAGACCACCATGTCGGACCCGCCGAGGAAGCTGGTCGCCGAGACCGGCCCCTTGGGGTAGGGCGCGACGTCGAACTTGTCCTTGAAGCCGGGGCCGCCGTCGTTGTTCACAACGCCGACCATCCACGGGCCGGAGAAGAAGCCGCCGACCTCCCCCTTGATGAAGCTCTGCGGGAAGGCGCCCTCCGGGGTGTTGTTGGGGGCGAGCTTCTGGGTGAACAGCGACGCGTACTGCTTGAGCGCCGTGAGCGCCTCGGGGGTGTCGAACGTGTACTTGCCGTCCTTGACGATCTCGCCGCCCGCCTGCCAGATGAGCGGCAGCGCCTCCTGCCAGGAGGCGCCCTGCGTGTAACTCTGGTTGAAGCCGTTCTTGGCGCCGCCCTTCTCCTTGAGCGCCTTGGCGAACGCGGTGAACTCCTCCCACGTCTTCGGCGGCTCGACGCCGGCCTTCTTCGCCTGGTCGGTGCGGTAGTAGAGGACGCGGGTCTCGACGTACCACGGCACCCCGTACGCCGTGCCGTTGACGTCGACCGTCTGCCAGGCGCCGGGGAAGAACACGGACTTGTCGACCAGGTTGCCGGGGGTCGGCTCCAGCGCGCCGGTCTTGGCCAGCTCGCCCGACCAGGTGGAGCCGACCATGCTCACGTCCGGCGTGGCGCTGCCCGCGATGGCCGCGGTGATCTTGTCGTGCGCCACGTCCCAGCCGATGGCCGTGACGTTGACCTTCACGCCCGGGTTGGCGGCCTCGAAGTCCTTGACGAACGCGCCGAGCGCCTTGCCCTCCTCGCCCATCGCCCAGACCGTGACCTCCCCCGTGATCTTGCCGGTCGTGACGTTCTGTGCCTGCTCAGGAGTTCTGTCTGCGCTGCGGCCGCAGCCGGCCGCCAGGATCGCGAGGGCCAGCACGCCTCCCGCGGCGCGCCGGGTGGTGGTGTTCACGGACTACCTCCTGGGGGTTGGTCACCGCGGCCGGAACGGATCTCCGGCTCGGCGGTCAGGGCTCGGTGACGCGGGGTGGTCGCCGCAGCTGGAGCGGACCACCAGCTCGGTGGGCAGGCTCTGGTGGCGGGGCAGGTCGCGGGCGCGGGTGATCAGCTCATCGAGCGCGCGGGCGGCGCGGGCGCCGAGCTCGCGCATGGGCTGGCGTACGGTGGTCAGCGCCGGGCGGGCGTGGCGGGCGGCCATGATGTCGTCCCAGCCGGTCACGGCCAGGTCGCCGGGCACGCTCAGGCCCAGCTCCTCGGCGGCCAGCAGCGCGCCCAGCGCCACCTCGTCGTCGGAGCAGATGATCGCCTCGGGCCGGCCCTTGCCTTTGAGCAGGTCCCTGGCGGCCTCGAAGCCGCACTCGACGGTGTAGTGGCGCGTGTCCACGGCCTCGATCGCGCCGCCGAGCACCGCCCGCACGCCCTGCCAGCGCTCGTCCACGTCGTCCTGGCTGGCCATGGGCGCACCGAGGAAGGCGAAGCGCTCGTAGCCGTGCCCGGCCAGGTGGGCGGCCAGCTCTCCCGCCGAGGCCCGGTTCTCGCTGCGCAGCGTGTCGGCGCCGGTCAGGGGGTCGCGCGAGATGAACACCAGCCGCATGCCGAGCCGCACCAGCTCGGCGACCAGCGGCTCGGGGACGGTGTGACCGAAGATCAGCATGCCGTCGACCCGCCCGGCGAGGTCCTTGACCAGGTCGTTGACCCGCGTACGCCCCTTGGTGGACAGGATGACGACGGAGCGCCCCAGCTCGGAGGCGACCTCCTCGTAGCCGAGCAGGACCTCGGTGTAGTAAGGGCCCGCGAGGTCGGGGAAGACGATGCCGTTGGCGGCGTGGCGGCCCTCGGCCAGGCTCACCCCGAGGCGGCTGGGCGTGAAGTTGAGCTCCTCGACCGCCTTGAGCACCTTCTCGCGCGTCCTGGCCGCGACCGGGCCGGTGCCGCGCAGCGCCCGGGACACGGTCGCGATCGACACGCCGGCCCGCTGGGCCACCTCGTAGATGGTCACGTCCATCGAGCGTCTCCCTGTTGTGTAAGCGCTTCCACTTTGGACTGTAAGCGCTTACACACATGCATCCTGCCAGGGTTGTTAACTTCTCGTACAGACCCCGGCGAGTAACGGTGAGGTCACGCCCTCGATGGGTAGTTGTGGATCATGCTCTACGGCAAGGAACACGTCCAGCGTTATCAGGAGACCAACGGCGAGGAGGGACACGACTGGAACAACACGACAGTCCTCCTCCTCACCACGAAGGGCCGCAAGTCCGGCCGCTCCTACACGACGCCGCTCATCTACCAGAAGCACGGCGACGACTACGTGGTCGTCGCGTCCAAGGGCGGGGATCCCGACCACCCCGAGTGGTACAAGAACATCCTGGCCAACCCTGAGGTGGAGGTGCAGGTCAAGGGCGACAAGTTCACGGCCCGAGCCCGTACGGCCTCGAAGGAGGAGAAGCCGGAGCTCTGGAAGCTGATGGCCCGCACCTGGCCGGACTACGACGAATACCAGAAGAAGACCGACCGCGATATCCCGGTCGTCGTGCTCGAACGCGTCAAGTGACGCGGGCCCCGCCGCGCCCGGTCAGGGCGCGACGGGGCTCCCATCACGTCACCTGAGCTGGTAGGCCCTGATGACGGTCTCGGTGAAGCCGTTGCCGCCGGTGTCGGCGGCGTTGACGCGCAGCGAGGCGAACCCGCCGCGCGCGCTGACCGGGTGCCACGTCTGCGCGGCCCACGTGCCGTTGCCCGCCGGGTGCACGAGCGTGGGCAGCCAGGTGCGGCCGTCGTCGTAGGAGATGTCCACCGTGAGCTTGCGCAGCGGCAGGTCGGGCGAGCCGTCCTGGCGCTGGACGCTCAGCGGGATGCTCATGAGACCCACCGCCGCCCGGTTGCGGTCGTCCAGCTCAGGGGCGATCTTGACGGTCAGCAGCGGCAGCACCTGGCGCTTGCCCGGCTCGGCCGACTTCGACCTGAACTTCCACTCGGCGCTGACCCGGGTGGAGACCTTGGTCTGCTTCGCCTCGCGGTCGGCGGTCATGGTCAGGCGGTATTCGCTCGCCTTCGTCTCGGCGGGCACGTCGACCGAGCCCGGCAGGTAGTCGGCGGCGTAGATCTCCTTGCCGTCGCGGTAGACCTTGGCCTGCGGGGCGATGTAGTCGCCGTAGGAGACGCGGTCCGGCGTGCTGTCCTCGAACAGCCCGGCCGAGAACTGCATCAGGTTCTCGTCGCGCCAGTTGTAGTCGCCGTCGGGGTTGAGCGCGGCCGCGAAGACCCCGGCGTTCCAGCGGTCGGTGGTCTTCGTGCCGGCCCGGTAGGAGGTGATGTCGCCGAAGAAGAACTGGTCGACGTCGTCCCAGCCGTCCGGCGGCGTCTGATACTGGATGAAGGACGGGTACCAGCCGGTGTCGGCGGGCGTGTAGTACTCGGTCCTGCGGAACGGCAGCGAGAAGCGCGACACCTGGCCGTACGGCATCCAGGCCAGCTCCTTGCCGTACAGCACCGGCAGGGCGAAGCGCTCGCCGAACTTGGCGTCGTGCTGCGTGGCGTACGTGGAGGTGACCTCGGCGAGGTCACGGCGGCGCGGCTGGTAGCCGGGGTCGGCGGGGATGCGCGGCTCGGCCTTCATCAGGTGGTAGAAGTACGGGCTGTCGTCATAGCTGCTGTCGGCCTTGGGCTTGGCCCACTGCGTCCACCGGTAGAAGGCGAAGTTCTTGCTCACGGTGCGGGCCGTCGGGATGGCCTTGATGCCCTCGACGCGCTCCGCGCCCCACATGCCGGCCAGGTCGACGTCCACGCCCATGGCCTGCACGCCCTCGGCGAGCTGGAGCATGCCGAGCATGCCGACGGCCAGCCGCGCGGTGGGCTCCTCCGTACGGACGGTCACCGGACGGGCCTTGCGGGCCTCGGCGGCGACGGTGCGGTCGGCGTCGAGCGTGAACTCCGGGTCGGCGGCCATCACCAAGGTGCCGTCGCTGTCCATCATGAGGGTGACGACGGTGTAGCGGTGGCCCTTCTGGAGCCTGAGGTCCAGCGTGCCGCCGGCGATGTCGTAGTTGACCTGTTCCTTGGCCTCGAGGTCGATCACGCCGGCGAACGCGGCCTGCGCGGGCCGCCCGTCCGTGCCGGTGAAGGTCAGCTTGAGCGAGCGCTTCTCCGGCTCGACCCGCATGCCGATGCCGGTGCGGACGGTGACGTCGGCGTTCCTGGCGATGACCGTTCCGCTGAACGTGCCGATCGGGCCCGGCTGAGCGGTCACCTTGACCTGGGCGGTGCCGTGCGCGGGCACCTCCACGGCCGGGGCGCCGAGCTTGAACGGCGTCACCGTCGCGCCCTCGCCGTCCTTGGCGATCACGCTGAGGTCCAGCCGGACGGCGGCGTCGCCGTCGTTGCGGTAGGTGAGCGTCTGCTCCCTGGGCGCGGGGCTGGGCAGCTCGATCTCGCCCAGGTTCAGGGCGGCGGGCTCGGCGGTGATCTGCTGGGTGACGGCGCGGGCGACGTCCACGCGGCCGGAGCCCTGGACGTAGGCGCCCAGCTCGTCACCGGGCGCGGTGGAGGCCATGAGCGCCGACTTGATCCGGTCGGCCTTCCAGTCGGGGTGCTGCCCGGCGACGATCGCGGCGGCTCCGGCCACGTGCGGGGTGGCCATGGAGGTGCCACTCAGCTCGGTGTACGAGTCGTCGATCGGCGAGCCCAGGCCCGTGCCCGCGGCCCGCGCGGCGACGATCCCCACGCCCGGCGCGATCAGGTCGGGCTTGACCGCGGCGTCGCCCACGCGCGGGCCCGTGCTGCTGAACTGGACGACCGTGTCGTCGTCGCGGTAGGAGGCGCCGACGGAGAGCGCGCGGTCCGCGGTGCTCGGGGAGCCGACCGTCTGGGGGCCGTCGTTGCCCGAGGCGATGACGAACAGCGTGCCGTACTTCTCCGACAGGCTGTTGACGGCCTGCTCCACGGGGTCCACGCCGATGGAGTCGGGCTCGCCGAGGCTGAGGTTGGCGACGCGGGCGCCGTTCTCGGCCGCCCAGGTCATGGCCTCGATGATGGCCGAGTCGGGGCAGAAGCCGCTCTGCACGCAGACCTTGCCGATCAGCAGCTTGGCGCCGGGGGCGACGCCCTTGTACCTGCCGCCCGAGGCGGCGCCGGAGCCGGCGATGGTGGCGGCGACGTGGGTGCCGTGGCCGTTGAGGTCGCGGACGTCGGGCTCGTCGGTGAAGTTCTGGGTCTTGGTGACCAGGCCCTGGAGGTCGGGGTGGCCGGGGTCGTACCCGGAGTCGAGGACCGCGACGGGCACGTCCTTGCCGGTGTGGCCGGCCGCCCAGGCCTGGGGCGCGCCGATGTGCGGGACGCTGACGTCGAGGGAGAGCTTGGCCTTGCCGTCCAGCCAGATCTTCTCGGGCGCGGCCGCGGCCGTCCTGGCCTGCCCGGTCAGGGACTTCCACAGCGTGCCCGCGCCGGTGCGGGGCTCGCTCTGCGCGACGCCGTTGATCGCGGGCAGCGGGCGCCCGCCCGCGGCGCGCAGCGTGGCGACGCCGGCCTGGTCCGGGTACGTCGTGATCAGCGGGAGCGCCGGGCTGGCGGCGTCGTCGTAGCCGAGCGCGGCGAGCCGGGTGACGTTGAACAGCCGGGGGTCGAGGCGGCCGGCGGCCAGAAGGGGCATCGCGTCCGTGGGGACGATGCTGAGCCCGTCCTTGCCCCGACGGTGCACGAACGTGACCTTCTCCCTGCCGGGGCCGGGCTTGACGTCGAGCTGGGTCTGCTTGTCGGGGAGCTCGCGGAGGGTGACCTTGTCGCCGGTGATGAGGGTGATCGTCTTGGGCGGTCCGGACGGCTTGTCCGGCTGGGCGGTCGCCTTGGCGGAGGGGGCGGGGGCGGGGGCCGCCTGGGCCGGCGTGGCGGCGGCGATCAGGGCCGTTACCACGACGCCCAGAAGGGCGGTTCTCTGAAGCACACCCCGATTTCTAATTGTCAGTGAAATTTGCTGACAAGGTGGTTGATGTGGCCTATTGCGGCAACTGCCGGAATTGGCCAAGATCGTGGGCATGCTTGAGGAGGGGCGGGCGCTGGAGGTCGTGGGCATCAGCGCCTTCGACGAGCGGGTCTACCGCGGGGTGCTGGCCAGTCCCGGCATCACCGTGCAGGAGCTGGTCAGGCGCAGCGGCGAGAGCGCGGGGCGCATCCAGTCGTCCCTGAGCCGGCTGCGCGCCAAGGGGATGGTCAGCCGCCTGTGGGGCCGCTCGCCCCGCTGGACGGCGACGAACCCGGGCGCCGCGATCCGCTCGCTGGTGCGCGGCATGCAGGGCGAGCTCGACCGGCTCACCGACACCGCCGACGAGCTGGAGGCCGCCTTCCGCACGGTCGGCCAGGGCACGGGCGAGGGCGGTCAGCTGGAGGTCCTGGCCGGGCCCGAGGCGCAGGCCCGGTGGTACGTACGGTTGCAGCAGGAGGCCAAGGAGGAGGTGCTGACCTTCGACCGGCCGCCGTACGTGCTGGACTACCACAACCCGCTCCAGACCGGCCTGCTCCGCAGCGGCGTCCGCTACCGGACCATCTACGTGCCGGAGGCCTTCGACCACACGGGGGCGCTCGACGAGGTGGGCAGCCTCATCAAGGCGGGCGAGGAGGCGCGGGTCCTGCCGGAGCTGCCGTTCAAGATGGCGATCGTCGACCGGTGGCGGGCGGTCATGCCTCTGCAGATGGACCCGCCGTTGACGCGCGGCGTGCTGATCACGGGGTCCACCATGGTGATGGCGTTGGTGGAGCTGTTCGAGCGGATGTGGCGGGAGGCGCTTCCGGTACGGCCGGAGCTGTGGCAGGAGCTCGGTGATTCGCGGCCGGAGACGACCGATCCCGGATCACCGGTCGCCGACCTCGACCCTGAGGCCGGACCGCTCAGCCCTGCGGAGGGAACGCTCGGTCCTGCACAGGGGGCGCTCGGCCGTACTGCGGGTGCGCCCGGCCCTGCCGCGGGGACGCTCAGTCCTGCGGCCGGTGCCCTCAGCCCTGCGGCCGGTGCGCTCAGCCTGGAGGACCGCAGGCTCCTGGCGCTGCTCGCGGCCGGGCTCAAGGACGACGCCATCGCCCGCCAGCTCGGCACCAGCCCCCGCACCCTCCGCCGTCGGCTGCGTCACCTCCTGGACGAGCTCAACGCGGAGACCCGCTTCCAAGCCGGCGCCCAGGCCAGCCGCCGCGGCCTGGTGTGACATCCTCTACCACCGTGGCGGGACCGCCCCGTGAGAACCCTCGTGGGGCCTCAGGGCCGCAGGGTCGCGTAAAGATCCATGGTGCGGTGGGCGATGCGTTCCCAGGAGAAGTGCTCGACGGCCCTGGCCCGCCCCGCCACCCCGAGCGCCTTGGCCCGCGCCGGGTCCCGCAGCAGCGCGTTGACGCGCTCGGCCAGGTCGGCGGCGAACCGGTCGGGATCGTACGGCGTGCCGTCAGGCCCCTGGGAGATCGGGACGAGCAGGCCCGTCTCCCCGTCGGCCACCACCTCGGGGATGCCGCCGGTGGCCGTCGCCACCACGGCCGTCTCGCAGGCCATCGCCTCCAGGTTCACGATCCCCATGGGCTCGTACACCGACGGGCACACGAACACCGTCGAGTGCGTCAGCAGCTGGATGACCTCGGGCTTGGGCAGCATCTCCTGGATCCAGAACACCCCGTCCCGGTCGAGGCCGCGTACCAGCTCGGTGACCTCCGCCGCGATCTCCGGCGTGTCCGGCGCGCCCGCGCACAGCACGAGCTGGGCGTCCCGGTCGAAGGCCCGCGCCGCGCGCAGGAGGTGGACCAGGCCCTTCTGCCGGGTGATGCGGCCCACGAAGACGACGTACGGGCGGTGCGGGTCCACCCCGTGCTTCTCCAGCACGTCGAGGTCTCGGTCGGGGGCGTACTCGACGGTGTCGATGCCGTTGTGGATGACGCTGACCCTGTCCGGCGGGATCTCGGGGTAGGCCGACAGTACGTCGCGGCGCATCCCCTCCGACACCGCGATGACCGCGTCCGCGCTCGCCAGGGCGGTGCGCTCGGCCCACGACGAGATCGTGTAGCCGCCGCCGAGCTGCTCGGCCTTCCACGGCCGCAGCGGCTCCAGGCTGTGCGTGGTGATCACGTGCGGGATGCCGTGCAGCATCTTCGCGACATGCCCGGCGAAGTTGGCGTACCAGGTGTGCGAGTGGACGACGTCCGCGCCCTCGCACGCGGCGGCCATCTCCAGGTCCACGCCGAGCACCTGCAGCGCCGCGTTGGCGGCCGCCAGCCCCTCGGGCACCCGGTAGGCCGAGACGCCGGGCTCGGTGCGGTCGGCTCCGAAGCAGCGCACGCGTACGTCGGCCAGCTTCCGCAGCTCCCTGGCCAGGTATTCCATGTGCACCCCGGCCCCGCCGTACACCTCGGGCGGGTACTCCCGGCTGAGCAGATCAACACGCATGAGACGACCTTATGGTGGGCCGCGGCCGGCGGGCCACCACAAGCAGCGAGTTTCGCGCCAGAGGTCAACCTGAGCGGCTCGACGATCTCCCGACGTCCATTGCGCAACAAATCTGGACACGAAGGGAGGTCTCCATGCCGGGATTCGTCGATAGATCGGCCATTTGAGGGTAGCGTCCTGGGCATGAGGTCCCGGAGGGTGCTTGCGGTTGTGCTGGCAGGTGGAGAGGGCAAGAGGCTCATGCCGCTCACGGCGGATCGGGCGAAACCGGCGGTGCCGTTCGGGGGGATATACAGGCTCGTCGATTTCGTCCTGTCCAACCTGGCGAACGGCGGCTTCTTGAAGATCGTCGTACTGACCCAGTACAAGAACCACAGTCTTGACCGGCACGTCTCGCGCACCTGGCGGCTGTCGGCGATGCTCGGCAACTACGTGACGCCCGTGCCCGCGCAGCAGCGGCTCGGCCCGCGGTGGTTCTCGGGGTCCGCGGACGCGCTGTTCCAGAACCTGAACCTGATCTATGACGAGATGCCCGAGCACGTGATCGTGTTCGGGGCGGACCACATCTACCGGATGGATCCGCGTCAGATGGTCGAGCAGCACGAGGACTCGGGCGCCGACGTGACGGTGGCGGCGATCAGGCAGCCGCTGTCGCTGGCCGACCAGTTCGGCGTGATCGAGACCGATCCGCAGGGGCGCAGGATCGTGGCGTTCAGGGAGAAGCCGAAGGACGCGGTGGGGCTGGCGGACTCCCCCGACGAGGTGTACGCGTCGATGGGCAACTACGTGTTCAAGACCCAGTCGATGATCGACGCGCTGCGGGAGGACGCGCTCGACCCGACCAGCAAGCACGACCTGGGCGGCAACATCATCCCGATGCTCGTCAAGTCGGGCGGGGCCGACGTCTACGACTTCAAGAACAACATCGTGCCGGGCTCCAGCGAGCGCGACCGCGGCTACTGGCGCGACGTGGGGACGCTCGACGCGTACTACGAGGCCCACATGGACCTCATCTCGGCGCACCCCGTCTTCAATCTCTACAACGACAAGTGGCCGATCTTCACCGGCCACGATCCGCTGCCCCCGGCCAAGTTCGTGCACAACGACGGTGATCGGGTGGGGCGGGCCATCGACTCGCTGGTGTCGCCCGGCGTGATCGTCTCCGGCGGCACGGCGATCCGGTCCATTCTGTCGCCCAAGGTCGTGCTCCACTCGCACGCGCTGGTGGAGGACTCCGTACTGATGGAGAACGTCAAGGTCGGCCGGGGCGCCGTCATCCGCAAGGCGATCATCGACAAGAACGTCGTGATCCCCGACGGCGCCAGGATCGGCTTCGACCTCGACTACGACCGCACCCGGTTCGCCCTGACCAGGGGAGGGGTTGTGGTGATCGGCAAGAACGAGATCGTCGACCGCTGACCACCCGGCCCACACCCGAGCCACCCCACGCACACCACCCGGCCGGCAGCCTGCGCCAACCTGCAGCCTGCGCCGACCGGCCGGTCACGCACGCCCAAGCAGCCCACAGCCCAAGCAGCCTGCGACCCGACCCGCAGTCTCAGCCGGCCCGCGGCCCGACCCGACCCGACCCGCAGTCTCAGCCGGCCCGCGGCCCGACCCGACCCACGGGCCGAGCAGCCGGCCCACGCACGCCCATCCAGCCCGTCGCCTGACCACCTGAGCGCCCACCCAGCCCGCAGCCTTGGCAGTCGCCCACCTAACCGGCCCGCAGTCTGAGCAACCGGTCCACGTACGTCCTGGCGTGCTCGGGTCCGATCGGCCGGTTGAAGAAGATCGCGTGGTAGTAGATCGGGGCGAGCACCACCTCCATGAGCTCCAGCAGCCCAGGCGGATCTTCGCCACGCTCCCGCGCCCGCGTCAGCATGACCTCGAGCTGCACGGCCCGCTCAGCCATGAACGTCTGGTAGTCCTCGCTGCGCGTGCTGACCTGGGCCGCCCGCACGTACAGGTGGCCCAGCGGACCGGCCACATCGGCCGCCGCCTGCATCGCGTACGCCTCCAGGTCGCCGCGCAGCGAGCCCGTGTCGGGCACCGGCGAGCCCTTCGCGAGCTGCTCGGTCACCGCGTCGTCGACCAGCGCGGGCAGCGTCCCCCAGCGGCGGTAGATCGTCGCCTGGTGAACACCTGATCGCTCGGCCACGCGGGCGATGCTCAGCGTGTCCCAGTCCTCCTCACGCAACAGGTCGATGACCGCGTCATGGACGGCCGCGCGGACCTTCGCGGTGCGGCCACCAGGCCGTCGTGCGGGTTGCATGCACCCACCTTAACGCGAGACCTCTTGCATTAGGACTTCCACCGTGTTTACCTTGAAGCGAAATTCTTCGCGTTAAGGGGGCGAGCGGACACATCCGCCGGCGCTCCGACGAAAGGAGCCGCACGTGAACCGTTCTCTGATCAAGGTCGCCCTGTGGGACGTCCTGCCGCCGGTCGCCGCGTACTACGCCTTACGCGCCCTCGGCGTGAACGAGCACCTCGCCCTGCTGGGCGCCTCCCTGACCGGCTTCGTGCGCGCCGCCCACGTCGGGATCCGGGAACGCCGACTGGACGGCTTCGCCGCCTTCATGTGCCTGATCTTCGGACTCGGGCTCGCACTCGCCTTCCTCACCGGCGACGAACGCTTCATGCTCGCCGTCAAGTCCGCCACCACCGGCGTGATGGCGGTCGTCCTGGTGGCCACCTGCGCGGCGGGCCACCCGGCGGCGTACGGGATGGCCAAGCGTTTCGGCGCCGACGACGCGGCCACCGCGGCCCGCTGGGACGTGCTCTACGAGGCGGACCCGAAGTTCCGGCGCGTGTACATGGTCATGACGCTGACCTGGGCCGCGGCCCTGGTGACCGAGTCGGTGGTGCGGATCCCGCTGATCTACCTGCTCCCGGTGGACATCATGGCGGGCCTGTCGTCGGCCCTGCTGATCGGCACGCTGACGCTGGTGGCGGCATGGAGCGCCTGGTACGGCCGCCGCGGCGAACAAGCCGCCACAGCCCACCACCAAACCACATAACCTCACCCCCCACCCCGCCCGCACAGAGCCCCCTCCGCCCAGACGCGCCAGGGATCGGAAGATATAGCGCCCGAGTGCACGTCGCCTGCCGCACGGGGCCAGAAGACGTCACATCCGAATACACGGGCAGCAGCACCCTTCCCACAGCCACAGAAACGTCGAAGGGCATAGCACCTGACTGCACACACAGAGGGGCGGAAGGCTGCACTTCACTCAGCGCGCAGAGGGCGGAAGACGTCACGTCCGACCGCGCGAGCAGCATTCTTCGCCTGGCCGCACAGGCGTCGGAGGAAACGGCATCTGAATGCATTTGCTCAAACCGTACAAGGGCTGGAAGGCGCCACATCCGGCAGCGCGAGCAGCGCCCTTTGCCTGGCCGTGCAGGGGGGAGGGTTGCCGCGTCCGACTGCGCGAGCAGGGGCGCGGACAAGTGAGAGGAGGGGCGCACATTCCCATCAAGCGCTGAGTGCGAATATCTGGCACCCGGCTGCGGAGATCGGTTCACAGGGGTGGGGATGTGCGGCGGGGTGGGGTCCCGGGGCGCGCCGCGACGCGTCCCCGAGAGCCCGAATCAAACTGTCCGTCAGTAGCGAGCGCCCCAAGGCCAGTAGTAGCCCCAGTCACCGTTCCAAGGCCACCAACCGTGGGCGTTGTCCCACTTGTAGGGCCAACCCCAGTGGTGGTGGTGCTTGTGGTCGTCGTCGTTGTCGTCGTGCCTCTTGCCGTGCTTCTTCTCGTTCCGGTCGTCGTCGTAGGAGTCGTAAGACTTCTCGTCGTCGTCGGATTCGTACTTCTCGTCGTCGTAAGAGTCGTACTTCTTCTCGTTGTCGTAGGAGTCGTACTTCTCGTCGTCGTAGTCGTTCTTCTTCTTCTCGAACCCGTCGTTGCGCTGCTTCTCGTCACGAGAGGATTCGTAGGACTCGTCGTAGTTCTGCTCGTCCTGGTCGTAGTCGTACGACTGCTCGGACTCGTCGGAGTCGTAGGACTTCTCGTCGTGCTTCTTCTTGTCGAACTTCTCGTCGTCGAACTTCTTCTCGTCCCGGTCGTAGGAGTCGTAGTCCTTCTCGTACCGGTCGCTGTCGTACGCCTTCTCGTCCTGGTCGTAGGAGTCGTAATCCTTCTCGTACCGGTCGGTGTCGTACGCGTTCTCGTCGTAATCGGCGTAGTCGAACTTCTTGTCGCGCTTCTTCTGGTCGTCGAACTTCTTCTCGTCCCGGTCGAAGTCGTCCTTCTTCTCGTCGCTCTCGTAGGAGTCATCCTGGCCGTAGGAGTCATCCTGGCCGTAGGAATCGTCCTGCTCGTACGAGTCGAAGTCCTTCTTCTCCCGGTCGTGCGAGTCGAAGTCCTTCTCGTCCCGGTCGAACTTCTCGTCCCGATCGAACTTCTCGTCCCGATCGAACTTCTCGTCCCGATCGAACTTCTCGTCCCGATCGTGATCGAAGTCCTTCTCGTCCCGATCGAACTTCTCGTGATCGAAGTCCTTCTCGTCCCGGTCGAACTTCTCCTGGTCGTGCGAGTCGAAGTCCTTCTCGTCCCGGTCGAAGTCGTGCTGCTTCTCGTCGTCCTTTTGCTTACGGAACGAACCGTCGTGCTTGTCACAGGCGTCTGCATTGCGACGACCGGCGTACACGCCGGTCTTGTCGATCTTCAGCGTGCTCCAGGCATCGGATACGCAAAGGTCGCCCTGAGCGGCACTGGCCGGGCCGGCCAGCCCGACAAGCGCGGCAGCGACGATCAACGCACCACCGGCTCCGGCTGCTATGAAGTTACCTTTCATGATCTCCCCCCGTTATCACGTGGTGACTTTGTCACTCTAAGTAGTTATCACCGTAACGCGGCGTAACGGCACGCCCGGAACCTCTCGTCACTTTGTCGACGTCCTCAACCAAGATCGCTCGGGTATGTCCTCAGCTGACGACACATGCGGCCAGTTGAGCGGTGATGTCGATCTTGGGAAGATCGTTCCCAAAGGCGATAGCTTTTGGTTATGGCCCCAGGTCTTGGACCTGCGGGGCTTGGGCACCACATCATCGCCACCATGACGACGCGACTTCGGCGCGGGCGGTGGACGGTGGCGACGTCACTCGCCGCCTGCGCACTACTGGCAAGCGCCTGCGGGACCACCCCCGCCACCACTCCCAGCACCTGCCTCACGGCCGACCTCGCCGCCAGCCCCGCCACCGGCCGATCCACATCGCAGAGCCCCGCCGCCGAGGAGTCCATATCGCCGGGCTCCGCTACCTGCCCCGCAAGCGGCTCGGAGGCTGACCCCGACAACGGCGACGCCGGAAGCCCTTCCAGCGGTCGGGGCGCGTTGCCGAGCGCTGCCGCCGGCGGGCATGCGGGGGTGGCGCGGGAGGTGCGGGCCTACGTGGACGCCGTGAACGCTCGTGATCTGGACGCCCTGGTCGGCGCTTTCGCCTCGGACGGCGTGGTCGTCGACGTCACCCGTCCCATCCGCGGGCACGACGCCATCCGCGAGTGGGCGCGGGCCGAGGTGATCGGCGGCACCCTGAAGGTGGTCTCCATCGCCGAGCGGCGGTCGAACGGGCAGAAGCTCCTGGTCCACTGGGCCCCCGCGGGATCCGGCGGGTGGCGGGCACACTACGACTTCACGGTCTCCGACGGACGCATCGTCCGGGCCGATCTGCAGTACGCCTGACCGCAAGCCCCGGGGTTCAAAGCAGACCCCAGGGCTCATGGCTCAGGGCTTCGAGGCCAGGGCTTAGGGGCCAGGAACCAGGGCTTGTGGGTCAGGGGTCCAGCGACCGGTAACCCCACGACCCCAATGGCCCCGTGGTTCGGCATTCCGCATTCTGTATGCATTTGGGTCTTGTAGACGACCAAGTCGAGGATCACCCTGGCGGCAGGAGGCAGTGAGATGTCGCACCCACTCGGAGTAAGCCGACCGGATCTCGAAGTCACCGACCTGCCCACGCCGGAAGAGGTCTTCAAGGTCTCCAAGATCGGCACCAAGGAACTGTTCAAGTACGCCATAGGCCCGAGCCTGATCGCGCTCGGCATCTCCATCGGCAGCGGTGAGTGGCTGCTCGGCCCCCTGAACGTGGGCCAGTACGGATTCGTCGGCGTCGGCTGGGTCATCGTCGTGTCGGCGCTGCTGCAGACCTTCTACAACGTCGAGTGCTCGCGGTACGTCCTCGCCACCGGCGAGACGCCGGTGGTCGGCTGGGGGCGGGTGCCGCCGGGGTGGCCGCTCTGGGTGCCGCTGTCCGTGCTCATCGTGATCTTCGCGTTCATCGCGGGCGGATGGGCCGCGTCGGCGGGTCAGGGTGTGTATGCGCTGGTCCACGGCGTCCCACCCGCGGTCGATGACCTCGAGCCGCGCTGGTGGGCCATCGGCCTGCTGGTGCTGGTGTTCCTGATCACCGCGGGGGCCAAGCGCGTCAGCCGCGCGCTCGAGCTGGCGAACTGGCTGATGGTCGGCACCATCCTCCTCGCCCTCCTGGCCGTCGACCTGCTCGTGGTGCCGTTCAGCCAGTGGTGGGAGGGCATCCGGGGCTTCCTCACCCCGGCCGCCCCGCCCGCCGGGATCACGGCGACGCAGCTCGGCGCCCTGGCCGGGTTCACCGCGCTCGCCTCGGGCCTGAACTGGTACGTCATGGGCCACTACCGCGACAAGGGCTACGGCATGGGCTACCGCGTCGGCTACATCTCCGGCCTGCGCGGCGAGCGGCGCGAGATCCTGGCCAGCGGCGTGACGTTCCCCGACGACGAGCTCAACCGGGGGCTGTGGCGCAGGTGGTACCGGCTGCTGCTGACCGACATGTGGGGCGTGTTCTTCGTCGGAGCCATCCTCGGCATGCTGTTACCCACGATCCTCATGGCGCAGGCCGTCACGATGGCCGGGGAGAAGCCCACCCGGGCGAACGTGCCGACGTTCGTGGCCAGCGCGCTCGGCGACCGGTACGGGCCGGTGAGCTTCTACGCCGCGCTCGTGATCGGCGTGCTGATCCTCTTCTCCACCCAGCTCGGCATCTTCGAGGCGATGGTACGGGTGACGACCGACGCGGCGAACGCCACCAGCCCGCGCCTGCGCGCCCTGATCGCGGGGGACCCGCGCCGGTTCTACTACCCGTTCATGATCCTGCTGCTGGTCCTCATCTCGATCATCATCTTCCAGTCGCTGCCGGTCGGCCTGGTGGAGTGGTCGGCCAACATGTCGAACCTGGGCGCGCTGATCTACCCGTTCCTGCTCATGTACCTGAACAGCAAGCTGCCGCGCCCGGCCCGCCCGCGCCCGTGGCACTACGTCATCCTCGTGCTCAACTTCCTGTTCTTCGGCTTCTTCTTCGTGAACTTCATCGCCGACTTCATCGGGGACCCGCTGGTGACGTTCTGACGAGGAAGACGTCGCCGTTGCCCGGCGCGTCGCCGCCCTTCGGGACGCCGTAGGTCAGGCCCGTGATCGCCACCTCGCCCGACGGGGTGGCGGTCGCGTACAGGTTGGGCTCGGCGAAGGCGTCCACGCCGTCGTCCCTGGCGGTGCCGAGCTGGGCCGCGGCGCGCTGGCGGCCCTTGCCGTCCAGGCGCAGCGTCAGAACATCGGCGCTGCCCGCCTGTACGCTCACCCGGCCCCGGGTGTAGCCGGCGACCTCGACCTCGCCGCCCGCGAGCGGGACCACGGCGGCGCCGGCCTCGGCAAGAGGGGTGGCCAGGGTGTGCTGCCAGCGCTGCTTGCCCTGGCTGGTGTAGGCGGCGGTGTACGCGTCCCCGCCGACGCCGCCCGTGGCCACGGCCAGGCCCGTCGTGGTGACGGCCACCGCGTTCAGCCGGTCGCTCGCGGTGCCGCCCGCAGTGGCGGCCCACTTCCTGGTGCCGTCCGTCGTGAACGCGGCCAGCCAGCCGCCGGGCGTGGTCGTGCCCGGTACAGCGGCACCGGCGCCGCCGGTGACGTAGACGTTCGAGGCGTCCGCGGCGACGCCGTAGGCCTTGTCCTCGCCCGCGCCGCCGTACTGGCGGATCCAGGACACCTCGCCGCCAGGAGTGAGACGGGCGAGGATGGCGTCCTTGTCGCCGGCGTTGGCGCCGTCCAGCGCACCCTTGGTGTAGCCCACGACGTACGCGCCGCCGTCAGGCGCTGCGGCCAGGCCGTAGAGGCGGTCGGCCACGCCCGGCACGCCGAACTGCGTGATCCAGCGGACGGCCCCGCCGGCGTCGAGGCTGACCACGAACGCGTCGTCCGTGGTGTTGCCCGCGTGCCGCCCGTCCAGGTCGCCCTTGGTGTAGCCGGCCGCCAGCACGCCGCCGTCCGGCAGGGCCGCCACGCCGTACAACCGCTCGTCGGCCGCGGTGCCGAGCTGCTTGGTCCAGCCGCCGACGCGGGTGAGGACCGCGTTCCCGCCGGCCGCGTATCCGATGGTCAGGGAGCCGTCCGCGTGGGCCGCCACTCCCCCGGCCCAGTCGGGGCCGGCCGTTCCGTACAGCGGGGCGGGCAGGCCGGTCGGCGGCGTGACGCTGAGGCCCGGGCCGAGCTCGGCCATGGCCTGCTCGAAGGCGGGCTCCCACACCGTCCAGTCGTGGCCGCCGTCCAGGACGCGCAGCTGCGCGGAGAGCGCGGGCGAGCGCCGGGCGGCGTTGTAGAGGGCGGCGGACTCGAAGTCCAGGTCGTGGCGGGCGTCGGCGGGGTCCGGGTTGGCGTACTCGTCGTCGCCGACCGCCATGAACAGCCGCACCGGCAGGTCGGGATCCAGCTTCGGCAGCAGCGCCGGGTAGTTGAGCTCCCGGTAGACCTCGTCGGAGAACTTCTCGCCGTCCTTGCCGAACGCCCCGTAGTCGCGGGCGGAGGAGTCGGACGGCGGCAGCGGCGTGTAGACGGCCGGGCTGAGCACGGCGGCGGCGCTGAACAGGTCCTGGTGCGCGAGCGCGAACCGCAGCGCGCCCGCGCCGCCCATCGAGTACCCGCCGACCAGGCGGGCCTCCCTGATGGGCGCCGTACGGTACGTCGCGTCCACGTACGCCACCAGGTCCCTGGTCAGGGCCGTCTCGACCGGCTTTCCCGGCAGGTCGGCGCCGGTGTAGCGCGAGTCGGCGTACCAGCTGCCACGCTCGCTCCAGGGGGCGTCCGGCATGACGGCAATGACGGGCGGGATGCGCCTGGTACGGATCATGTCGTCGAGCAGGGTCTTGACCCGGGTCCACGCCTGCATGGTGTCGCCCCGGCCGTGCAGCAGGTAGAGCACGGGGTGGCGGTCGGTGCCACGGTCGTAGCCGGTGGGCAGGTAGACGTTGAAGGCGATGTTCTCGCCCAGTGCCCGCGACGGGGCGGAGCCGGCGGCCAGCGTGCCGCCCGCCCGTACCTCCGTCTCGCCCGGAGCGGCCAGGAAGGTCAGTGACGCCAGGACGGCGAGCACGGCGAGCCAGCGGGGTTTGCGCATCAACCGCTCCCGTAAACGTTTACAGTACGCACCTTGCGGTGTTTCGGGAGAGTTTCGTGGTGAAGGTGTGGCGGTGTCAACCGCCTACCGGCCGGGCGCGCCGGGCAGCTGCGACGGCAGCTCGACGAGACGCGGGAGCTGCTGGGCGGGCACCTGTCGCTGTACA